>CABVSA010000141.1 GCA_902500805.1 uncultured Nitrospira sp. | reverse complement strand
CACGGCGATCTCAGTGAAAATGCCGAATACGATGCCGCCAAAGAGCGTCAGGGTTTCATTGAGTCTCGGATCTCCGAACTGGAGGGGAAGATCGCCGACGCGCGCATTGTGGAAATCAATGGGCGCACCAGCGAGACCATTGTCTTTGGGGCGACGGTGTTGGTGGTTGAGCAGGAATCGCAATCCAAGAAACAGTATACGTTGGTCGGACAAGACGAAGCCGATATGAAGTTCAACAAGATCTCAGTGCAGTCCCCCGTTGGTCGTGCCTTGATCGGCAAACGTGTCGGCGATTTTGTCGAGGTGAAGACTCCGGTCAAGATGGTCGAATACGAAGTCGTGGAGATCAAATTCGAGGAATGTTGACGTGCCGGAGGCACGACCCCTCATCGCCTTGCTGACGGATTTTGGAGAACGTGACAGTTTTGTCGCCAGCATGAAGGGGGTGATCCTCTCGATCAATTCGTCCGCGCTGCTTGTCGACCTCTCTCATCAGATCACGTCGCATCAGATTCAGGAAGCCGGGTATTTTCTGAAGTCCTGTTATCGGTACTTTCCGGCAGGAACGATCTTTGTCGCCGTCGTCGATCCCGGAGTCGGAACCGAACGTCGAGCATTACTCGTGTCTGCTGCGGGGTTCTTGTTTGTCGGTCCGGATAACGGGTTATTCACGGAAATTTTGGAACAGGAGGTTGGAGCCAAGGTCTGGCAGATCACCGACCCACAGTATCGCTTGGAAACGGCCGGATCGACCTTTGACGGTCGAGATGTGTTTGCTCCGGCTGCCGCCTGGTTGAGTAAAGGTGTCCCGCCGTCGTTTTTTGGACCGACCGTCCAGGATCCGATTCGGCGTTCCGTCGCGATGCCGGTCTGGCACGAGGATGTGCTGATTGGAAAGATCGCGTCTGTCGATCGATTTGGGAATCTTATTTCCAACATCACCGCGAGACAGATCCGAGAATTTCGAAGTGTGACGGGACAACCTGTCGAGATTCACATCGGAACCTATATCATCAATGATTTGGTCGGAAGTTACAGCCAAGGGCATCGTCAGAGTCCGTCTGCGCTGATCAATAGCGGCGGGAACTTGGAGATTTTTCTGCAGGAAGAGAGTGCGGCACGTTGTCTTCAGTTTGGCGTGGGCGAAGAAGTTCGCCTGTGCTGACCAGATTGTTCTAGCGGAATCGCAGGTTGTTCAAAAAGCCTCGTTCTCACCCACCCTGTCGCGCCAAGACGAGGCCTTCACCGAACAAGGCCACAGCGAGCGAAGAGGCGAGGAGGTACATACCAAGCTTTGCTTGATCCGCTCGCTTCGATCACATGCGAGCGGAGGGGTACTGTGCCTTTGCCTTCTATACGTTGAGCCTCTGAGCGATGCGAGAGCGCAGCTGGAGTGATTTCCAGCAACCTGCTGTGTCAGCGGATTGCCTTGTCGATATGATCACAGACATAGCTGGCAAACGGGAGTGAACAGGTAAAGGCCGGGGAAACCGCGTTCAGCACGTGCATCGAACGATGGTCGCCTTCGAGGACAAAATCCATTTCGAGTTTCCTCTTGGTGATGTCGAGGAGTTGCGCGCGGATGCCCGGTCGTCCCCATTTGTGATAATGGCGTTCGTCTACTCCCTCGGCGAGGACAGAGGCCAACGACACCATTTTGCTCCTGGAATATTTGGCCATCTCCTCCAGCGCCAACCGTCTGAAGTCGAATCCCGCTCCGGTCAGCAACCCGAGTCCTCGGCTCGCGACTTCAACCAGCTCGCCGAGATCGAAATTCCCAAACCCGTCGTAGTTTTCACGCCACAGAGCCGGGATGGCGGTCGGGCCGATCTTGGCTTTCCCATCCGCCGTGATCGTGAAGTGAACACCAAGGAACGGGTTTCTGAGATCGGGGACAGGATAAATATTCGTGCGAATCGAACCCGGGGGTTCATCAGAGTACAGGTAGAGCCCCTTAAACGGGAGGATGCGATATTTTTCAGAAAAGCCATAGTCCATGGCAATTTTATCGGCATAAAGACCTGCGGCATTCACGACATAGCCGGCGGCAATGTTGTCCTGGTTTGTTCGAACGGTCCCGTTGTCTCGTCCTCGATAGGCCGTATCACACTGAATGTGAATACCCTCACGAAGCGCATCTTGTTGCATCGCATTGACGACATGGAGAGGGTTGACGGTCGACGTGCGGGGGGAGAACAGTGCTCGTTGATACGTTTTGACTCGAGGTTCGATCGATTTGGCCTCTGTTTCCGTGAGGGGTTGGAGTTCAATGCCGTTGACCCGGCCTCGACGGAATAACTCATCAAGTGAGGGTAAGTCCGCTGCATCTTTGGCGACCACAAGCTTCCCGCATTTATTGAGAGAGATCTGTTTCTCTTCACAGTACGCCGTGAGTCGCTCATTCCCAAGGCGTGTAAATTTGGCTTTCAGGCTGTCGGGTGAGTAGTAGAACCCGGCGTGGAGGACCCCGCTGTTGCGCCCGCTGGCATGGGCTCCACAGGAGGGCTCCTTTTCGATCAAGAGGATGCGGGCATCTCCGCGCCTGGTTCGGAGTTCACGTGCGATACTGAGGCCGATGACTCCACCGCCGATGATGAGAAAATCACAGGTCTTCATAGAAGGCATGTCCTGCTACCGGTTATTGGGCGTCCCGTGGGTTGAAGAGAAATCTATTCGCAGAGTCTCTATGGATTGCTTGAGAATTTCCACCGTTTTCTTCAATTCATCTTTGGAGATGGAGAGTGGTGGGATGAGTACGAGGACATTCCCGATCGGTCTCAAGATCAATCCCTTTGATCGGGCGATGGCTGCTACGCGGTGGCCGGCTTTGGCGCTGAGTGGGTAGGGGGTCTTGGTCCGTTTGTCCATGACCAATTCAACTCCCGCCATCAGTCCTCGCTGACGAATGTCGCCGACCAGAGGGAGTGCCGCGAGCGGTGCCAGGCATCGGCCGAACAGTTGGATTGTGGAAGAGAGTCGAGCGAGCGTCTTTTCCTGGCGAAATACCTTGAGATTGGCGAGCGCCACGGAACAGCCCAGAGGGTTACCGGTAAAACTGTGGCCATGGAAGAAGGTCTTGAACTCGTCGTAGCTGCCGAGAAAGCCCTGATAGATTTCATCTGTTGTCAGAGTTGCCGCCAAAGGCATGTATCCACCGGTGAGTCCTTTGCTGATGGCCATCAGATCCGGCGTGACCCCTTCCTGCTCGCAGGCGAACATCTTGCCGGTACGTCCGAAGCCTGTTGCCACTTCATCGGCGATCAGCAACACGTGATATTTCGTGCAAAGCTCACGGATTCGTGTGAGATAGCCGGAAGGCTGGGGGAGCATCCCGGCGGCAGCTTGCATGACCGGTTCGATAATGAAACCGGCTACGTCCTTGTGGCGGCGTCGAAGAAGTTGTTCGATAGGGTCGAGACAGGCCATATTGCAGGAGGGGTACATCAGCTTGAGCGGACAACGGTAGCAATGGGGCGGCTCGGCTTCCAGGGTTGGGAACAAGAGCGGCTTGAAGCGCGAATGGAACAGCGCGATGTTACCGACGCTGACGGCTCCAATCGTATCTCCATGGTAGGCGAGTTTCAGATGGAGGAACGTATTCTTCGGGCCCGCCTCAGGATGGCGCTGTTGCCAGTACTGAACGGCCATCTTCAAGGCAATCTCCACTGCTGTTGAGCCGTTGTCCGAATAGAAGACGCGGGCGAGCCCTTTAGGCGCGATGCGGATCAACTCACGGGCGAGCTCAATCGCCGGTGGGTTCGAGAGTCCGAGAAATGTCGAGTGGGCGATCTTGTCGAGCTGCTTCTTGACGGCGCGGTCAAGGATCGGGTGGCGATGGCCATGGAGATTGACCCAAATGGAGGAGGTGCCGTCGAGATATTTGTTGCCCTCCGTATCGATCAGGTAGGAGCCTTTCCCACGCTCGATGATGAGCGGTTCCTCTTGCTCCCACTCCTGCATCTGGGTAAACGGATGCCAGAGATAGCGGCGGTCCCATGTTGCGAGTTGTTGAGTGGTCGGCTTGCGGGCCATGTGTGGAATACATTAATTGTGGAGCGTATGGTCTATGGCGTATGGCAGAGACGAAGACACGTGCATGTCATTGGGTGCTGGCGCGATACGCTATATGCCATCTGCTCTTCTCGGCGCCGCTTCGGGCGGCGCGTGATTATAAGTGGAGGTGATCTCTTTGACAACCCGGGAGGCAGTTACTATAATGAACCGATTTTTTACCAATGAGTTAGGATTTGCAAAGTCTTATACGCAACTTTTCCATAATCGCTCATATCGATCACGGCAAATCAACCCTCGCTGACCGGTTCCTAGAAGCTACTGGCGCAGTCACTGCCCGAGAGGCCAAAGATCAGATTCTCGATGCCATGGACCTTGAACGGGAACGTGGCATTACGATCAAGGCTCACGCAGTGGCCATCCGGTACAAGGCCAAGGACGGGAAGACCTATGCGTTGCATTTGATCGATACGCCGGGGCATGTCGACTTCACCTATGAGGTCTCGCGGAGTCTTGCGGCCTGCGAGGGGGCGCTGTTGCTGGTCGACGCGACGCAAGGCGTGCAGGCTCAGACGATTGCCAATGTGAATTTGGCGATGGCGAACAATCTGACCATTATTCCCGTGATCAATAAGATTGATCTCGCGAGCGCGGACGTCGATGGAACCAAGCAGTCGATTGCAGACGTGTTGCAACTCGAAGCCGATAATGCCCTTCCCATCAGTGCCAAGGAAGGCAAGGGTGTGCCGGAGGTCTTGGAAGCGATCATCGCTCGGGTGCCGCCTCCGTCAGGCGATCCGCAGGCACCGCTCAAAGCGCTGATCTTCGATTCATGGTTCGATAACTATCAGGGTGTGATTGTGTTGACGCGCGTGGTCGATGGCTCCATACGGCCTGGTATGAAGATCAAGGTCATGTCGAACGATCGGACGTTCGAAGTCATGGAAGTCGGGCACTTTGCTCCCAAACGCACGAAGAAGACGGAGCTGCTGACCGGCGAGGTGGGATATCTCTGCGCCAATATGCGCGAAGTGGCGGACGTCAAAATTGGGGATACGCTCACGGATGTGGTGTCGCCCACGCGTGAACCGTTTCCAGGGTATAAAGACGTCAAACCGTTGGTGTTCTGCGGGCTGTATCCTACCGACACGGCCAGGTATGAAGATTTGCGGGATGCGCTGGTCAAGCTCCGGCTGAACGATTCATCGTTCGTCTATGAACCGGAGACGTCCTTGGCCTTGGGGTTTGGGTTTCGCTGCGGGTTCTTGGGTCTGCTCCATATGGAGATCATTCAAGAACGCCTTGAGCGTGAATATAACTTGACGCTGCTCACCACGGCTCCTACCGTCGTGTATCGTGTGATGACGACCAAAGGCGAGGTGTCGGAGGTCATGAATCCATCACAGCTTCCGCCACCCAGCAGCATCGAGTCGTTCGAAGAGCCGTTCATTCTTGCGTCGGTCATCACCCCCGAACGGTATATGGGTGCCATTCTTCAGCTGTGTCAGGAGCGTCGCGGCATTCAGCGAAGCATCCACTTCCTGGATCCGACGCGGGTGATGATCAGTTATGAATTGCCGCTCAATGAGGTCATTCTTGATTTTTACGATAAACTTAAGTCCCGCACACAGGGCTATGCGTCGCTGGATTACGAGTTGCTCGGCTATCGCGAATCCGATCTGGTGCGGCTCGACATCTTGCTGAACGGAGAGGCGGTCGATGCCTTGTCCTTTATTACGCATAAGGATCGTTCCGTGCAGCGCGGGCGTCAGCTCGCTGAAAAAATGAAGGAATTGATTCCTCGGCAGATGTATGAGATCGCGATTCAGGCGGCCATCGGGAGTAAGATCGTAGCGCGTGAGACAATCGGTGCGATGAAGAAGAATGTGTTGGCGAAATGCTACGGCGGCGATATCACGCGGAAACGGAAGTTGCTGGAGAAACAAAAGGAAGGAAAGAAACGCATGAAAGCGGTCGGCAGTGTCGAAGTTCCGCAGGAAGCCTTCTTGGCGATTCTGAAGGTCGGAGACGAATGAGCCCCGATTCGAATCAGCGCAATGTGGACAAGTTGTCGAGCGGGTCAAGGCCCGGTGAACCGGCCTCGCTGACCGGTGCCAAGATTGCGAATAACGCCGACCAGACTGGACGCAAGTCCATCGTGCGAGAGTATGCAGAAGCGATCATCGTCGCCATGTTGTTGGCGTTCGCCATCCGCGTATTCGTCGTGCAGGCCTTCAAGATTCCGTCAGGATCCATGATTCCTACGTTGCTGATCGGAGATCATATTTTGGTCAGCAAGCTGTCGTATGGTTTGCAGTGGCCGGCTGACTGCAAACTGCAGTGGAGTTTTCCGCCGGTCAATTGTTATACGTCCACCACCGTCGTGACGTTCGGCAAGCCGCAACGTGGCGATATTATCGTCTTTCGGTTCCCCGAGGATGAAGAGAAGGATTTTATCAAGCGCATTGTGGGACTGCCTGGAGACACGGTTCAGTTACGGAACAAGGTTGTCCTGGTAAACGGTCAGCCGCTTGATGACAAAACCTTTACCCAACGCATTGATCCCGGCATCATCGACGGGACGGTCAACCCACGCGATAATTTCGGTCCCGTGACGGTTCCTGAGGAGTCCTATTTCGTCATGGGCGACAATCGCGACCAAAGCCTGGACAGTCGGTTTTGGGGGTACGTCCGTGAGGAGAAAATCCGCGGCAAAGCGTTCCGTATCTATTGGTCCTGGAATGGACAGGGAAATTGGACGGAGTGGGTTCGGTGGGAACGATTCGCCAAAGCCAT
>CABVSA010000140.1 GCA_902500805.1 uncultured Nitrospira sp. | reverse complement strand
CAATCGGCGGGTCCGCTCTCACTGGGGATTTTCCGGTTCCCAAAGATCGGTGTGACTCCGACCGCGACCGCGATGTGCCGGTGACCTATGTGCCCGGCCGAAATTTGATTTTCCTCTCCATTGCAGCCGCACAGGCGGAGGTGGTGGGTGCCTCAGTGATTTATTTCGGGGCTAATGTAGTGGACTACTCTGGTTACCCTGACTGCCGTCCGGAGTTCATCAAGGCCGTGGAAGCGACGTTACAACTCGGAACCAAGCTGGGTATGATGGGTGGGCGCTTTGAAATTCGAGCACCTCTCTTGCAAATGACCAAAGCAGAGATCATACGGCTTGGCCTGGATCTCCATGCGCCACTTCACCTCACGCATAGTTGCTACGATCCCACCGATGCAGTGGCCTGCGGACGGTGTGACAGCTGTCTCATTCGACGGCGAGGGTTTGCGGAGGTGGGAGTTGTGGATCCAATTCCCTATGCGGTATCTTGAATGAATAATTTTCTGGAAACAGGTGGAGAATTTCTATGAGGCCGTCACAAGTCGTATTACTCAGTTCAGTACTCATGATGCTAGGAGTTGCGCCTGCGTGCAGCCAGAGCGGCGTGGAGCCAAAGGCACCTGGAACCGGCTCCGCAGCTCCGGTCGAGTTTCGGGAGGGAGAGCAGAAGTTCACGGCACACTGTTCCCGATGTCATGGAGTTGGCGGAGTCGGAACGAACCAAGGCCCAGCGTTCCTTCATAAGGTCTATGAGCCAAACCATCACGGGGATGTGGCTTTCCAGCGGGCGGCAGCCAATGGGGTCAAGGCCCATCATTGGCAATTTGGCGACATGCCAAAGATTGATGCCGTCAAGCCTGAGGAGGTGGACGAGATCGTAAAATATGTCCGTTGGCTGCAGAAACAAGCCGGAATTTTTTAAGTCAGTCGAGTGTGACCCGTCGGTGCGATGTCCCGTGTTATGAAGAGGCTATCGTCGAGCCGGCGTCCATTTCTTGGCTCGCGCTTCAGCTTCGGCAAGTTGTTCGGCTGTCATATGTTTAGCTACGGTGTTGCGGGACTCAGCGGCTCGTTTCTCACCGTAAGCCGCAGAGAGGTTGTACCACATGTGAGCTTCCACAAGATTTTGTGAGACCCCTCGTCCTCGTTCGTACATCATGCCAAGCTTAGCAAAGGCCAACGCATTGCGCTGGTCTGCTGCTTTCTGAAACCAAAATAAGGCCATTGGGTCGCTGAACGGAGCCCCCTGTCCTAACGAGTAGAGTGTGCCAAGATTGACCTGTGCCCCGGCATGGCCCTGGTCTGCCGCTTTTTTAAACCAATACTTCGCTTCCTGATAGTTCTGTGGAAGCCCTTGGCCTTCACTGTAATGGATGCCCAACTGGTTTTGGGCTTCCGCCTCGCCCCCCTGCGCGCGGGTGAGGAGATCATTCACTGCTGGTCCACTCGAAAGTGGTTGAGACGGAGGTTGGGGAGGAGAGATACAACTTGATAAAAACCCGCACAGCGTGAGTAGACCGATCAGCGGAAGCAGCATGCTGGTCGATAAAGAACTCCTGTAATGGTGGGACTGTACTGACATCGTTGGTGCAGTGAATCCTACGAGATGTATCCTACTCAGCGCATGCCTTGGAGTTCAAGGCTGGAATGTGTGGAGGCCTATTGAGGAAATGTCAGCCCCGTTGACCGTCAACCTGGTCGTTGGATGACTGGAGGGACAGAGTATTCGATCCATGAGTCAAGCAGGAGTCTGATTGAACGGCTCTCTGATGATTACTCTTGAGGCGGTTCTTGCCCTTTCGGTTTCCAATTCCGTGTGAGAAATTGTGCTTGAGCGATCTGAGCCGGTGTCATGTCGTGCCCTAGTCGATTCCGCCATTTTGCGCCGGCTTCATGACCATTGGCTGCGGCGAGGTTATACCAGAGGTAGGCCTGAACCAGGTCCTTAGGAACGCCCCGTGCTTGTTCATAGTGGGTGGCGATGAGAAACATCGCGGCTCCATGTCCTTGGTCTGCCGCAAGACGGCACCACCGGAGCGCCTCCTGATAATCTTGTGGCATCCCCCGGCCGATGTCCGATAGTACGCAAAGCCGATAAAACGCTCCAACGTGCCGCTGAGTAGCCGCCATGCGGTACCACCGTACGGCTTCCCGATGGTCTGCCGGACGAGCATTCTCATATCGTATGCCAAGATTGTATTGCGCTTCAGCGCTCCCTTGTTCTGCAGACGACTGGGACTCATCGATTCGTGATGCGGTATCTCGCACATCAACATAAGGAGATTTGGGTGGATCAATGCATCCTTGTAGACTTCCGATGATGGTGACGGCGAGGATATAGCGCAAGCCGGTGGTCATAAGTAAGATTCCTTTTCGCAATCCCAATAGTGGCTCACAAACGGCAGTCGGTTGTGTTATAGCACAGCAGAGTGACCTCATCCAGCATACGCGATTCGCAGGTTGGTGATCTAGAGGGCATGCTCATCTGAGTCACGTGCAGACGATAGCTGGACCATGCGATGGCGGTGAACCATGCCGAGGGTGACGTGTCGTATGATGTGGGAACAGGCTGTGCATCCCTGAGATGGAAGGATATCTATTCGATCCTGTGGTGCGGAATGGTCAGCCTCACTTTTCCGTGCTCGCAGACGTATTGAATCGCCGATAGTGTATCAAGTCTACGCGGAGTACGGCTGTTCTCTCTCGGTCGGGATCACTCCTCAGGCGGTTGCTTGTGCCTGTAACCGCTCCGTTGCGTTCCACTTGCGGTTGACACGCCGTGTCGAGGGTCGTAGCCTTTTATGATGTAATAGCGGTATCTCCATGGCGATGACGTACTCCGACACTGTGGAGCGATGTGAGCGCTTCTATGAAACACATCCTGTGGGCTGCTTTCTGTCTGGGGGGCATGCTGGTTCTGCCATCGCTCTCGGTCAGGGCTCAGCAGGAATTGATCCCCTTGCCGGTTCATAAAGGGGCGCTCTTGGTCGCAAGCCCATCATTGGAGGATCCCAACTTCACTCAAACCGTTCTGCTCATTGTTGAACATGGGCCACGTGGGACCATCGGCCTCATTGTGAACCGGCCTACGAATGTACTGTTAGCAGAAGTATTGCAGGATCTTCCGATATTGAAGCAGACCAACCACCGATTATTTGGAGGAGGACCGGTCGAGCGCACACAATTGGTGTTGCTGTTCCGACTCAGACAGATCTTGCCCGATGCGCGGCATATTGCGAATGGAATTTATGTGGGCACACCGACGGTGCTCGAACGGGTCATCGCGAGTCTCAAGCCGGATGAAGCTTTCCGTGCCTTTGCTGGTTTTGCCGCATGGGCCCCGGGGCAACTCGACTATGAGATGCGACAAGGCTCATGGGGTGTGTTGTCATCCAGCACATTCGATATCTTCAAGAAAGATCCTGAGACGACTTGGTCAGACGGAATCAGTGTGCTCCAGGCTCCAAGAACTATTTCCCGCGAATGATGGTCGGAGACGCTGGTGGTCTTGTCTCATTCGGCAAGGAGGCCCCCGCTGGATTCGTCATGGTGAAACAAGGCTACCTCCTACCAAGTGGGTATGACCCTCGCATACATTCAGACGACGCTGTGGTATAAGACCATCACGGCGCTGCTCCGTGTTGTGAGGTCAGGCATGGGGCAAGTGGAATGTGATGGCGAGCGATTCGATCATCGGTGAGGATTATGTCACGTGTCTGATCCTCAAAAGATTGTTCGACATTTCCGACAAATCCTGCTGTGGCCAATGCAGCTTACTCCCATTCGGGAGGATGCGCCGATCCAAAAGCATTGGGAGCTTCTCCAGGCGACTAATCCAAACAATCCGTGGCGAGAGGTGCTGGACGAGTTTACGGGTGATCCGCGACAGTTCCAGGAACGACATTACAGCGAGTTTGTGACATTTCTGCCCTACGTTCAGCGGTTTCTGTATGGTGAGGGAAAGCGAACGAGCTCTGAAGTTCGCGAGGAATCTGCGATCCGAGCCTTTCGGCGAAGTGATATTGCGAAGGTGCGGATGCTCTTTCCCGGTTCCGGTGGAACTCCTGTGACGTTTGCGGTGGCTCATGTGGATTTGTATTTTTTCTACGACATTGATGTGGCGATCCTGGTCGTCGAGATCTCTGCCGACGATGTGCCGCTTGTACAGGTGCAGAATTCACTCTTTCGCTTCGGTCGATGCTATCCCACCTACTGGGAGCGTGACGGGCATGGTGGACATTGTCCCAAGCATGTGGAATGGCTTTCTTCGGATGGGACGGTTCTGGCTGTCTCCGACTATGATCACCGTGAGAAATATCTCTCGTTCGTCTGCCAGCATCGGTCACTGAGCTTGGCTTCCCACTGGGAGTTTCTGCTTGAGCCACTGGTGTTGCACCATTCGGACAAAGCCGGTCTGATTCGGTACCGGCAGCTCGAATACCACCTGATGCCGGTCATGGCATATCTGGCTCTCGACGATCCGGGTGCATTGACGCGGGGGGAGTTTGCGCGAGTGGGCTTGGCGGCGGCACCCGGTAGCGCTGACACGTTACCGTTTTCAGATCGCTATCTCCGTGACTTTGAAGAACGCTATTGTTATGACCGGTATTGGAACGGACAGGGTCCAGGTTCACCAGGCGCCCGTTTTATGTGCACAGGCCGTGTGTTCACGATGGTGGGGGAGGCAGGAGAACCGGCGTTCGAAGACCGTAAGACGAATTTGGAACAATTCCGCCACGAATATTTTCTGCTGTTTCTGATCCCGCATTTTCACAAGGCGGCTCTGTTGATGCTGACGAATCGTCTCGTCGAGGCGATGCATCAGCTTGATCTCACCAAGTTAGACTCGGTCCGGCAGTTTCGCCGTGTAATCCGCCAAACGCTCGGTATTTTTCTGCGGTTCACCCATCGCTACTGGTCTCATCAGGTGTCGGATCATGGGCAGGTGAAGGAATTGTATCGGATGGTCAGTGAACATCTGGGCACCGGTCGACTCTACGACGAACTCCGCTCGGAGTTGGAAGATATGAGCCAATACCTCGACAGCGATGCGCTCCGCCGGCAAGGAGAAACGATGGTTCGCTTGACGGTGGTGGCGACGGTCGGTTTGATCGGGGTGGCAACGACCGGTGTATTGGGCATGAACCTCTTCGACTTGGGTGCGGAACCGTCCACCAAGCGCATCGGGTATTTTCTCATCGTGCTGATTCCAGTGATCATTGTCACCCTGTATACCGTGCTGAAATCAAGGCGGCTTTCTGATTTTTTGGAAACCTTGGCTGAGGAGCATCGGTCATCAAAAGACAAACTTGCCGCACTGCTGACGGTATGGCGGAGCAAACATGGACGGGATTCGTAATCAACCGGCAGCTCTCATCTCGTCAGTGCAGCGCCATTCCTGCAAACCTCATCGCATTGCCTGTCGTTTGGGGGACGGCACGTCATGGTCGCCTTTCCACTGAAAGAGGTGTGAGTGTGGGAGACCACTGTGACGAACCTTGACAGAGCATCACCGACTCAGTAGGATATCGAAACCTTTAATGCTCATCCAGTGAGGTGAGCAAGGAGTTGCGTAGTGGATCGTCTTCCGACTCAAGTTGGTTTTCAATCGACCTTCTTGCCATACCCGGTGAGGAGGTTTTTTTATGTCTAAAAACAGGGCTCGCTCTCAGCATTCAGCCGTCAGTTCCCTTTCGAGTTGGTGGCTGAGGGCCGATCGCTGTTAGCTGACAGCTCGTTGTTGCTATGACCGCTGATATGGACAAGCCGCTCGAACGGAAAGATGAAAAGCTCATCATGGATACCGGGGATATTGCCCGAGCCTTGACCCGCATTGCGCATGAAATCCTGGAGCGGAACAAGGGTGTGACAAATCTTGCGCTGGTCGGGATTCGGACCGGCGGCGTCTATCTTGCGCACCGGCTTGCCAAACGTGTTCACGGCATCGAAGGCGTTCAGATTCCCATCGGGGAATTGGATATTACGTTGTATCGAGATGACTTGGCGCTGCGGAAAAACCAGCCGATTCTGAGAAAAACGTCGGTGCCGTTCGATATGGCGAACAAAATCGTCGTGCTCGTTGATGACGTCCTCTTTACCGGCAGAACAATCCGAGCTGCGATGGATGGACTCATGGATTTAGGGCGTCCGGAGGAGATTCAGTTGGCGGTGTTGGTTGATCGTGGGCATCGGCAGTTACCGATCAAGGCCAATTACATCGGAAAAAATCTGCCGACTTCTCGAGATGAGCAGGTTCAGGTGTTGTTGGAAGAGGATGGAGAGCATGACCGGGTGGTCATTTTGAAGGCAGGATGATGGTCATGGAATGGAGGGTTCCATGAGCTTGAAGCGTAAAGATCTGTTGAGCCTCGCCCCGTTGGCGGTTGATGAGATCACGCTCATCCTCGATACCGCCGATTCCTTTAAGGAAGTGACGGGGCGTGAAATCAAGAAAGTGCCGGCGTTGAGAGGGAAGACGGTCGTCAATCTCTTCTTTGAGCCAAGCACGAGGACGCGGACGTCCTTCGAATTGGCAGCCAAGCGGCTGAGCGCCGATGTGATCAACTTTGCACCTTCCTCCAGCAGTGTGGTGAAGGGGGAAACGTTGCTCGATACGGCGAGAAATATCGAAGCAATGCAGGCGGACATTATCGTATTGCGTCATTCCTCGGCGGGCGCCGCCGAAGCGTTGGCTCAGGGAGTGAGATCGTCTGTCATTAATGCAGGCGATGGATGGCATGAGCATCCCACACAAGCGTTGCTCGATCTCTATACGATTCGGCAACGCGGGATGAATTTTCGAGGGTTGCGCGTGGCGATTGTCG
>CABVSA010000139.1 GCA_902500805.1 uncultured Nitrospira sp. | reverse complement strand
CCATGATCAGGACTGTGCAGGAAGAAAAGTGCCGAGACAAGGCATCGGCCATCTCGCTCGCCGTATTGACATGAACGGTTGTGACCCCAGATGGAGGCGTCAATGCGGAAGGCCCCGTGACCAAGACCACCTCCCCACCCCGTGCACAGACCGCTTCTGCAATGGCATATCCCATTTTTCCAGAAGACCGGTTGGAAAGAAACCGCACCGGGTCGAGTGGCTCCTGGGTTGGTCCGGCGGATACCAAGACCCGCTGGCCCTTCCAATCTCCATGAGGAAGTACCGCCGCATGAACTGCGTTCAGAATTGTTTCCTCTGCGGGGAACCTTCCCTGTGCAACTCGACCTGATGCAAGTGGGCCGACCTCAGGGTCAAGCACGACCACTCCACGCGCGCGAAGCACCTCCACATGTTGAACCACTGTGGGATGCGTCCACATCTCGCCGTCCATCGCGGGAGCAACAATGATAGGACCTCGAACATTCAGCAACATCGTACTCAAGACATCATCCGCAAGCCCAAGCGCCGCCTTCGCCAGAAAATGCGCGGTCGCCGGGGCCACGAGAACTGCGTCGGCATCCTCAGCGATGGTCAGATGCGGCATGGCTTCCTGGGCCTCAAAGAGATCGGTAACGACGCGATGCCCTGAGAGTACTTCAAACGTCAGCGGGGTCATAAACTTTGTCGCCCCCCGTGTCATGAGAACCGACACGGTCGCCCCTTGCTCCCTCAACGCGCGAAGTACCCCGACAGCCTTATAGGCGGCAATACTTCCCGTCACCCCGAGCACGAGGCGTTTGCCGCCAAGAGCCACCGTCGCTCTCGCTTCGTCCACCATCTACTCCTCGGTTGGGACGACCGCCGGCTGAGCCGTATCATCTACATATACACTCAGCTCTTTCTTGATCTCTTTAGCATCTTCTCCGGTCATCATCGCAATACGCTCGGTTTCGCCTTCTTTCCCGCGCTTGGCTTCCTTCATTGCATCGCGTGCTTCCTTGCCCATCAGATACTTCACTTGCCCTTTCAAGACCTCATCAAGCGCAACAGTCGTTTCTTTTGTAAACCGAGAGGGTCCCCCAGGCCTGGCGCCCTGGGTCAAATGTTTGGCCCTCTGGGAAGCGACAATCACCAATCGGTGTCTGGAGTCGAATTCGTTGGACGTGTACTGCGGCAACAAGTTCAGCATGTCGATCATAATATGACTCGCTCCCTCTGCGATAAAATGTAAGTAAAGACTCTCAACCTGCCGGTGCTGCGTTGCACTCGCCGGTAAAGTTCCGCTCAAGCCACTGCAAGTCCATCCGCTGGGACTTCAGACGTTCAGCCTGGAAAATGCTCTGTAACTCACGAAGAGACCGTTCAAATTCATCATTTCGAAGGATGTAGGAGTATTCACCAACACACCGGACTTCGTCCTTCACCTTGCGGAGTCGGCGCAGGATTTCCTCCTGAGAGTCCGACGCTCGGTTCTGCAGTCTGGCACGGAGAATCTCCATGGATGGCGGGAGGATGAAGATAGACACCGCATCGACAAACTGCTTCTTGATCTGGAGAGCGCCCTGCACATCAATTTCAAGCAACACGTCAACGCCCTGTTGAATCTTGTCTAGAAGGGGGCCCCGAGGAGTTCCGTACCAGTGGTCATGGACATAGGCATATTCCAAGAATTCATCACGTCGCACCATATCGTGAAACACTTGTTCCTCAATGAAGAAATACTCTCGTCCGTGTTCCTCCCCCGGACGAGGCTTTCTGGTTGTCGCGGATATGGAATGCCACACTCCGGATATCGAGCCCACAATCTGTTTACACAACGTTGTCTTTCCAGCACCGGAAGGGGCTGAGACGATAAACAGGATCCCCCGACGCGCGGGATCAGGTTGCTGCTCCGGCAGGCTGGAAGCCAGATGAGATGTGGTCGATGGGCTACTCATTCGACGTTCTGTACCTGCTCACGCAAGCGTTCCATTTCTGCTTTCATTCGAACCACCTCTGCGGCAATCGCAGAATCATTCGCCTTTGAGCCAATGGTATTCACTTCACGCCCCATCTCTTGCAGGAGAAAGTCCAGAGTCTTCCCGACCGGCTCACTCTGCTGAACAGCCTGTTCAAACTGTACCATATGCGCATCCAGTCTGACCAATTCTTCTGTAATGTCACACCGATCGGCATGGATGGCCAGCTCTTGGTTGAGTCGCGGGAGATCCGGAATGGTCTCTCCAAGCAGTTTCTCTATACGCAGCTTCATCCGATCAAATGCCTCCTGCGTCACGGATGAGGCACGACCGGCGATCACCGTCTTGCCGGTCCGTACGCAAGCCAGTCGACTCAGAATGTCCTTCGCCAGTAACCCACCCTCTTTTTTGCGCATGGCGGCCATATCACGCACCGCCTTTGCTCCCAACTGCTCAACAAATTTGAGGAGTTTGGGATCATCCGCGACCTGATCGGCCAACACAATGACATCACGAAACCCCGCCATCATCGCCAGGTCGATCGATCCTTTCAGCTTCAACGTGCGTTGGAGGGCTCCAAGAGCTTGATGGTAGTGCTTGGCTAAGTTCTCGTCAAGTTGAGGCACACGCCCATTCGCCCGCGCTCCCTGGAGCACTACCGTGAGATCAACGCGTCCACGGGCACAATGCTGTTGGACAGCCTTCTTAAGACTTTCCTCCAGCCCTCCCATTGACTTCGGGAGACGGATGGATGTTTCCAAAAAGCGATGGTTAACCGATCGCACCTCAATTGTGACAGTCGTTCCCGCATAAGTTCCCTGGCGTCGACCAAATCCAGTCATACTGGCAATCATCTCGTTATTTTCCCTTCCCATTCGCACACATCAGAGAGCGGACAGGCACGACATCGGGGCTTCCGTGCAAGACACACGTAGCGTCCATGCAGCAACAAGCGTTGTGACATAGTCGTCCACTCAGCTTCTGGATAGATCGCCTGAAGATCACGCTCGATCTGCTCAGGGTCTTGTGACCCACTCAAGGCTAAGCGGTTTGCCATACGCTTCACATGGGTATCAACAACGAGACCCGGCTTTCCAAACACTCCCCCGAGCAGCACGTTCGCAGTCTTTCGTCCAACACCAGGAAGTGACGTCAGTTCGTCCATCGTGTTTGGCACATGCCCCCCAAAGCGGGTCGAGACGCCTTGAGCACAGCCAAGCAGGTTCTTGGCCTTACTCTTGTAGAAACCCGTTGGTTTGATCAGCGCCTCCAGATCCGCCTTCTCTGCCATCGCCAGAGACTGTGGAGTCGGATATCGTTGGAATAGTGCCGGCGTCACTTGATTCACCCTCTGGTCCGTACATTGTGCGGAGAGAATCGTCGCAACTAAGAGCTCCCAGGGGGAACGGTGTGTTAACTCTATCCTCACCTCTGGTATAGCCTGACGCAGCTGTCGTGCGATTTGCGCTGCACGGCCAGACCTAGAACCGATCTTTCTGCGAGTGGGCGATATCATGGAGGCCGATTGTGCAGCGCCTACTCGTAAGTTGCAAGAGCAACCGCATCATCGCCCTGAGGCACCTCGGCCACGTAATCAGCGACAGACATCATCGCTTTCACGTGCGACTCCAATCGAGCAAGCAGCGGACGTAGCGTGGCTGGCTGAATCGCAGAAATCCCGATGGCTTCGTGCCGTCGGCAGAGTTGTTCAACCTGTTGCGGTGAAGCCTGGTCACATTTATTGAATACGAGCACTCTGGGAATCGCCGTCAGCTGAAGCTCGGCCAAGATAGTTTCTACAGCTGTGATCTGCACGTCAATATCGACGGCGCTGACATCGACGACGTGGAGCAGGAGATCCGCCTCCCGAAGCTCTTCGAGCGTCGTCCGAAACGCGCCGACCAATTCTTGCGGAAGATCGCGAATAAAGCCCACGGTATCCGTAATGATGACTTCACGGTCTTCGGGAAATCGTAACCGTCGGCTTGTGGTATCCAGTGTTTCAAAGAGCCGGTCTTGCGCCGACACCTGACTTTTGGTCAATACATTGAGCAGAGTAGACTTCCCGGCATTGGTATAGCCCACCAGTGAAATCACAGGCAGCCCGAATCGCCCTCGGCGAGCTCGTCGCCGATCCTGGTGCCGCGCAAACCTCGCCAATTCCCGCTCCAAATGCGTGATCCGCTCGCGAACTCGTCGTCGATCCGTCTCGAGTTTCGATTCGCCTGGCCCACGCGTCCCGATACCTCCCCCCAAACGCGATAACTGAGTGCCGCGCCCCAACAATCGTGGCAATAGGTAGCGGAGCTGCGCCAATTCGACCTGAATTTTTCCCTCTCGACTATGCGCACGACGCGCAAAAATATCCAGAATCAGTTGCGTACGATCAATAACCTTAATATCCGTCATTCCAGAAATGGCTCGAAGTTGGGCCGGCGAAAGAGTCTGGTCAAAGATGACCATATCAGCCCCACGGTGAAGCGTCCGAATCAAGACGTCTTTCATTTTCCCGCTTCCCAACAGATAGCGTTGATGTCCATCTGATGTTCGTTGGGCCATGCGATCAAGCACCGTCACATCAGACGACGCCGCCAATTCCGCCAATTCAGTCAAACGTTCTTCCTGCTCCGCTCGGCTTTTCACGGACGCGCTCACGAGGATGGCGGACTCCTTTCTATGTGCGACCGAGTACTGCGCACAAGCCTGCTGAAGTTCCGTTTCAAGATCCTGAATAAACTCGTCGAACACAACCTTGAGATGATGAAAGGGAATCGACTGCCAGACCTTGAATAATTGGCCGGTAGCATTGGGAGGCAGCAGATTCGCCAGATACAGATTCCCCAGCTGCCCATCAGCGGCAACAGTGAGGACGCCGACGAGATCCAATCGCAAGAAAGCGAGGTCGGTGAGTACTTCCTGGTTTAGCGGCTGATCATGTAATTGCGTTCGAATAAATCGCAACCCACGAAGAGCTCGACTGCCGGCACGAAACAAGGTGAGCGTCGTAGAAGAGAGCGTCAACTCCGTTCCCACGATGACTTCCTGAACCTGGCCTCGTCTGGACAGCAGTACGCCGATCGGTCGACGTAGTTCACACGTGAGCTGGCCCAGCACCTTGGCCAGATCCGGAGACACGATCATGTCACTCGTCACGCGACGACGGTAGAGCCGATCAAGCGCACCAAGCTGGCTCGCACGAAGCCCAGCAATATGACCACGAATGTCAGAGATGGCGTTTCTCCTTTTACTTCGGAACCACCCTCGTGACCGAGCTCGTCTTACTCAAAGTCGCTGAACTATCCATCGGACAAATGTCCAATTCAGAAGAACATGGCTCTCCACGCATCAACCGTTGACGCCCCGCCGACGCAATCATGGCGGCATTGTCCGTACAGAACTCCATCGGAGGAAGCGACAGTCGGAACTGCCCATCTTTCGCTCGTTCGTTCAGCAGCGCACGTAGTCGCGAGTTCGCTGATACACCACCTACCACTGCAAGCGTCGATAACCTCGATTGCTTCAAAGCCGCCAAAGACTTCGTCACCAGCACCTGTACGATGGCCTCCTGATACCCAGCCGCAAAATCAGCGATCTGTTCCGGCTTGAGCCGAACAGCCATTCTTCGCAACTTATACAGCAATGACGTCTTGAGACCACTGAAGCTAAACTCAAGGCTTTCCCTTCCTCCATAAAATCGTGGAAATGGGACAGCCTGTCGATCTCCGGTCCGAGCAACTTGGTCAATCGCCAGTCCTCCAGGATAGCCGAGGCCAAGCATCTGAGCTCCTTTATCAAACGCTTCTCCGGCTGCATCATCACGAGTGCGTCCGAGCAGAATGCACTCCCCATTTGTCTCCCGACGATAAAGATGCGTATGTCCTCCGGATACAACCAGAACAATGCAAGGAAGGGGAAAGATCGGATCAGCTAACCATGCGGAAGCAATATGGCCCTGCAAATGATCGACCCCTATGAGAGGGATGCCAAGTCCGTAACTCAAGGCTTTGGCATAGTTCACCCCGACAAGTAACGCCCCTGCCAATCCAGGCCCCTGAGTGACCGCCAGAGCCTGAAGTTGACGTTTCTCAACCTGAGCTTCTTCCAAGGCGCGCATCACAACCAGATCAATCTTTCCAAGATGAGCTCGTGCTGCCAACTCAGGAACCACTCCACCGAATTTTTCATGGACGGAGTGCTGCGACGCCACAACATTGGAAAGGACCGCTCCATTAGAGTCAAGGACCGCAGCGGCGGTTTCATCACACGAAGATTCAATACCGAGGATCGGCCCAGATTTCCAGACCATCTAGTTAGGATCTTCCCGTGCTGAAGAGGCTAGCACGCCCCATCGAAACAACATGGCCTCTGTAGCCAAATGCTACAGAGGCCATGTTGATCGCACTCTGAATCGTTGAACGACCACAGAAGGGCACTACACCCCCGCCATGGCCTCCTGCTCGATAAAGGCCGGAGCCCCATCCCGCAAGACCACCTTCACCTTACGGCTTTCCTTAAACCGCCCCCTGATCAGTTCATCAGAAAGGGGATCACCGATGGCGCGTTGGATGGCCCTCCGCATCGGTCGTGCCCCATAGAGCGGCTCATATCCTTCTTTAATGAGCCACTGCTTGACTTCATCATCAACCTCGATCTCAATCCCTTTATCGACCAGCCTCAGATTCAACTCATGGAGAAGGATGTCCAAGATATTGTAGAGCTGCTCTTTCTCGAGCTGATGGAAAATAACGATTTCATCAATACGATTCAAAAACTCTGGACTGAATGACTTACGAAGCTCTCCGAGCACCTCTTCCTTTTTCCGGCGTGCAGCTTCTCCTTCCGTACTCTGAAACCCAAGCGACACACCCTTCTGGATCATCTTCGTCCCAATGTTGGACGTCATAATGACCACAGTATTCTTAAAATCGACTTTTCGGCCGAGGC
>CABVSA010000138.1 GCA_902500805.1 uncultured Nitrospira sp. | reverse complement strand
CGATCGGGACGGCTCATCCCACGTGTCGCCTGGCCGGTCTGCTGCCTGGCCGGTCACCGGATCAACCCATTGAGACAAAAGCGACTGCACTTCTGATGACACCAATTTCTGATGGGCGATGCCTTGGAGCACCGCGATCTGTTCAGCCCGCGCTTCCCCTCCGCCGGCCGGCATATAGGTTTCCTGATCCCACGAGAGGACCGATGCGGCGCTATTGATCCGTTGAATCTCCAATAGTCGGGTTGTAAGGGGTTCTAACGTCGCGAGGGTTTTCAAGTCGGCCTCCTGTTCCCTGTGCTAAGATTCGCGCTCACCATTCAGTGGTCGGGCGCAGTGTACGCAAGGGCCGACGCGTTTTCAAATAGCTGAAAGGGATTCTCATGGAAAAGTTGGTTCCGTCGGAGATCGAAACATATGCTGAGCGGCATTCCATGCCGGAGTCCGCCGTCTGCCGAGCCTTGCGCGAAGAGACTCAACGGACCATGGAATATCCCCAGATGCTGGTCGGTCCCTTGGAAGGGGCATTTCTGAAAATGATGACGCGGCTGGTCGGGGCGAAGCGGGTGCTGGAAATCGGTATGTTCACCGGTTACAGCGCTCTGTGCTTCGCTGAAGCATTGTCGGACGATGGAGAGATCATCACCTGCGAGGTCAACGAACAGTCAGCAGCCATGGCTCGGAGTTATTTTGGGCAGGTGCCAGTTGGGAAGAAAGTCAGTATCCGTATGGGCCCAGCCCTCGACACCATGCGAACGCTCACCGGTCCATTTGATGTCATCTTCATCGATGCGGATAAGACCAATTACCTCAACTATTACCGGCGTGCGCTCGATCTGCTAGCTCCAAACGGCGTCATCTTAATCGACAATGTGCTCTGGAGCGGCGAGGTGCTAAAACAACCGCCACCGGACGATTCCACTGCTACCATTCAGGAGCTCAACCGCATCGTCTCGACCGATCCGTGCGTATCTGCCGTCTTGGTCACAATCCGAGATGGGATCCTGGTGATAAGAAGAACGAGGTAGTGAACGGTTGACTTGTCCAACTCAATAGACAGAAGTTCTGCACCCTATGATGCCAAATGAGTCGGGTGCTCAGCAGCCAAGGCGAGTCTTTCTCTTCAACGGCCACATGATCGATGCGCCGAATAGGCAGGAGCCGCGGTTTCCTGCTGCCAAAGAAGCGGCTGCGGCGCGGAAAATTGCGGAGGCTTTGGAGCGACTCGGCGCTGGCCCGGAGGACCTGGCTTTCACTCAGGGTGCCTGCGGTGGGGATCTCCTCTTTTCCGAGGCCTGTCAGCAGCGACGGGTGAGTGTGCAATGGTTGCAGCCGTTCGAGGAGCCAGAGTTTATTCAGAAGTCGGTCGTGTGCCACAGTGAAATCTGGCTGGTGCGGTACCAGGCAGCCAAAGCCAAGCTCACAACTGCGATTCGCTCCGCCCTACAAGCACTCGGATCACTGCCCATAGGCAGTGATCCCTATGCGCGCTGCAACCAGTGGCTTCTTGCGACGGCCATGGCATACGGTGCCAGCAAGGTGCACTTTATCTGCCTCTGGAATGGTGTCAACGGCGACGGTCATGGCGGGACTGCCCATATGTATCAAGAAGTGAACAGGCAGACTGGCCAGGTGATTTGGATCGACAGTCGCACCCTGTAGTCGAACCAGACGTAGCTGTACCCATTTCGATACAGGGATGTATCCTTTCAGATTCTCTATCCTGATTGTTTCACCCTAATTCTCGAGCGAGAATTTGTTCCCTGGAGACTTCCAGGGGGCGTGGGAATGCTGTATTCTCCCTTCCTGTAGTACGGCCTAGGTGTGACCTCGTGCGCGCCCGCTTTCAGCATTGGGCGTGGCAAGTTGCTTGCTCAGTATTCTCAGGAGAGATGGAGCCACTACGGTATTCAGCGTCACATATGACCATTGAAAGGAGCTGTTATGGCGAAACGAGCAGTGCTCATCGGGATCAACAAGTATCAAGTTCCCGGGTCTGATCTGAACGGATGTGTGAACGACGTGAAGAATCTGAGTGCGGCACTGAAAACCTACTATGAGTTTGCCGACAAGGACATCACGACCCTCACTGACCTGAAGGCCACGAAGAAGGCCATGCAGGCGGCGATTCAGAAACTCATCACGAGTGGGAAGAGCGGCGATACCTTACTGCTTCACTATTCAGGCCATGGCTCGAATGTGCCAGATGATAATGGTGATGAAGCGGATCATCGCGATGAGATCCTGTGCCCGACGGATTTGGATTGGAAGGACACGTTGCGCGACGATTGGCTTCGAAAGACTTTCAATAAGCTTCGTAAGGGCGTGAGCCTCACGGTCATCATGGACTGTTGCCATTCCGGTTCGATCACGCGTGCCATCGTTCCGCCTGATGCTCCAGTACGAGAACGGTTCCTGCCTTGTCCGCTTGATCTCATGGCGACCGAATCAGGCCGAAAGCTGCGTGGAACCGTGCGCGGCCAGCTGGGCAAGGCCCCTCGTGGCCGAAAGCGGAAGAGCGATATGGTCCAGGCCGATATTCAGGAGATGTTGATCACCGGCTGCCGCGATACACAAACCTCTGCCGATGCGCATATCGGCGGAACCTATAACGGGGCTCTCACCTATTACCTCGTCGAGTCGATCAAAGAGGCCGAGGGCAAACTGACTTACCGTGAACTGCATCGACGAACCATGGCCAAACTCAAGGCGGAGGACTTTGACCAGGTTCCCCAACTTGAAGGACAAAAGACTTCTTTCGATCGCCAGTTTCTGAGTTAGGAGCCAGAGGGGAGGCTATACCACATGCTCATCGGCATGTTCCTGGTGCCAAGCATCAAGGGCGGCAGACATGTCTGGGAGGAGTGCCTCTATCCAATGAGCGGAGGGCAACGATGAAGTCGGCGCAGACCCAGTTGACACTCCACGTTTCCGTGTTGCATGGGGATCTCAATCACACGAACCATCCCATCCTACTCGGCCATTACGAGGGTGACACGATTGCAGGGGCCGAGCGCGTCGTGGACAACATGGTCGAGGGCGCCTTGTCCCAACGCTACCACTTGGGACGCTATCCAGGACGAAACGGGACGGCCGCCGTCGCCCTCGCTCCGTCCAGTGAGATTCAGCAGTCACTGGATGTGCAGCATGGCGCAATTGTCATTGGACTGGGCAAGTGGGGTGAATTGACTCCTTCGGCGCTCACGCAGGCGGTTTCGCAGGGAATCACAGAGTATTGTTTGCACATTCACCAGTGCCGTGGTGCAACGGATTCATCCGAGGCGCCGGTGGAGCTCATGATCAATAGCCTGCTGATCGGGTCGAATACGTCGGCGAACATTGCCGTCGAGGACTCGGTCAATGCCATTGTGCGGGGTGTGGTCTTGGCCAATCGCGCACTCGCCCAGCGTCCTAACAAGAGCCAGGGGCTCATGCTTCCACGGGTGGCCCACGTGCAGTTCATCGAGCGATTTTTGGATGTGGCGGTTGATGCGGCCAAGTCGGCGCATCGTGTGGCCAAGCGGATTGTGTTGGAATTCCAGACGGTGGTTCAGGTCGAGCCGCACATGGAAAAGGGAAGCGGGGGCTTGACCAGACTTGTTCCGTCCTCTACGCGAGGGTATTGGCGACGCTGGACCATCTCGGCGATCCAGAACGACCCACCTCCCCCCTCGGTGGGTCTACCTCCCGTGCTCAAAGAGCGTCTTCGTACGTTGTTGCAGGAAGAGCCAACCAAAGATCCGCAGGTCTACAATGCCCTGCTTGACCTGGCATTGACGACACGGGATCTGACGGCGCCTCGTCCACACAAACTGCGATTTCTCGCCCTGTCGGACCGAGCCAGAGCCGAGGCGACGGTTCAAGACAATCAACCAGACCTGATCGCCCAGCTGATTCAGCGTTCGATCAGAACCGAGACGTTCAATCAGGACATCGCTAAAACACTCTTCGAACTGCTGATCCCGCTGGACTTGAAGGAGAGTCTGCGAAGTCTGGAAAACGTGGTCTTCATTCTCGACGAGGTGACGGCCAATTATCCGTGGGAACTGATGATCGATACGGAGAAGCCCTTGTGCGTCCGCGCGGGGGTGATTCGACAGCTGCAAACCCTCGACGGCGACACGCATGCCAGAGACAGTACGACGCGACACGCCTTCGTGGTCGGGAATCCTCTCACACCGCCACAGTATCGCGATCTGTCAGGGGCCATGGAGGAAGCTACGCTGGTGGCCGACATGCTGGAGAAAGCCAACTATCGCGCGGAATTTACCCGCACCAGGCTTGGAGCCAGTGAGGTGTTCAAGCAACTCTTTGCGCGATCCTATCGCATCATCCACATCGCCGGGCATGGACAGTACAGCGAGGCGGACAGCGGTCAGGTTGGAGCCAAAGCCGGGGTGGTGCTGAGCGATGGCCTCTTTCTCACGGCAGCCGAGATCGCCACGATGGATCCTATTCCGGAACTGGTCTTTCTCAACTGCTGCCATCTCGGACAGATGGGCGGAACGGCCTCCAATAAAATGGCGGCCAGCATTGCCAGCGAATTGATTCGAAAGGGCGTGCGTGCTGTTGTGGCGGCCGGCTGGCCGGTTCAGGATGATGCGGCACTGTGTTTTGCCGGATCCTTTTACCGGGAGCTGCTTGCTGGCAGGACATTCGGCTCGGCTCTGAAGCAAGCTCGACAACAAACGTGGGAGGAATTCCCGTCTTCCAATACGTGGGGTGCCTACCAAGCTTACGGCGATCCTGACTTTTGCCTAAACCGCACCGACGGCCTCAGTGCCGCCGGCGAGGAAGATGTGAAGGTGGCGGCAGAGGAAGTGCTTCTTCAGTTGGATGGACTGTCCCAACAACTTACCCATACAGATGAGGCGAAGGTCCGTGCAGCGTTGAATCAGGTGGAGCAGCTGTGTGCGGCGGACTGGCTGAAACAGGGAAGCATACAGGAACGACTTGGGGCGGCCTATGCCGGAGCCGGTCTCTTCAAGGAAGCCATTCCGTATTACCAGCAGGCAGTGGAAAACAAGGATATCGCAAACCCCGCGACACTGCGTGTCGTTGAGCAATGGATCAATGTTGCGGTGCGGTGTGGAGAGAAAGACGGCAACAAGGTCATGATCCAGGAGGCGATCGACAAGGGACGTCATCTCCTTGCGCTTGCGAAGACCTCGGAGCGTCTGAGCCTCATGGGCGGGGCGCAGAAGAAACTGGCTCAGCTTGAAACGGATGCAGCACAGATACGGATTCACTTAGCCCAGGCGGCCGCCGACTATCGTGCAGCCGCAGAGCAACGACAACGAGAGGGAGTGGACGATCCCTATCCGATCCTCAACGCTGTGGTCATCGAAGTGTTGCTCGGGAAGGAGGATGCGGATCGGGAAGCGGCGCTCTCGCGATGCGAGGCCTTGGTACAAGCACGCTTCAAGGATACGCGCAGTGTATGGGATGCCATTACCTTTGCGGATGTCGCGCTGATCCGGGCGATTATCAGCCGGTCCCTCCCTCAAGAGCGCGATAACATAATCGAGAAATACCGCGCTGCGTTTACCGAGTCTTCAGCGACTCAACGTGAGCAAGACTCTGTTTTGACGAAAACGAGATTTATTAGAGAGATACTCAGGAAAGTGCCGCAGGCCGATCCTGATACAGTCATATCGGCGGTGAAGTCACTCGATTGGATCCTGAAGTATCTGCAACCGGGGAGTCAGCCTGCAGAAGCTTCAGTGGGCGACACTCACGCCACATCCACAGGCCCATCGAGACAGCGGTATCCCGCGACGTCGTCAGTTGAGTGGCGCGGGCGTAAGAAAGCCATCCAGGAGAAAAGTGGGCGTCGGGCTACTCGACGAAAGAGGAAACCAGGTACCAGTCGACCATCACTGTCGTGACGACTACGAAGGTACGGAAGATTCTGGACCTCGTGCAAGACAGCTTGCCAACGATGCTCAGTACAAGGATCCATTCATCAAGGAGGATATCAGATGACAAGGAATGTCACCCCCATCTCGGCTCGTGAATTCGTCACTGCCGCGAAGTTGCCGTCTCCCACGCGCGATGCGGTCGAGGGCAGTCGAGAGATCATTGACTTCAATGCGCAGAAGACCCAGACCATGGTCGTGGCGTCAGATGTGGTGTCTTTTGTCAAAGGTGTGTCAAGCGAACGGCGGCAAGATATTGTCAATTCCAGCCTGCTCGCCCAGTTGGTGGCCAATAAACAAGTGCCGGACAAAACGAATGTCACCCAATGGTACAACGCTTACTTCGAGGTGCTGCAGAATATCGGATGGGTCATTCAAGACCACAGTTTCTCCTCATACACGGAAGAAGCCAACGGCCTTGAGGCGCATGAGGCAATCCTCAAAGTCGCGGGAGCCTTTCTGGGAGGCGCTCCGGCAGCCCTTGCCATCGTGATGTCGACGCTCGAAGCGTTGAAATCGATGGACAGCAGCAAGCCCTGGATGACCATTTTTGACCGCGAGACCAAGCATGCGAATACCGGACACTTCCAAATTGCCTTGGCTGAACAGGGCGACAATGATCAATTTATGGTCTCGTTGATGGCGTTTAGCTTGAAGGCGCAGTCAAGCTTGACGCAGATCCTCTTCTTTAAAATTCGGAAGGACGAAGTACAGTTGGAGAAATGCGCAGGAAAGGTGACGATCAACGACGAAGTACTGTCAAGCGTCCGGGAGCAAGTGAAGCAAAAGCTTGCGGCCCACACGAGTCAGTACATCGCGAAGCTTCCAGATCTCGGCTGACCTGGATTGAGTGAGTGCAAGCCGTTGGCTACGTGTGTGTAAGGCGTAGGTTACATGGGCGCAATGTATAGCGGCATAACCATCTTTCTCGTGCGGGGCGATCATCGCCCCGCACGAGATGAACTAGGGCCTGTTAACACTAAGGACCCTGTTTGTGCGATACTGCGCCATGGAACT
>CABVSA010000137.1 GCA_902500805.1 uncultured Nitrospira sp. | reverse complement strand
CACTATCCTTACCGATGTCCTTCTGCCACTCAGCATTCCAACGCCAGATGTTGGTCGTTCCGCCGGATTGCCCCATACACTGGAACGGCGGAGCTCCGGCCGTATTCACCGGAAACATCAGCGCCACCTGATCGCGGAAGTCTTGCGGACCGATCGCCGTATCATTCTTCGTCTGATCGAGCCATTCCAACCGCAACCCCACCTCTTTGCCGTTCGTCATCGCCTTCACGAACACCGATTTCACCGAAATATTCGGGTGCATCGGGGTCGTGATCAGCTGACCGCTCAGAGGAACGACAACTCCCGGCACGCTCTCCCACACGGGGTTGGCACCGTCCATCGGAATTGAGCCCTTAACCGTCTTGGCCGGTATCGTCACCGGCTGACTGACGGCGAGTGGTACTCGCCCCAACGTCAGCATCAGGCCGACAGTGAGGGCGGAGAGAAGAATGGCAAACACCAATTTCTTGTTGGTCGTCTGCGCTACCCTCATAGTATTACTCCCTCCTCGTGAAAATTGAATGAAAGATAACATCTACTCGCGAACCGTACCAAACATTTCCACAGTTACTCACGCTGTCCCGGAAGGCCCACCCTCTTCCTGATCCTTGTCCTTCTCTTTCACATCCATGAAGGACTGGGCCCCGACTTCGTTCAGCAACATGCTCAACTCATTCCCTTGGTCTTGCGCGCCGCACTCATAGGTCTGACCTTCCGGCGAACTGAACGTTGCAGGTCGATAATCGGTCTCCGTATAGGGTTGAGGCGTCACGGCTAAGAACGCCGCCTCAAACTCCATCCAATCACCGGTCATATCGGCTACCAACTTGAATAAGCCGGAATCCGCCTTCTTGGCCAACATGCGGCAGAACAAGGGCACCCATCGGCCGATATGATTCTTGACGAATTTCTTTTGTGCCTCCACCACGATCTGGGTCTTTTCAGGCCCATCGTGACAGAGCGAGTACGACTCCTTGTAGGCAAGGAAATGCATGAACTCGAACTCCACACTGAGGTGGTCGAGCCGTTCATGGATATCCTTGGAGAGTTCGACTCCAAACGCCTTGTAGAATCCCGAGATGTCACCCATGACATGAGACTGGGCGAACACGTGGTCGTTCCCGAACAGGGTTTCATAGGGAGGACAATCGAGCGTAATCACGTTACTGAACACGCGACGATGCTCTGACTGGAGCTCGCTCAGTTGCCAATTGACACATTCTGAAGAGATCAGCTCCTCGACCATCTCCAACTGCTTTTTCAGCGCAACCAGCTTGTCCTTGGCACGTTGGCTTCCATCGGTGCCAAGGGCAACACCCAGCGCATCAAGGGCCGTCCGACCATCTTCGACAAACTCTCCGCACCGCAAATAGTCGAGAAATTCCTCATCCTCCGGATAGAGGAGGCTCCAAGAGATCAGCAGATAAATTTTGCTGCGACTGAGCGCTCGCTCAACGGCCGGCGAATCTTTCAGTGTGGAAGGGTTCGGCAACGTGGCGGCTGCAGATGCAGAGACTCTGTGCATCGGCTGTTGACTCGTCATAGAAATCGCCTCCTGTCCGTCATCATCACCCTGCCTCACAACCAGTACGTGCCAAGGTGTGACGGAAAAGCCATGTATGTATATGAAATGGCCGGTGTGAAGTCAAGGGAGAACTCACCGGCTTCTCTGATGATGCGATCGCGTCGATACAACCATGATTAAAGCACCACCGGTTCATGAGGCGGCCCTCACCATCTGCCTGGTCGGAATCACACGAATCGCGACACGGTCATTCACCGTCTTGCAAATCATCTCGCACATCCCGCACCCCACACAGGTTTCTGGAGCAACCAACAGGCACAACAAGGCCACATCCAGGGCGAGGGCATTGGTCGGGCACTTCGAGACACAGGCGTGGCAACCCTGACCAGCCGTGCAGAGTCGATGTGAGATCTCCGCCGTTCCCATTCGAACCTGGTCGACCCCGCTGACCGGCATGAGCGCGTCCGTTCGGCAGGCCGTGATGCAGGGAAAATCTTCACACAACAGACAGGGGGACTGATCAGCATAGAGAATCGGGGTACCATCGCCCGGATGCGCAGTGATGGCTCCAGGGGGACAGGCCGTGACACAATCATTACACGCGGTACAACGGTCCAGGAACACTGCCTCCGCCACAGAGCCGGGAGGGCGCAACCAGTCCGGCCGAACTGCCGGCACGGCAGTCTCGCTGGGGGAAGCCTCCGCGTGCTTGACGAGTTCCTGCGCCGCCCTGACGGTTGAGACGACGGAATCTTTCAGGAATGCTCGCCGGCCGTATGAGGGATTTGTTGCCATTTAAGCACACAGGATCTTGCGAATGGTCAAAACAGCTGTCCAGCGCGGCCGCAGCGAGCGAAAGGCCGAGGCGTACGGTGTATGTACGTTGAGACCTTGAGCGAAGCGAGAACAAAGCTGGCTGCTATTTTCACCATTCGCATTACATGACGCCGTCGGCACGCAACTTATACACCTCCACACAGCGGTCGCAGGCTCCGAATTCGACATCCCACCCAGGGTGATTCTCCCGGATGAAGTCCAGCACGTAGGATTCCAGTTTGGTCCCCATATCTTCGACCCACGCATAGGTCGGAAACCGGCAGAGCGGGCACGGGAACCCCGGCATCAGCATGATTTTATTCTGAGTTTCCGGCACCTCGCCGCCTTCGACATCTACGGCCCGGTCCATCACGCGAAGGATATCGGCGGCCATTTCGATCAACTCGGAGTGGGAGAAATAGGAGGTCTGCCAGAGCCCCTCGAACACCGACTTCAGTTGAGGAGGCGGAATCTTTCGGTACCAGGACCGGAACTCCTTGAATCGATCCTCCTTGCTCAACATCGGTTCCTTGCCCGCCGCCACGAGCCGACTATCCACGCTCAAACTCCATAACACACGATAGCGCTGTAAGATGAGCGTCTCTTCCCCGGGATTCAACCCGACCTTGGTGTCCGGATCGTAGCCGAACAACGGATCGATCATGTCGGAGATATGCATCATTTCATGGCGGCAGTACCGAGTGAGCGCCGGGTCATAGAATCGGCGGGGAATCAGCTTAATCCCGACCCCCTTCATTCCCTTCTCTTCAAATTCCTTGGCCAGGTCCTTTTCAACCGATCCCCATTTTCTGAGGATATCGACGCCTTCCTGATCTTCTTTCAAGACCCCTTTGACGAGGACGATCCCCACCTTCTCCTTCAACAATGGATACTCATTGAATGCATCACGAACGATATCCGAAAACCCCCAGGTGCCGAAGAGGAACTGGTACAACTTCTTAAATTCGGCCTCTCGATCTTCGAGGATGAACTTCTCGTAGATCGGATCAGCGTACTCGTGGAATTCCTTGTAGTACGTCGGATCCCCCTCTCGTTCCGTCTTTTCCACGAACGAGTCGATCACTTCCTGAAGCAGTGCTGGTTGGAACCTGATTTCCATTGAAGTACTCTCAATCACATCATGAGGCCATTGCCATACAACCCGCCGGACCGTTCGGGTGCAAGGGAGTCGGAAAAATCAGCGTGAGATCTCAGCGACGTCCGCGGCACACCCTCGGCATCGATCCAGAGTCTGCTGTTCACACAAGACAGACTCGTCGAAGAGTTGACTTGATCGTGAGGCATCTCTTACGATCTGAATTATCGAAGAAATTATACTGGCCGGGTTGTTCACCAATCAAGGACCAGACAGCCAAGGGAACGCACGACCTATGTCCGATCCAACGATGACTCCTTTTCTCGCACCCGGTTCCGTTCGGATAGAACCCACATCAACCCCGCCGATTGATTTCCTGAAGTACTGGGGAACTGACTGCCGGGAGGTCAACACCTTCCGTGGTCATTCACATGGAGTGTGGACGGTTGCCTTTTCGCCCGATGGAACCGTACTGGCGAGCGGTGGCGCCGAGCGCCTTGTCCGCATGTGGGACATTGAAACCGGTCGGCTGCTCCGTTCCCTTCGCGGCCATACCCACGATATCCGCGCCATCGTCTTTACTCCGGATGGGCAAATCCTCGCGACGGCGAGCGAAGACCGCACCATCAGGCTCTGGAACGGTAAGACCGGCGAACCGGTGAAGCTCCTCTTCACTCGATACGACCATAGCGTGTGCAGTTTATCCCTCTCCCCGGATGGACTCATGCTCGCGCGTGGGAGCCACAACAAAGACATCAAAATCTGGGAAATCACCACCGGCACCGAGCTGATGACTCTTTTAGGTAAAGACGAATACGATCACCATTGGTCGGTATGCGTCGCGTTCTCACCCGACGGCATCCATCTCGCCAGCGGAACCGACATCGGAAAAATTAAAGTATGGGAAGTACTCCCAAGCGGCGAGGAAAAGATCCTCCACGACGGTCATTGGCGAAAAGACCAAGTGGATTCCACCGAGACCCGTGGCTATTTCGTTGAAGACGACGGCGGATTCCAGAAGCCGATGGACTACTGGATCGGCGCGATGACCTTCACCCCGGATGCAAAACTTCTGATCACCGGCAGCCGAGACACCACCATCAAGCTCTTTGAGATGCCGACAGTGGTCGAGAAGAAAGTGTTGACCGGTCACAAGGGCTGGGTCCGTAATCTTGTCGTCTCCCCGGACGGAAAAGTTTTGGTCAGCGCGAGCGACGACCAAACCATCAAGTTTTGGGATCTGTCCACCGGTCGAAACTTCCGAACCCTCAAAGGCCACAGTGGACCAGTCCGCGGATTGGCCTTTTCTCCCGACGGCAAACGCCTCGCCAGCGCTTCCTGGGATCGGACCGTGAAGTTGTGGGAGGGGGGAGCAAAAAAGGAAGAGTAGCAACAACCGGCTAGCTCAGCAATCCAGGGATATCCGATACTTTCTTAGCTACCGCATACCTCCACTTCCCATAGCAGCCATCCGCATTCACCGCTGCAACCCATCGTTCGGCCACCGCACATTTCACCTCAGCCAGCGTATCGTAACCTTTGGTTTTCAAGATCAGATAGCTCGCCGCTGTGGTCTTCAGGCGAACGAGAAAATCCAGCACAGAGTGATACTTCTGACCATTCAACAGGGTCATAGTGAGGTTGATTATTCCCACTGCTTTGTGACGAGCCTCAGCTCAGCAGCAGTGCCAACGACACATCTGGCCTCCGTGTCCGGTTTGGCTTTCTGGGCCTGTAAAAATACGTGGCTGGGCAGCGCCCATGTGGCCGCTCCAACTGTTCGCCTTCCACAACACGGCAATGCTCTTTGGGTTCTTCGAAAGGAGAATTGAGAATAGGTTGGGAAACTTCGTAGGCGCTCATGGTCAACGAGAAGAGGGCTCTTTCTCAGGCAGCACATTTGACCACGCTCAATTCGGCTGCATCGTCCACAACATCGAGCATATGCTCGACTGTCGCCATAACCGCGTCCTCAAGAGAATACTCTGTACAGTTTTCACACATCAGAACAGGTAAGTTTTTAATAACGACAATGGATCGGTCGCTATGCTTAAACGGCAAATCGGTCGTCGCCTTTTGCATATGCCCGCCGCAGACTCGACATGTCATGATCTCAGGCAACCCGGCTCTGCGTCAGCAATTCGTCATACAGCGCGTCCGGAGCCAGATCGGCACCGTTCGGCCAACAAATCACACCAAACTCATCAACGCGAACCTGTTTGAAGTACAGGACTTCCTTCAACGGTTCAAACATCGGGCCGTATAATTGATCTTTCAAGCTGACGATCCCGCGAATGCCGTCAGCAAACGTCACGTCCAACCGGTAATCGTCCAACGCGGTCACGCTTGCTACCTTGCTCATGGTCCTACTCCAATGGCGCAACGCGACGCAGCGGCTGGTGCGCCTGAGCCAACCGCCAGTCCTCCAGCAGTTCCTCGCGATGCTCGATCGCCCACTCGACCACAAGTCCCAACGCCCGACGCGGTAAGCGCCCCTCCCGCACTCGAAGCGTCTCAATCTCCATCACGGCACTGTGTTCGCCGTAGTAGGCATGGAAGTGAGCTGGAGCATGGTCCTGATAGTACATACGAATCACGATGCCGAAGAACTCACTGATTGTGGGCATTATATATCCATCCGAGACACCGGCCCAAACAGCTATCAGACTACAAGATCTTCTTCACCACCAGCAATTCGTTACCCCTGTCGTCGAGCACTCTTACGGCGGCACGATAGAGTCCATGACTCATCATGTCCCCCTGCAAAGCCTTTCAGCCGACACAACCTTCCAGTAACCTAAAATGCCACTTTAGCATTCGCTATATTTCCTGGAGTTTCCGAAAGCCTTTTCCACAGGATACTTGACTTCGTTCTTTTCGAGTTTTGAACGAACTGCCGCATTCAAGTCTATGTCAAGATCATGACATAGATAGGAAAGCATAATCGCTACGTCTGCCACTTCATCCTGAACCTGCTGTTTCGACTCACTGGCAAGCAGCGCTGCGACTTCATCATTGGTTTTCCATTGAAAAATCTCGAGCAATTCCGCCGCCTCTACCGAGAGAGAAATTGCCAGGTTTTTTGGCGTGTGAAACTGTTCCCAGTTGCGCTTCTGCCTGAACTGAAGAAGTGCTGTGAGCAAGTCGCTGCTGATCATCAGCCTTCTCTCCTTTCAATTAGCCGAGGTACACGTTTTGATTATGCCACTGGAGAAACTGACCTGAAGGCCGATCGTTCGGATCAGCTGGAGTTACAGCCAACACCTTCCCGTGCAAGGCATAATAGTCTCGCCCGTTCTCATATTCTTCCTTGATCTTTCTACTAACCTCGACGTGCAGGTTTGGAGTAACTGAGATATACCCAAGGTCGAAGAGTTTGTGGAGATCCGACCGCATCAACATGCCGTTTGCTATCAGGTTGGGGCCTGATTTGGAGAATGGCATAATATGTGCCGCCTCTAGTGCTGGCAGGGTTCGCTCTCCTGTAACCGCACAACGCCGAGCATATGCTTCTGTAACTAAAACCCGAAAGGCACCTTGGCCCAACCTTGCCCGTGTCAAGAATTCAGCTCCATACCTTGCCGCTTCTTCAGCTGCCACTGGTGCGTTGTACGTCTTGCCGATTTGTTGCTGGATATGAGTTGTCTGAAGCCGCTCCTGAACCTTGCCCCATAAATCTCGTCC
>CABVSA010000136.1 GCA_902500805.1 uncultured Nitrospira sp. | reverse complement strand
ATGAAGATCTTGCCCAGGGAGACGCCACCACCGCTGCGCTCTTTGCGACTCCAGTCCCAGTGCGAGCCACGATCATCGCTCAACAGCCTTTGGTCGTTGCCGGAATGGCCGCAGCGGTTCAGACCTTTCTCATGGTCGATCCTGCCCTACGACTCTCTGTCTCCAAGCGGGACGGTGAGCGAGCAAAGAACGGAGAACTGCTGCTTCAGATCGAAGGAGACGGACGGTCCATCTTACAAGCCGAACGAGTCGCGTTGAACTTTCTTCAACACCTCTCGGGAATCGCCACCCTGACGCAGCAATTCTGTCGAGCCGTACGCGGGTACCCAGTGAGTATCCTGGACACCAGAAAAACGCTTCCCGGTTGGCGCAAGCTTCAGAAATGGGCCGTGGCGCTCGGTGGCGGGACCAACCACCGATACTCCTTGAGCGACGGCATTCTGATCAAGGATAACCATCTCGCCCTTCTTCAACGGCATCGACAGCCGGTGGAAGAAGCCTGTCGACTCGCAGAGCGCCGTCGATCACCTACACTCCCGATCATTGTCGAGGTGGAGTCCCTCTCCGAGGCTCGGCAAGCATTGGCGAGAAAACCCGACGTGATTTTACTGGACAACATGACGCCGGACATGGTCCGACGCGCCGTGGCGCTCATTCACAAGCAGGCCCTGGTGGAAGTATCGGGAGGGATCACACTGAACAACGTCCGCGCCATGGCGGCGGCCGGTGCTGATCGAATTTCCATCGGAGCCTTGACCCATTCTGCTCCGGCTGCCACGGTCAGTCTCGTCATGACATCGGCGGGACGTGCACGACGCCGGCATCGCTGACCCATGGCGTCCTCTGCTCCGCTCAACATCGAAGCGATTCGGAGTACCCTGGCCACCACGGCGCTGGGACAGACTCTGTATCTGTACCAGGCTCTCCCTTCAACCAATCGAGAAGCCAGCTCGCTTGCGCAACAGGGCGCCGCGCACGGCACAGTGGTAGCGGCCGAACAGCAATCAGGCGGCTACGGACGACATGGGCGCGCCTGGTTTTCCCCGCCTGGATTCAACATCTATTGCTCCATCGTCGTTCGTGGGGAAAGCCCGACCGTCCCCCATGCACAATGGTTATCCTGGGTACCGCTGGTCACAGCGCTGGCGGTTGCCGAGGCGACCCGACACATTACTACGGCACCGCTCGCGCTGAAATGGCCCAATGACTTGCTTCTTCAGGACCGTAAAGTCGGTGGGATTCTCTGCGAAAGCACCCTGACGACGACCCACGGCCCGATCGTGATCATTGGAATCGGGCTGAACGTGAACGTCCCGCTCCAATCATTCCCGGAAGATTTACGTCCGATTGCCGCCTCATTGATCGAAGTCGTCCCGCAACCGATCGACCGGAATCGACTCATCTCGCAACTCTTGTGGGAGCTGGAACAGTGCCTTGACGAACTGCAGTCCCATGGGTCCACCCGACTGCGGCAGGCCTACCTCGCTCGCTGTGCCACACTCGGCCGTCAGGTGAAGGTTCTGTTCGCCGACGATCAGCAGATCCTTGGCACGGCGGAAACGCTCTCCGCCGACGGCGCCTTACAAGTACGGCCCCTTTCTGCTTCCCCTCGCGCACAACCGCCCACTCTCATCGAAGTTCATGCCGCCGATGTGATTCATCTGAGAGAGTAGCGAAAGCTGACCGCTCGAAGTACAATGCATTCCATGCTGCTTGCAATCGATATCGGCAATACCAACGTCGTCGCAGGAGTCTTTGAGGGGCCGACGCTCCTGAGCCATTGGCGATTGGCGACTGACCCCAAGAAAACCGCCGATGAGTATGGCGTGCTCTGTCTCAGTCTGATGGCCAGAAGCGGCCGAGTCCCTGAACATATCACGGGTGCCATCATTTCCAGTGTCGTGCCCGCACTCACAGAGACATTTGAATCGATGATTGAAACGTCCTTTGGCTGCACGCCTATCACCGTCTCATCCGATCTCGAGACCGGGCTCACCCTGAAGTATCTAAACCCAAAGGAGATCGGCAGCGATCGCATTGTCAATGCGGCTGCCGCCTATGAGAAGTTCCGTCGCGATCTCATTATCGTAGACTTCGGTACTGCGACGACCTTCTGCGCAGTCAGCAGAACGGGTGAATACCTCGGCGGGGTGATTGCGCCGGGGTTGGGGATTTCTGCTGAAGCGCTCTTCAGCCGGGCAGCCAAGCTCAGCAAGGTAGAACTTGCTCGCCCCAAAACCGTCATCGGTACCGATACCGCCAGCAGTATTCAGTCCGGGCTTATCTTTGGGTATGCCGGCTTGGTGGACACGCTTGTTCAACGAATCGAAATCGAACGCGGGCATTCCTCGTTCGTAATCGCGACAGGTGGATTGGCCCAGGTCATCGCATCAGAAGCACGATCTATTCGGCATATCGAACCCTTCCTGACTCTCCAAGGACTCGAGCTGCTCTACCATCGGGCCTGCGGGACTTATCCCGCCCAATGAGTGTAAGGATTCCATCGCCCGTCTCATTTTATTTTCCGATGACCCGTTGACTTCCTTCCTCTTATGGATATCTCCACCGCTGTACAGGTATCCACATGACTGAAGACCACGCACAAGAAAAAGCAAACACCAATACAATCGAGAACTTAGAAGAGGCTTCTTCTGAGACGGCGACCGCCTCTTCTTCGACGCAAGACGAACTGGCCGCCAAGGTTGATGAGTGCACCGCACTCAATGAGAAATATCTCCGGCTGGCAGCAGAATTTGAAAATTATAAGCGACTGACGCAGCGTGATCAGCGCGAGCAGATTCGATTCGGGAATGAACAGCTGCTGAAAGAACTCCTGCCGGTCGTAGATAACTTGGAACGAGCGATCAAGGCAGCTCACACGAACGGAAGCGATTCGGCACTCACTCAGGGCGTGGAACTGACACTCAAGCAACTGTCCGGTGCCTTGGCCAAGTTCGGTGTGCAAGCCATCGAGACGTCCGGACAGGAGTTCGATCCCCACACGCATCAAGCCGTCTCGTACGGACCATCCACCGAGGTGCCGGCCAATCGGGTCTTAGATGAGTTTCAGAAGGGGTATCGATTGCACGACAGAGTGTTGCGGGCGGCCATGGTCAGCGTGTCGTCAGGCCCACCTCAAGCAAGCGAATAGGATGCGACAACGCACTGACCCTGTGTCGTCGTTGTCGAGAAGGAAGGAGTCTACCAATGGGTAAAGTTATCGGTATCGATCTCGGGACCACCAACTCTTGTGTGGCAATTATGAGCGGCGGCGACCCTGTCGTGATCGCCAACGCCGAAGGCAGTCGAACCACTCCTTCCGTCGTTGCCATCACCGATAAGAGTGAACGGCTGGTCGGCCAAATCGCCAAACGTCAAGCCATTACCAATCCGGAAAACACCATTTTCTCAGTCAAGCGACTGATGGGGCGAAAGTTCAAGAGCCGCGAAGTCCAGGAAGCCATGAAGCGGCTCCCGTACAAGGTCGTCGAGGCCGACAACGGCGATGCCCATGTAGAGTTTCGCGGCAAGAGCTATAGCCCACCGGAAGTATCCGCCATGATTCTGCAGAAGATGCGGCAGACGGCGGAAGACTATCTCGGTGAAAAAGTCACCGAGGCCGTGATCACCGTTCCCGCTTATTTTGATGACAGTCAGCGCCAAGCGACTAAGGATGCCGGTCAAATAGCGGGTCTGACCGTCCTCCGCATCATCAATGAACCGACGGCGGCATCCCTTGCCTACGGCTTGGACAAGAAGAAGGATGAACGGATTGCCGTCTATGACTTGGGCGGCGGGACTTTCGACGTCTCCGTCCTGGAAATCGGCGAAGGTGTCTTCGAAGTGAAGTCCACCAACGGGGATACCTATCTCGGTGGAGACGACTTTGATCTCCGCGTGATGGATTGGCTGGTTGACGAGTTCAGGAAAGACCAGGGGATCGACTTACGGAAAGACCGGATGGCCCTCCAGCGTCTAAAAGAGGCTGCGGAACGGGCTAAGATCGAGCTCTCGTCGTCTCAAGAAACGGAAATCAATCTCCCCTTCATTACCGCGGACGCCAGTGGCCCCAAGCACATGGTCACCAAACTGACGCGGGCCAAGCTGGAGCAGCTGGTCGACGATCTTATTCAACGGACGATCGAGCCTTGCCGCAAAGCGTTGTCCGACGCCGGCGTCTCCGCCAAAGACATTCAAGAAATCGTCTTGGTCGGCGGTATGACCCGCATGCCGAAAGTGATTCAGGTCGTGAAAGATTTCTTCGGCAAAGAACCCCACCGCGGGGTCAATCCTGATGAAGTCGTCGCTATTGGAGCAGGGATTCAAGGCGGCGTCCTCAAGGGAGAGGTCAAGGACGTGTTGCTCCTGGATGTCACGCCGTTGTCATTGGGGATCGAAACGCTGGGCGGCGTGTTTACGAAGTTGATTGAACGCAACACGACCGTTCCGACCAAGAAGAGCCAAGTCTTCTCGACTGCGGCCGACAACCAAACCGCCGTGACCATTCGCGTCTTCCAAGGTGAACGGGAAATGGCGAATGACAACAAGCTGCTGGGACAATTCGATTTGGTGGGGATTCCACCATCCCCTCGCGGTATGCCACAAATCGAAGTCACCTTTGATATCGATGCAAACGGCATTGTCCATGTGTCTGCGAAGGATCTGGCTACTCAAAAAGAGCAGTCCATCAAGATCACGGCCTCCAGCGGCCTGAGCAAAGATGAGGTCGAAAAGCTCGTTCGGGACGCGCAGTCGCATACCGAAGACGACAAGAAACGCCGCAAATTGGCGGAAGCCAAAAACCAGGGCGACAATCTGGTCTATCAAACGGAGAAAAACCTCACAGACTACGGCGACAAGGTCTCCGCTGATGAAAAAACGAAGATCCAGGATGCGATCGCGACCCTCAAAAAAGCATTAGAGGGCACCGATGCCGAGGCCATCGAATCGGCGACGCAAACGCTCATGACGGCATCGCACAAATTGGCCGAAGAAATGTACAAGAAAGCGGCTGCCTCGGCTGGTCCACAACCGGATGCATCGGCAACCGGCAGTACCAGCGAGACAAAATCGGATGAAAAAGTCGTCGACGCAGAATTTGAAGAAGTGGACAAAGACAAAAAATAGCCTAGAATAACGCATCAAGGCGCCCGAGCTCTCGACGCAATCGAGAACCCGGGCGCTCCACCCTTCACGCACAATAGTTACCGTGTCCAAACGCGATTACTACGAAACTCTCGGTGTCGATCGGAATGTCTCGGACGACGAGCTGAAGAAAGCCTATCGCAAGTTAGCCCGCCAACATCATCCCGACCTCCATACAGGCGAACAGCAAAAAAAAACAGCCGAAGAGAAGTTCAAAGAAATCAACGAAGCCTACGAAACCCTGAGTGATCAAGAAAAGCGGAAACGCTACGACATGTTCGGCCACGCCGGAGGCCAACAGGGTGGCCCTGGCTTTGACGGATTCGACTTTGGCCGAGGTGGGTTTGGCGACGTCTTCAACGACATCTTCGAAGACTTCTTCGGTCAAGCTAGAGCCGGTGGAGGCGGAGGTCGAACCGAGCGCGGCAACGATCTGCAATACAATCTTGAAGTCACGTTTGAGGAATCTGTTTACGGCAAAGAAGCCAAACTCAAGATTCCGCGTTGGGAACTCTGTACCGAATGTAAAGGCACGGGAGCGAAGTCCGCAGCAGCCATTAAGCCCTGTGCCAGCTGCAAAGGCGCAGGGCAGATTCGCTTTCAGCAAGGATTTTTTAGCGTCAGCCGACCCTGTGGGCAATGTGAAGGCACCGGGCATCTCGTCACGGAACCCTGTGCCACCTGCCAAGGACGTCAACGGGTGTACAAAGAACGTGCAATCGCCGTCCACATTCCAGCCGGAATCGAAACCGGGATGCGTCTACGCCTCTCCAATGAAGGAGAGCATGGCCCCAATGGTGGCCCCCCTGGTGATCTCTACGTCGCCATTACCGTCAAACCCCATCAGATCTTTCAGCGAAAAGGGCTCGATATCGCCTGTGACGTCCCCATCAACCTAGTCACGGCGGTACTCGGCGGGAAAGTGGAAGTACCGACTCTCAAGGGGGACACCATCATCAAAGTTCCGCCGGGCACTCAACATGACAAAGTCCTCCGCATCAAAGGATTGGGGATTCCCAGTCTGAAGGGAGGGACGACCGGCGATCAGACCTATACGATGAAGATCCAAATTCCCACCAAACTGACGGCGAGACAAAAAGAATTGCTGATGGAGTACGCCAAAGAGAGCGGCATGTCCATGGAAGCCAATGGCGATGGCTTCTTCGATAAGATGAAAACGTTTTTCGAGTAGCCGAGCCGGTCCTTCCTGAGTCTCCAGTGCTCCCATGCCTGTATTTTTTGTTTCTCCCGCGTGTGTGACACCACCCACCATTTCAATGACTGGCGAACTCCTGGCTCACCTCAAGGATAGCCTCCGTGTCGCCATCGGCGAAACTCTCTGGTTCAACGATGGCCAGGGCACCAGATACCGCGTAGAAATCAGTGATGTCTCGAAACACGCGATCACCGGACAGATTCTTGACACCATTCAGGAGCCTCTTCACGTTGCACCTCACCTGATCCTTTGTCAGTCACTGCTCAAGGGTGAGAAAATGGACTGGGTCATTCAAAAGGCCACCGAACTCGGCGTTCACGAGATCATACCGATCGAAAGCCGACACAGTGTCGTGCAACTCAAGGCTGATCGCCTCGATCATCAACTCACCAGATGGCAACGCATCGCCCTGGAAGCTGCCCAGCAATCAGAACAGTGGCGCATACCGACGATCGCCAGGCCACAATCGTTCACGACACTGCTCTCACGCGATCAGACAACCTCCACGATCTTCATGCTTGCTGAACGCCACGACGGCAAGAGTTTGCAGACCATTGCACTTCCACAGAATACGAGCGGCTCCCTACTCATCTTGATCGGACCAGAGGGAGGGTGGAGCAAGGAAGAAAGAGAAATCGCCGAGCGGCGAGGAATCAAACCCATGACCCTTGGTCAACAGATCCTTCGAGCGGAAACCGCCGCCATCGCAACCATCGGCATTCTCCAATCACGCCTAGGCAGACTAGGGTAATAGAGCAAATGGTGTGGGAGGACACGATTCGTTCCATATTACAATAACGGCGAGAATAAGGCGGTGGATTGAAGTTACCCCCGTTTGTTGGACAGGTCGTGAAGCCAAGATTGTGGTAGAAC
>CABVSA010000135.1 GCA_902500805.1 uncultured Nitrospira sp. | reverse complement strand
CTGGCTCGACGGTGCGAACCGGCACCCCAAATCGTTTGACGACACCTTCCTCGTCTGGGGCGACGATGAAGACCGACTGCCAGATAAAGAAAATCAGCAGGGCCGTGATGACCACATTGAGGAGTCCCCCGGTAGGTAGACGGCTCTTCCACCCTCCGAACTGCTCAGCAGTGAAGAGCTCCGTCATCTTCGACCGGACTTGCTTGAGGGCCTCCTCAAGCGGGTCTTTATTCCTGCTCCATGGATCGTTGGGGTCCCAGACCATGACATCTTCTCCCATGAGAAAGACTTAGAACATTTCGAATCTAGCCGATCATCCTTTTCGTCATTCCCGAATAAACCTGGTCATGATTCTTCACCGTGATCGAGAAACTCATTGTAACAGCCACGGTGCCAAACAAGGCAGACAGTGTCTTTAGGAGTCCAACCCTTCCTGACCTCCATCACGACATGATCGGAATCAGGATTTGCAGGAAGTCCGCACCCTGTGCAAAGTATGTCAGAAAGACTTTCTAATGGCGTTGCGTGACCATTGCTACTCATTATGTCCTCCGCTTCAGTCTATTCAGAGCCCTAATAGTTTACGGCTCTGCCTCTCCAGGCACGTGCATATCTCGTCAGCATTCCAGAACCTTCATGTTCCCCGCTCGTTCGAGACAGAAGACTCCTGTTGAAACAGCGATTGGCCGGCGTGACTTACCGACTCCTCATGATCGATTCCTTGCTCCGGCAAGCCTGAGAGCCACGTAATAGGGACTAGAGTTGAATGACGATCAAGGAGCAATGGGATCACGTGGTGCTTCAGAATAGCGATTACCTGCCGAATGAGCTGCACCGTCAAGACATCATCCTTTTCAATAGCATTGGCCGCTCTATGCAATAAGATGGATGCCTGCTTGAGCGAGAGGCTGGGCGTTTCCATTGACTCAGCTCGATTGTGCTTCTTGGTGCTATTCGGAGTCGGCAGATCTTGCAGTGCAGGAGCAGCGTCATCCTGCATGGCGAGAACGACGACAGACACGCCAGAGTTTGTACTGCCCTCACCATCGGTCACAGATTCTTCCTGTAAGAAGAACCATGTGCTTGCAAGAAACAGCGCGAGCATGAGATCTCGGTTATTTCTCAACCTATTCACGACAGAGGTCATTGATAAGCCTCCCTTTGCTAAGTACTCAGATCATTGCTCTGGATGTCATCACACGCAGAGCCATGTTTTCTCACACGCACCATCACCGGTTCATCAGCAAGGACGAATCGGCATTTTTGCATGGATTATTTTTCGCGGAATTAAGACGGTCCCTCTCGTCGGAACCCGACAACTGCGGGTCTAACTTTCTGCGATCATTCTCCAACTTCTGGACTGCCGTACAGTCTGATGGTTGAGTGTGTCCGACAGCTTCTTCAATTTTGAAATCGAGCAACGTCTCCGCTATTCCGGCCTTTTCAGGCTGGATGACCGTACGCTCGTTTGGAACAAACTCGTACACGGCCCACACACCCGATGCATTGAGAAATCCACTTATCACAATCAACAGGACCCTGCCTGTAGAAACCCTTGTCCTATTCATGGTTCTTCTAACTCCTTACATCGTGGTCGGACCCCTTGAGGTCACAGCCTCACATCGATCGTCGCACCACACGCAGTGCGTGAGGCGATGATGCTCACGTGTGAACGTCTCAGAGATGCAGACACACAGCTTCGATATGCTATGAAAAATGGAAGACTAGACCTGAGGAGGGTGAAAGACCGATGTTGAGAAGATTGAAATGTGAAACGACGGTTCGAACGCTACATGGAAGCTAAATCGGCTGGGTGTTCCTGGTTTCGGTGTGATTGGAGGAATAGAGAAGTCTTCAGAGAGTGATTCCGCCGGTGTGTCCGACGTAAACAAATCAATCAGCGTCACTGGAGCTCCAAGCATTTGTGACACGACACAGATACAGACAAAGAAGATGAGAACCACGGAAATTCTTTCCTTAGGCAATGAAGAAGAGTCACCTCTCTCTATCCATAACATGGACATAGACGTCACTATACTCCAGGAGAAACTTGCGGGCAAGTCGAGTTTGGCTCAACACCGACCAAATCAATTCTGAGGAGCCTATAGTCTTCCCTGCAGCTATGAGAAATGGTGGCGGTAATCAACACGCCTGCCCGATGACGCGAATCAAAGAGAAACTCAGGTCCCTCGCCGATCCGACCAGGCAAAGGCTGCCCCGAAGCAGGTGCCGGCTACTGCAGCTTGGATGAAGGTGTCGTCAGCCGGAACAGCGATAGCCCACCACACGATGGCTGCCAGCAACCCTGAGACCCCGCCAAGAGCAATCTTCCCCCCCGCAAGCTTCAGCCAATCTGTAAAAGTCACCCAAGCGACCATATACACCACACCGGCCGCAATGGAGGCCCAGAGATACATGAGGTCACGTTTTACAAACCACACTTGGACTGCGCCGGCGAGACCTCCGAGAATGAGGCCCGTGACGGCTCGTTTGATGAAGATCGAATAGTGAAACGTTGGCTCAGACAATTCATCCTCCCCTCTGCAGTCAGTCCCAACCACCCGACAGCGAGCGTTCGAGTGGAGACAGCATCCCAAATCAATACAACCAGACCTGTCCGCCGGAGCGAAGTACGACACCAGATTGCGGTGTCACCTGTTCAATCCCAAAGATCAAGCGACGTTCCGGACGCATCAGGTATAACCGAGCCGACTCCAGCATTGATCGAGTCCCTTGCGATTCCATAGCCCGTTCTCCCAAAATCTCCTGCCAGGCTGTGCGCCAGTATGACGGCCGCACATGGATGGGATCGAATCCATACCAAACAGGATCAAGTTGGAAAAACTTCGCCCCATAGACCGAGGACAACTTCACCAACCCTTCGTGCACACCTTCGGCTCGGTCGATGACTTGGCTGAGCGCAAGCCGACAAGACGGTACGAGCATCGAACGGAATGCAAGAAATTTGATCTGTGAGAGCCGGGAGACACTCGAAAGCGGCAACCCCGTGAGGACGATATCCTGTGTCACACGAGCCAGACGACGAAGGACCTCCTCGACCCAGCCCAACGTTCGCTCGACGGAAAAGCCGTACAGGATATCATTGCCGACGTCTGTCACGAGTGCTCTCGTGGTCATCGGAGGACGCCGCGCCAATTCCACCCAGAGGCCAGATTTGAGAATACTGGGCAGCGTACGGAACAGAAATTGGCTCGGCGCTCCATACGACCGCCCATGACCAAGCGCCGCAAGTATTTCAACCTCCGGTCCCCATACTGATCGAGCCGTTGAGACAATGGTCCGGAATCCACGGGTGAGGTTACTGGCGCCAAGCGCCACGATGCGTGCCATCTTCCCTCATCCGAGTCATGCAGTCGGGGGACACATCGTTTGCCTTGTGTCTCTCCCCGGCCCCTTCGTGATCTCAATCCGCGCAACCCCTTTGACATTGGCGCACAAATCTCCCAATCCCGGAGTGACCAGCCGGAAAGGTCCGCCTTTTGTATCGGGTAAGGCAGCTCCATTCAGTTCGTAGACGAGCACTCCATGCTCTCGCGCCTGCTGCAAGGTGAGACAAGCCGAGTAGCGTCCGTCCGATGCATCGAAGACGACATGATCCGCGTCGATCGCCAGTGCCGGAACATCCAGAAGCCCCTTCAATCGAATCCCCAGCCCCTGCATGCCGGGCATGACGGTGGAAATATCGAGCTGATGCTCTGCGGGCAGCGCCGCAAGGGCGGCACGATCGAAGGAGACCGGTTGGACGACAGCCCCCTCGATCCGAACTCGACCGGCGCCGGTCGGTTCTTTTTCCGTCATGGTCTTGATCATCGCCGTCAGGGCTTCATTGACTGGAGTGGGAATCCCAAGCTCCCGCCCCTTCTGAACGATGAAGCCGTTCAGATAATCGATCTCGGTTCGTCGTCCCGCCTTCCAATCGTCATACATCGACGTATGAATATCACGGATTTCCTGCGTCGCTTTCACGACTCGTTCCGGCATATCCAGTGGTAACGGGACCTTCATCGCCGCTGAGATTGCCGCAACTTCACCGACGATCTGCCTGATCACGCCCGTCATTTCCGGATGGTCCAGTGCCCTGGCCACATGGTCATCGATGAGCACCGTGATCGGGTTGAAGACACAGTTCCAACACATCTTCTCCCATTTACTCCGTCGAATATCTTTGGATAGGTGACAGGGAATAGTCGCCGACGCAAACACATCTCGAATCTTGAGCAGGCGGTCACTCTCATAGCCCATGAACTCACCGATCGCGACCGCGCCTTTCTTGTAGTGATCGATCACGCCCGGCTCAGCGATTTTCGAGTAGATGTAGGCCACACCACCGACGACACAATTACGTTGGAGTCTCGCCAAGAGCCGATCTTCGGTATCAATCCCGTTCTGTAGCGTGAGAATCACCGTTTGATCCGTGAGCACCGGCTCAATCTGATTCAACACATCATCGAGATCATAGGCTTTCACAGCGAGCACGATCAGATCCGGACGAGGAAGGTCGCGCGCATCTGCGGCGGCTTGAGGCCTCACCGTGAAGCTTCCGTCGGCACTGCGGATCGTTATTCCGTTCCGTTTCACGGCGGCCAGCGTCTTGGGCCGCAATAAGAACGATACGTCCGGATTCGTCCTGGCCAGTCGTGCCCCGAAAAATCCACCGACCGATCCGGCACCGACCATCAAAATCTGTTTCATGCCTCCATCCCTCTGGTTGCGAAAAAAGCGGAACGTACTATAGCATGCGGCTGTACGACGACGCAGCCCTTCCAGAGGAGACCGGACAGCGCATGGCACCTGGTTCCAATCTAGGGCTCGTGAGACAACGCCTCGCCACCGCGCGGAACATCACGGTGCTGACTGGTGCGGGGATTTCTGCCGACAGTGGTGTACCGACGTTTCGCGGCGCGGATGGTTTCTGGCGTCAGTACCGGGCAGAAGATCTCGCCACACCGGACGCATTTGCGCGCGACCCGAAACTTGTGTGGGAGTGGTACAACTGGCGGCGCGAGCTGATCGCGACGAAACAGCCGAATGCGGCCCACCGGGCGATTGTCGAATTGGAACGTCGCGCTCCGGCCTTCTGGCTGGCGACACAGAACGTCGATGGATTGCATCGAGACGCCGGTTCGCGGAAGCTCTCGGAGATTCACGGCAATATCTGGAAAGTCCGTTGCACCCGCTGCCAGGCGGTGAGCGAGAACCGTGACGTCCCGATTTCCATCTTGCCGTTTTGCCCCCATTGCGGGGCTCTGCTCCGTCCGCATATCGTCTGGTTCGGAGAGTCCCTCTTCGCTGCGGACCTTCAGCAATGCTCCACGGTCCTGAAAAGCTGCAACCTTCTGCTCGTCATCGGCACATCCGGTGTCGTCTATCCAGCCGCCGGCTTCGCCTCTGTCGCCAAAGAAGCCGGTGCATACGTCGTTGAAATCAATCTGGATCCCACACCGCAGTCCTCGTTGGTCGATGTCTCGTTGCAAGGTCGTGCCAAAGACCTTGTCCCGCTCCTACTCGATCCGACCTAGCAAGGGAAACAGCTCGTCCAAGCTCTTGATACGTGGAGCGTCACCCTGTTGTTCTTTCCCCTCGCGGTCTATCAAGGCGACGTGCAGTCCGGCCATCCGTCCACCCTCCACATCCTCTCGCAGACTGTCACCGACATGCAGCGCCTCTTCCGGATCCACGGCATGCTTTTCTAGGGCACTGCGAAAAATCTGTGGAGCCGGTTTCGCCGCTTGGGCCACACTCGAGATCGTGACGGTATCGAAGGCCTCCGCGATGCCGAGTCCCCGCAACACGCCAAAGAGCCGGGAATCAAAATTGGAGATAATTCCCAACTCCAATCCCTCTGCCTTCAGCCGAGTCAACGTCGAGACCGTGTCAGGAAATAACCGCCAGGATCCATGATCCTCAAAGACCAGAAACACATGATCGAAAAACTCGTCGAACCGCTCAAACATGCCGACGCGATAAAACACGTTGTGAACGATATCAAACCACCACAATCGTTCACTCTGTTTGAGCCGTACCGGATCCACCGTGGCAAATACCGGCGGCGGAGCTTCGCGGAACGCTCGGCTGAACGCCTGTTTGATCGCTGCCAACGAATCCGGCTTCTGCAAGAATCCGAACTCGATTGCATGCCGGAGATAGATCTCACCGACCGACCCACGCACATGAAAAAGGGTATCGGCTGCATCGAAAAATACGACACGTATCGAGGAACTCATCGCGCCACTCCCATACATCCACGTGGTCCACAGCGTCGCATGCCGAACGACATCGTCGACTCACCCATCTATTGCTGGTTTTCTTGACAAAGCATACCCCCCTTGCTAGCTTCGAAGAAACCCCAAAACGATGGAGCGCGTTCCATGGCTTCGCCGATTTTTGTCGTAGATAGCAGCCCCGCCGTCAGACGACTGGTCGAACAAATCTCCGCTCCGGAAGGCTTTGAGGTTCGTGGGTTTCAAGATGGCCCAACCGCGCTTGAGGCCGCTCGGCGAAGTGCGCCGTCCCTGATCATCGCCGACTACCAGTTGGACAACATGACCTTTTCCGGGTTTTGTAAGGAGATCAGCAAACTGGACGCGCTCGCCGAAACCGCTCTTATCTCCTTGGTCAATCCGGCTGATCACCCCGACGAGAACCATCTCCGCACATTGGGCGTCAAAGCATTCCTGAAGAAACCGTTCCAAACGGAAGAACTCCTCACAGTGCTGAAATCGCTTCAAGACAAACAAATGAGTTCCGGAAACAGCTCGGGCCTAAAACGGCGCGTCTGGCCGCCGACCTCGAGTGGATCCGAGCCCGAGGATGACGAAACTGACCCTATGTCCGTTCTCACCGGTTTGGAGGAGCCTATGAACCAGCCTGTCAGCGCCGCCGCTACCGCACTGACTCCACCGATCACCCACTCGGCTTCCGACGATGTCGTGAGGAGCCTCGTTGACCAACTCATACAGGCCATGACCACACGGAGCGAGCAGAGTCTCGCTGCGTCAATACCGAAAGTCCTGAATGAACAATGGGGAGCACAGGTACGGCCGCTTGTTCAGAAAGAACTACAGGTTCAATTGGGAAGCATTCTGTCTCAGGAATATCTCATGACGATCATTCAACCGCTTCTCGCTGACGCTTTGCCGGCGCTGATCAGGAAAGAACTTGCGACCAGCGAACCGATCGTTCGACAAGCCCTTTCGGATCTCTTCAAACTTCCGCTCGCAGAGCCTCTCGCGCAGTTGGTTCGAGAACAGATGCAATCCGTCGTTCATCAGGACTTACCCGCCGTCGTGCGGGAACAGGTAG
>CABVSA010000134.1 GCA_902500805.1 uncultured Nitrospira sp. | reverse complement strand
ATGCTGGTGTCTCAAGGAGTTGCCAAGCGCAGCGATGACCGAGGGATTCGCTCACTTCGCTCTCGACTGGAAGAGGGTTTTCACAAAGGCCGGATCCACGGCTATGCGTCGGCACTGGAATTATTCTACGAAAGACGGTAAAGGGTGAGGTGTTAGGCGTAAGGTGACGCCGGAATCGGACGGCTTTTCTCTCATTCTCCTTACCCCTTACCCTTCACCCCTTACCTCTCACGCTTTCGTCAGCGGTCCTGCCACAAACTTACCACCCTTCATGACCCCCACAATCTTGTCCCGGTCTCGAAGGATCTCGATGCGTCGAAGTGGATTTCCGTTCACGATGACAAGATCGGCTTCCATTCCACGCTTCAGGGTCCCGACTGAGTCTTGAATTCCGATTAAGCGTGCTGCCGTGGCTGTTGAAGCGAGGATCGCGTCCATAGAGGACATACCCAGGGCGACCATCCGCTCCAGCTCTTGCGCATTCTCTCCATGGTAATTGAACGGTGTTCCAGCATCAGTGCCCATTGCGATGAAAATGTCGTTGTCATAGGCCTGTTTGAAGGACGCTTTGTGTCGCTTCGTCATCGCTTTGGCTTTTGCCAACGCGCTTTCCGGAATACCGCAGCTGGGCCGGCAAGCTGCCGTTGTGGCCAGGGCGGAAAGGGTCGGGACCATATAGACGCCATATCGCTTCATGAGCGCCCCGGACTCCTCATCCAATAATGTGGCATGCTCGATCGATCGTGCACCGGCCTGGATCGCATGTTTCATCCCTGAGGCTCCATGGGCATGAGCGGCCACGGGTTTCCCAGCCTGACGCGCGGCATCCACTGCGGCTGTGATTTCTTCTGTGGTCATTTGCACATCGTCGGGTGAGGTGCCGGGTGTGAGCACGCCTCCTGAAGCAATGACCTTAATGACCCCTGCACCAGCGGATATCTGTTGATCGACGACCTTTCTGACCTGGTCAACTCCCTCGACCTCCTGCCCGATGAACCGCGCATGGCCACCGATCATGCAGATGGCGAGTCCTGCTCCGACAATCCGTGGCCCGGGCAGGAGGCCGGAGTCGATGGCCTGTTTGAGAGAAAAAATTGAATGGTCACGAGATCCCACGTCGCGCACAGTCGTGAATCCAGCCTCAATCGTTGCCTGAGCATGTCTGGCCGATTTGAGAAGGGTATAGGAGGGATGTTCAGATTCCAGCGTGCTGACCACGTCGGCTTCTCCTCCTAAACAGAGATGGACATGGCAATCGATGAGTCCCGGGATCACGGTCAGGCCACGGCCGTTGATGCGGGTCGCGCCTTTCGGGATGCTCACATCGTTGTGTGGACCGACTGCGACAATCTTCGTGCCGCGCACGAGGAGCGTCATGTGGTCTCGTACCGCGCCTGTCCCATCGATGAGGCGAATATGATGAATGGCAATCGTCACAAATCACCGTCCCATGCTATAGGTATGAGCAGCTGCCTGGAGCCCCGCACCGGGAGTCGATACCCACCCACTTCGAATCCCGATTTCTTCAAGGGCATTTAAGAGGGTCAGCACGTTCGCTTCTGTCGAGGATTCTCCCATCAGTCCGATTCTCCACACTTTTCCCTTTAAGGGGCCCAGCCCACCACCGATCTCGATACCGAATCGCCTCAGCAACTCTGCCCGGACCGCTGCCTCATCGATGTGAGTCGGCACGGTGACACAGACTAATGTCGGCAGTTGTCGATCAGGAGGCGGCAGCGGACTGAAGCCGAGTGCCGTCAGTCCTGCGACCAGTGCGCGGCTATTCAATTGGTGGCGAACAAATCTGGCCGGAAGGCCTTCCTCTTCAACGAGACGTAACGCCTCCCGTAGGGCATAAATCATCGAGATCGGTGCCGTATGATGATAGGCACGACTCTGCTCCGCCCAATAGTCTGCGATGAGAGACAGGTCAAAATACCAGCTAGGACAAGGAGAACGGCGAGCCTTGAGGACCGACAGGGCGCGGGGGCTCAGTGTTAACGGAGCCAGCCCCGGTGGACAGCTGAGACATTTCTGTGTGGCACTGTAGCAGACGTCGATCCCCCATCGATCGACTTCAACCGGCATTCCCCCAAGCGATGTGACGGCGTCCACGATCAACAATGTATTGTACTGGCGACACATGGCGCCGATCTGTTCAATCGGCTGCGAGGCCCCCGTGGAGGTTTCAGCATGGACCAGGACAACCGCTTTCACGGGACTGGATTGTTGGAGCAACGTCGCAACTGAGCCCGGTTCAATCACCTGCCCCCAGGGCACGTCCACGCGAATGACTTTTCCCCCGCAGCGTTCAATGATGGTGGCGAGTCGAGTGCCGAAGACCCCATTGATCCCTACAATGACTCGGTCGCCTGGTTCAATGACGTTGATGATCGCGGCTTCCATCCCGGCCGATCCAGTTCCCGAGATGGCGATGGTAAAGGGGTTTGTGGTCTCGAATGCTCGACGGAGGAGCGTTTGGATATCATTCATGACGCCCAAGAATATCGGGTCAAGATGTCCGATGAGTGGAGTCGACATCGCTCGCAGCACCCGAGGGTGTACGGCACTGGGACCGGGTCCTAGCAACAGTCTTTGTGGGGCAAGAAAGCCCTGCATGGCCAAAGCCTCCTGAATTGTCGCGCGGTTAGTATAGCCAACTTGAGAGGGCATAGCTATGCGAGAAACTCTTGCAGACATGGTTCCTAGTTAGTTTGAGGGGATTTGGGGTGCGAGGAGGCCGTGGTATAGTCGGGCGCCATGAATGACCAGGTGCTATCTATAGGGCAGATACCGAGGCTTCCAGAAGCCAGTGGATCAACGGTCTCAGCGGTATCTCCGCTCCCATACAGCAGTCGATGGTCGCGTTTTGTGAGTGTGCTCTGTGCCGGTGTCCTGCTTGCCTCCCTTGCCGGTATCCTCTGGCTCTCTCTGACTGTTCCGAAACTTCAACGATTCGAGGAGCCGGGGCGTGCGCTGGACTTAATGGTCAGTCGGATGATGGAAGCGCAAGATGGCCTGCACCGTGCACCGAAATGGCAGCGATGGGTGGCAGAATGGACGATGGATAATGAGGAGCAAGCCTCTCGCCAGGCCATGAGGTGGTATCAGGAACTGATCGCGACGACTGATGATCCATCGGCGAAGCTTCGGTTGGCGATTCTCCTTGGTGAGTCCGGGCATGAATCCAAGGCGCTTGCTGAAGCCCAAGGATGGCATGATCGCGGAACCTCTCCCGAGTCTTTTCGACAGCTGATTGTTGCGGCATACGATGCGGCGCCGCTTTCACTGGAGCAAGAGACACAGTTACAGGCCACGCTGGCAGAGACGTTACCGATCGGATGGTTCTACGACCATCTTGCTGCGAGGCTGGCGCAACGGGCCGGTGATCATGCACTCCTGACGACGATCGAGGCACAGCGTCAGCTGAAGGAAGAGCAGGTTCAGCGATGGATTCGTCCCTTAATGATCAGTGAGTTGACCTGTCTGGCCTTTGGCTCGGTGATATTGTTGGGAATCGTTCGATTGAAAGGCCGAGGGCTGAACGTACTCCAGCTCCATTCACCGGGCGTGCCGCCGCCGTGGTCCGGCGGGACGGGTGTCGCGGTGATTCTCCGGGGAGGTGCGTTGGGCGCTCTCATGACCGTTGCGTTCTTGGCTACGCCCGCACTGAGCCAGGGCTCGTTGCGGGCGCTGGCTATTCCCCTGGCGAATCTTCCACTGTTGGTGATCGCCTATGTGTATTTGCTCAAGCCGGCTGGTCTCGATTTCTGGCAGGGATTTGGTCTCCGGCTCAATCGTAGCGACCTCGGGAGGCTAGGTTGCATCATTGTTGCCGTGGTTGCGGCTGCACTCTGGGGTGAATGGATCCTGGGCCAAGCCGCCGACTTTCTCAAGCTTGAAAATCATTGGACTGAATGGTTCGATCAGGACTTGGTGTGGGCGACTCCTCCCATGCTTGCCACCAGCTTGCTGGAATATGTGATCCTCGCGCCGATCTTTGAGGAGCTGGCGTTTCGCGGACTGCTTTTTGCGATGTTCCGTCGGCGACTCACCTTTCTCCCCGCGGCATTACTCAGTGCGACCATCTTTGCACTCGCTCATGGCTACAGCTTGCTGGGATTTATCAGCGTCCTGTGGAGTGGGTTCCTCTGGGCCTGGCTCTATGATCGAACTGGGAGTCTCATCCCAGGCATGGTGGCCCATGCCGTGAATAACTTACTGGTCTGTCTTACCGTGATGGCCCTGCTTCGTTGACAGTGACCTCCTCGATTTGTTCAAGAGCCTCGTAGAGGTCGTGGTGGCGGAGACACACCCCATCTGCCTTCAGGAGCTCGCACAGTCGCCGGTTTGCGATCCGTTTTCCCATCGGCTGTGGTTCAGGAGAAACAGATGATCGAACAGCCCATCGTCGTTCGACGGTCTCGCAGATTTCGTCCCAGGTCCTGGGCGTTCCATCGCTGACGTTGAAGGTGGTGCCCTCCTCACCATGCCTCATGGCCGCAAGGCAAGTCGACGCAAGATCCTCAACGTGAATCAGGTTGACGAATTTTCGTGAGCGGGCGACCCGTCCGGTTCGGATCCAATCAATGGGATTGCGGTGTGGTCCGTATATTCCGGAAACCATCAGTATGACTGCACCATATGAAGTTCTCAGAAGTTCCTCACCTTGTACACGAGGTTTATTGAGATCGATTGTGGCTGTTTCATCAACCCAAGATGGGGGGTATTCGGTCGAGAGGTGATCGTCGTAGGCGGAGGTGCTGCCCAGGACGACGAGTCGGCGGGCTTGTAACAATGCGGTCTCAGCGAACTGTTGCACCAACGCGATCGGGACAGCGGGAAAGCACCAGAGGAGATCGGTTGCAGGAGGAATCAGCTGCCAGGTCTCAGGCTGTGTGAGATCGAACCGGATTCGTTGTTCCGGTCTCAGGTCTGTGAGGTGTCGATCTGGATCGCGACTGGTTGCAAAGACCTGCGCGTACTGTTGCTCGGCAAGCGGGAGCAGAGCCTTGGCGGTGTAGCCTGACCCAAGAATGGTGAGTGCGTGATGCAAGGCAGAGAACCCTTCCTGTTGGTTGGCAGGCAGTGTGCCAGTGAGCTGTCATCGGAGTCCAACAAAAAAGTCATCGCGCATGCTGCACCCCATGACGTGCTCCGATTGCACTGTTGTGAGGGATTGAGGGGGAGTGGTATAAACAAAAGTATGTTTCAGGAAAGCTCGAGGAACACACCACGGTCGAGACGATCGCACGTCGCCTGGCTCATTCCATGTCTGCTGCTTGTGTCTGGCTGTGGTGATGATGGAGGAGAAGGTGGGGCCGGTGGATTCGGTGGGATCGGAGGAGAGCGTACGACAGGCGCGATTGTCTACGTCACGAATAGTGGATCCAATAGTGTGTCCGGATACACCGTGACTCCAGCGACCGGAGGGCTTCTGGCCATTGCTGGTTCTCCATTTCCGGATGTGCCGACTCCGTCGGCGATCGCCGTGTCCCCGAACGGGTTGTTCGCCTATGTGGCCAACAGTCAGACAAATAAGGTGACAGCCTTCCGGGTCGGCACCAATGGTTCGTTGTTGCTTGGGGATTCGAGCACGAGCAATTCCAATCCGGTCTCAGTAGGCACGACCCCGCGAGCTCTGGCGATCTCAGGCGATTCTCAATTTCTGTATGTTGCGAACAGTGGATCCGATGATGTAACCGTTTTTAAAATTGGCACGGCTGGGGTGCTGACGCTTGTTTCGCAAGCGGAGGGGCGCTCCAAACCAGTCGGTGCCGGGGTGTCCTCACCGATTGCGTTGTCGATTACTCCGAATGGGCGGTTTCTCTATGTTGCTACCAGTACCTCCAGCATGGTCACGGCGTTTCAGGTTGATACGTCCGGGGTCCTGACGCTCGTCCCGCCGGCCGGACCTGGCACGAATCCGATTTCCTCAGGAGGGACAGGGCTCACTGCGCTTGCGCTGTCTCCAAACGGACAGTTTCTCTACGTGACCAATGGGGCGTCCAACAACGTGACCATGTTTCGAGTTGAGACATCTGGACTGCTCACACTGATTCCACCGGGCGGTTCCAATCCAATTTCAACAGGTGGAACGACTCCCAACGGTCTTGCAGTGGCAGCGGATGGGGCTCACCTGTATATCGCAAATGGAGGCGGGAGCGTCTCGGCATTCTCGATAGGGAGTAGCGGGTTCCTGACCCTTGTTCCGGCGGCGGGGGCATCCCCGAATCCTGTACCCGTGCTCACAGGGTCCACTCCTGTGGCGCTTGCGGTCTCTCCGGACGGACTGTTCTTGTATGTGGCGAATCGTGCCACCAGTGTCTCAGGAGGTACGATCTCGGCCTACACGATCGTCTCTGGAACAGGTGCTTTGGTGCCCGTCACGCAGCTTCTCGGGAATCCCTTTCGTGCGGAGAATACGCCTTCCGCCATTGTCACGCTCGGACCACCGTCCTGAGCGAGGGGATGCAGCGGGGAGGTCCCGTCCCTCAGCTTGCGAGCCGAGTTCTCGCTCGATCCTTGGTGCGGAAGGCCTCCTCCGAAAAACGGTCCCGCAGCAGGTACTGGAGCTGATGCGCGGGCATTGGTTTACTGAAGAGATAGCCTTGATAGGCGTCGCAGCCTTGTAGACGGAGATAGGTGAGTTGATCGCGGGTTTCCACCCCTTCGGCCACAATATGCAGCTTCAGTGCGCGTCCCATCCCCACAATCGCCCGTGTGATCGGAGAATCCTCCTTCCCAAGCTTGAGATCCTTAATGAAGGCCTGGTCGATCTTGAGCGTGTCGATCGGGAAATGCTCAAGGTAGGCTAGGGAGGAATAGCCGGTTCCGAAATCGTCGATGGCGAGTCGAAAGCCGGATGCTTTGAGTTCCTGCAAGAGCGTGGTTGTCGACGAGGCGTCCCTCATCAGCACGCTTTCGGTCAATTCCAACTCAATTTCCTGTGGGTTGCCACCCTCCGCGTAGACCAGCGATTTCACTTGGCTGGCAAGGTTGGGTTGTCGAAAATGCAGCCCGGAGAGATTGATTGAAACAGTCGTCGGAGCTAGTCCGTTCTTGTGCCAGATCCGTTGTTGTTGCACGACGCTTTTAATGACCCATTCGCTCATTTGGATGATGAGCTCTTCCTCTTCCGCGACCGGGATGAACTCGGCAGGGGAGACCAATCCGCGGGTCGGATGTTGCCAGCGGATCAAGGCTTCAAACCCAATCACTGTTTCGGAAAGAATATCCACCTGCGGTTGGTAGTGGAGGATAAACTGGTTTTCAGACACGGCGGTGCGTAAGTCTTGTTCAAGATTGACTCGAGCGGCGATCGA
>CABVSA010000133.1 GCA_902500805.1 uncultured Nitrospira sp. | reverse complement strand
GAAGTGATCGAGCGGTTTGTGGCGAATATCGAACGGATGCGTGCGGAGCCGGTGACCGATACGGAACTGGCCGAGGCCAAGGAGGCCTACGTGAATTCGTTCGTGTTCTCTTTTGCCAGCCCTTCGGCGATTGTCAGCCGGTTGGTCGAGTTGGAGTATGATGGGTTGCCGAAGGACTTTCTGCAGCAGCTGCGCGCTAAGGTCGTGTCGCTGACCAAGGAGGAGGTTCAGGCGGCGGCCAAGAGACATTTGCGCCCGGATCGTTTGAAGATTGTTGCGGTTGGATCCGGTGAGGCCCTGCCGAAAGCCTTGGCGACGTTCGGAGAGGTGAAGGAAATCACGCTGAGCCCGGAAGGGTGATATGAACGGGTATCGATGCTAAACAGTGGTCGGGCGTCAAACATTCCATGTGATGGATGTTTCTTATACCGCGATCTCGAATTGGATCCGCTCATAGGGGACGGTCGGAGTGACGGAGTCTCTTAAATGTGCGCCCGGCTCCAGGTGCACGAGACCGAGATCGGCGAGGAGCTTCACATCTGCATGCACGTTCTTGAAATTTCGGCTGACCAGCTTAGCTAATGCGGCGATAGAGCGAGGATGTCGAGAGCGGATGCAATGTAAAAGAGTCAGTCGAGACGGCGTCAGAACCTGCCGCATCGCTTCCACGCTGACGAAATATACTCCTGTTCGCTTGGGCAAAACCTTGCCTGACTGAAGAGCCTTGAGTGTGGACCCGAACTCTTGAAGCCCTTCCTCCAACGAACGCACGCCGACTTTGAGCCGTTTGACTTTCATCGTCCTAACTCCTTCTTGATGGTTGCGACATCGCGGAGAAAGTCCTCGATGACTTGTTCGATAGTTGAGAAGGTATAGGGTGATGTGGTGGCACAAGCATGCCGATGATCGCCCTGGTGTTCGTGATTGTCATATCCGATCAGACGCTTTCCATGTCGTACGTAAACCAAGGAATACTTGAATCCGTGAGGAGTTGTAGGAGTCCTCGGAACAGCATACGCTTTCATTTCCACCAGTGCTCCCTGCTCGTCCACATATCGCGTGTGAAGGACCAGTTTCGCCTTCGGCATATGGCAATAGATACCATATGAGAGGAGGGTGTCAAGGAGCGCGCGCGCCAGTCGATCGTACTGCGTTCACGGCCTTGATCACCAGCCACATGGCGCGGTACTGTGAGGCGTGTGAATTGAATAGGTGTCATGGTGGTCTTTATCCGGTTGATCGACGTGGAATGGAAGGCGATTTGGGGTTCTGCAAACGTAAATTCGGCTCATAATCGGATATAGGCTCGCGTATGCCGCTTGAAGATGATTTTTGTGACATTCTGAAAAAGTCTCGTACCGGACAGGGTTTGTCGGTCGGCGATGTGGCCCGCATGACGGGATTGCCCGGCGGCGATATTACGGCGCTGGAACGTGGCGATCTGCCGCGAGACCGCACGGAGGTGCGTGCGCTGGCCAAGGCGTTGGGCTTGCGTCCGGAGCCTCTGGCGCAGATCGCGATCGATAAGTGGGAGCCGGTTGCCCAAGGCATGCCATCATGGGTGGAGGTGGTGCAGGGATCCATCAACGGGTATGGCGTCCAGGGGTACCTCCTGCACGATGAGGGGGAAGCGCTGCTGGTAGATACCGCCTATAACGCGCCGGTCATGTTGGATCAGCTTCGCCGTCGCGGGTTGAGACTGCTCGGCATCTGTTTGACGCATGGCCATGCGGATCATGCCGAGGGGATTGAGCAGATTCTTGACCGATATGAAGTCCCCGTCTACCTCGGACCAGAGGATGTGGAGCTGCTCAGTTGGCGACCGCGGCGGGAATTGCTGGTGGTCCCGGACAATGATCTCATGATCCGGTTTGGCCGTCGCACGCTTCGATGTATGACGACGCCCGGGCATACGCCGGGAGGGATCTGTTACTGCGCGGATGATGCCCAGTGGCCGGTCTGCTTCGTCGGGGATACGCTCTTTGCCGGATCGATCGGACGGTCCAATCCCAAAGAGTTGTACCCATCACATCTTAATTCAGTCACCCACCGCGTGCTGAAACTCTCGCCGGACTATCGTCTTCTGCCCGGCCATGGACCTGCCACGACTGTCGAGGAAGAACTCGAGCACAATCCGTTTGCAGCGCTTCCATAACGCAGAGTAACTATGGATGGTTTGGGGCGAGAGGAATATCGAGACCGTGAGAACGGGACTGTTCTTGATGTGGGGGAACAGTCTCCACCTCAGATCGTCGATGTCACGGAGGACGAAGACGAGGGTGCGCCGTCGTTTTTTTCAAAATGGACGCTCCCGATTGTCCTCTTTCTCCTGACGGTCTTTACGACGCTGTGGGCCGGAGCCTACCAAACGTACAATGGTCCGGCGCGCGGCCCGTTGAATTTTCTCCTGACATCTCCTGAGCTGCTCTGGCGTGGCATCCCGTTTGCCGGGGCCTTACTCTTTATCCTCACCACGCACGAGTTGGGGCATTATGTGCTGTCGAAGATCCATCGAGTGCCTGCCTCCCTGCCGCTGTTCATTCCGGGGCCGCCGTATTTCATCGGAACGTTCGGCGCCATCATTCGTATGCGGAGGCCGATTCTCAGCCGCCGTGCACTGTTCGATATCGGCGTCGCCGGTCCTTTGGCCGGATTTGTGGTCGCTGTCGCTGCGCTGATCGTCGGATTGAATCTGTCGACGGTGGTGGATCGAACCGCGACGTTGGGATTGCAGCTCGGTGAACCGTTGCTCCTCCAATTCATGTCCTGGCTCATCATCGGGCCGCTCCCGCCGGAGGCCGATGTAGTACTTCATCCGATCGGGTTTGCCGCTTGGTTCGGGCTGTTTGTGACGTCGCTCAATCTGTTGCCCATCGGCCAGCTGGACGGCGGCCATGTCGCCTATGCCCTCTGGGGGCGACGACAACGAACCATGGCGCTGGCGTTTCTCCCGGTCCTCTTAGCCTTAGGATTTTTCGGCTGGCCAGGCTGGTTCCTTTGGGCCTTCATGGCGGGCTTGTGGGGCCTCGGCCATCCTCCGGTCCTAGACCCTCACGTGCCGCTCGGTCGCAGCCGGACGATTGTCGGCTGGATCGCGTTGGCCGTGTTTATCGTCACCTTTGTGCCGGTGCCGTTCTCGCTCCACTGAGCGTCTTGTTGTCTACCATTCGTAAGCCTGCACCATTTTCTAATTTGGTTAGCCGATTTTCAGCAGGAGTCTGCACGAAACTGATCACCCTGTTTCTATTGGGCTCTTCAGGCTTTCGTGTAGGTCATACTTGTCCCTTTCCCCCGAAGCGGGGGCGAGGGACATTGTGGAGTACTGTCCCGACACAAGATCCTGAAGAACTTTCTATTGAAGGGCGTGTACGGGAGTAGTGGTAGCTCAGGACTGAGGTTCTAAGCAGACAGGATATGTGGTGTTTATCAGTGAGGAAGGTCTGAGATCTAAAAACAGAAGGGCGGGGGCTCGCATTTCAGACTTGTGCGAGGTATCAGACGACTTCGATGAGCGTCTCACCCGTATCAAGGCGCTGTACAATCTCACGGAAAACCGGTTCCAGTCGGTTTCGGAGTTCCGCGTTCGTGGCATTGCCGATCCGCACCCATACCACCGGAGCGGGTTTTGCGCCGAGTATTGCGAGAGAGGCAAAGTCTTCGTCTTTCGTGACGATGGCGAATCCATTTTGACGGGCAAATTCAAAAATGCCACGATCGTCAAACGCTAAGCCTGGTTGATCGTTGACATGGATCGCTTCGTGGTCACGCTCGCGAAACCAAGCGGCAAGACCTGGAGGGAGATTCGCATCGACGAGAAATTTCATCGAGTCTGAGCCGGCACAATCGTGTGGTTTAGATAGGCGGCGGCGTACGTCATCGCGGCTCGGATGTCGTCGCGCTCCAAGTACGGGTAGTCATGTAGGATCTCTTCTTGAGAAGTTCCTGCAGCCAGCATGTCCAGGATATCCTGGACACGGATACGCATACCACGAATGCAAGGACGGCCTCCGCATTTACCCGGCTCGATGGTGATACGCTGGAGCAGTTCTGTCTTCATGGAAGGTAGGCCGAATCGACCCGTGCAGTGAGCATCGCTGAACGCACTATAGCATTGGCCTTGAGGTTGAGCAATGAGATGAGACATCTATCGGTGGTGGCGCTGGGCTGTGGATGACCAAGGCGAGCAAGAAGCGGGTCAACGGCAGCTTGAATGAGAAAGCGCCCCCGCCCGGATGGGCGGGGGCTCTTCGGTGTCGGGAAGAAAGAGGCAGCTCTATTGTTACCTTCTGCTACGAAACAAATGCTCAGCGATCAGCCTCTGCGCCGCCGCCAGGCTGCCAAGCCCGCTAAGCCGGAGCCCAGCAGGAGCAACGAAGCTGGTTCAGGAACAGCTCCGACCGGACTCGCCGCGACTCGCACACTGTCCAGTGCTGGGCCAAAGGACCCGTTAATCGATGTGGTCAGGCTTATGAACCTTAGTGTGGTGGAGGTTGAGCTCGCTGCAAACGAATAGCTCTGATCAATCCATCCCATGTTCACTATGTCTTTGCCTGTAGAATCAAACGCATAGGCGTTAGGTGTGGAGCCATCAGCCACTACCTGTAGTGTTTTTACAGCAGGGAGTAGCTCTGGATTACCAGCCATCGAAAAGGTGACCGTGTAGGTGGTGCCGGGAATGGTATCAAAGGTTTGCTCGATGCCACCTGGGCCAAAGCGTCCATTGAGATCAAGGCTCCAGTCGCCGTGTGCGGAGCTCCAGCCAAAAAAGGGGACTACGCCAAGGTTTGGCATGTAGTCAATATCACCGGTAAATACGCGCCAGCCAGGCATAGAAGTGGCTGCAGTAGCGTCGCCAGCATCTAAAGTTCCCGTTTCTTGAGGGCTTCGATTTTCAAAACTACCATTTTGAAAGGGCACGGCGTGCGCTGTTCCGACGAGGGTCAATGTAAACGCTGCAATGATCAAGAATTTTCCGATAGGCATTAGTGCACTCCTCTATTTTTGGTTTAGAAGGTCCCAAACCGCACTTATTCAAATGAACAGCAGCAGGTGGAAGCAATTCTTCTGCCAATTGTAAGTACTTGTTCTATCTATCTATCTATCTCTGAACGGCTGTAAGAAGTTTTTACACGGTTGGCCGATACAATATGTGATCGGAAGGATACGACACGTCTAAGTATTTGAATTATTGTGAGCCCTTGGATCTCTCTTGATTACATGCCAACTGTAAAGAAAATTTACAGTGATGAGAGGTTCTTTACACGTGATTTGATTTGACGTTAGGGAACATCAACGGGCAGACAGGTCCCCAACTCGGGGACAAGTCGATAGCCTGGCTATGATGGTGATCGAACGGATTGGTCAAGTGAGGGGGGTAAATACCTTTACAGATCATATGCTGTTCTGCAGTGTACATGTCAAATGAGCGAGCGGGGAGAGGAGTGCCAGTCCACCTCTGCGCGGTGATGCCGCCCCCCGTGGTAGCGGTTGACCTCGAAGAGACTTACTGGTTTTGTGTGCCAGTGGGATGTGCTTGTCGACGGCGATAGTCCCAGAAGACCAGCGCGATAAGGCCAAGACCGAACAGCGCGATAGTGGAAGGTTCAGGGACAGGGTTGGCTGCGGCGGGTGACCATCGTGCATAGGTGAAGGTAGGGAAGGTTCCTGAATTGAACACAGTTGTGAATGACGAACAACATTGCGTTGAGTCACTTAAACTGCTCGAATTTACTGAATTGTATGTGGAAACGATATTCGTTGATGTTAATTGGAATGGTGTGCCGACATTGCAAACGAAGGCATTGGTGCATCCTTGTGTGAGATTGGGGCCGGTATCAAAATTTCCTAATGTAGAATTAAGAAAGACTTGATCAAGTAACGCTTGACCTGCCAATAGGGCATTCGCTTGTGTCTGAAAGATGAAATCCGTCGTTTGATCGCACCCGCTAAACAAGGCGCTACAAGTGCCATCAAGAAACTGGACATCGTAGAGGGCGCCGCCGACATTGACGCCTGTCGCCCCGGTGAGAATCCCGCCGCCATTGACCTGCAACGACAGCGCCTGCGCTGGTCCAGGACTCAGGATGAAAGCCGAGAGACACAGGGTTAGAACCAAGAATGCGAGCCGTGAAGGATGTGCCATGATGCCTCCGTCATAGCGGATTTGATTATGAGAATAACGATGGAATGCCGCGTTTCCCCTCTCTTCACTTCCGGCTGACCGACCACACGAGGAGAGCGATTCTTATGCCAGTACGTATGTGATTGTTTTTTCTGCCTGCTACTCTCTTGCTTCATGAACGAGTGTAAAAACTTTTGACATAGCCAGCTGCTGCGATATCTGGCTAGTAAGGATGCTACACCTGCAAGTGTATGAAATATGGCTACATCTGAACATTCTGTACTTCTGTATTCGGTGTAAAGAAAGTTTACAGTAATGTCGGGTTCCTTACATCTGATCTATGTCGGAGACGGGGAACAGACAAGGGGCGGGTGGCTGGTAGGGACGGGGGCCGTGAAAAAATAGCGACAGGCAGGATTTCTGATGATTGACGTGGCTGAAAGGAGCGATGCAGGTCCTGCACAGTCAGCCTGTCGGGGGTATGGGATCGGATACCTTTACAAGCCCCAAATCCTGCTCGTACCTTGCTTTCTATGGTTTGGTGTTCAGCCGTTGGAGGAATGCCGTGACCGAGATGACCTCGACCGATTGGATGCGGTGAAGGCTCAAGAGATCGTCATCTCCGCTGACAATCCAGCGCACCCCTGCCGTTACTGCACAAGTGATGAATTTCGCATCGTCCGGGTCGCGAACCTCGGGAACGGGTGTGTCGAGGGCTTTGACTGATTCGATAAAGGGGAGCAGTTCTTCTTCGATCACACTTCGGATCTCAGCAGGTGTGAGTTCAAACTTGGGATAGGCCAGTACTCGAATGTATTCCTCCAATATGGACGCTGACACAACCGGTCGAAGACGGCTGGATTGCCACGCCGAGACGAGTTGCGACGGTGGTCCTGAGAAGAGCAATGCTGAGATGACGACGTTCGTGTCGAGCACGGCGCGGATCACCGGCGACGGCCTCGACGCCCTCTTGCCCAAGCGATGGCGCGCCCGACGTCTGCCGGCTCCATGCCGAGATCTTTGATCTTTCGCCGTACGGCTGCCAGTCGAGACCCTGTTTCTGTCATGGTAACGGGTCTGAGGATCAGTACCCCGTCCCTGGTGGTGACATCGAAGTAATCCGTGTCCGGAATCTCCCGCAACGCTTTCTTAGGCAAGGTGACTTGATTCTTTGATGTTTTTTTGGCCAGCATGCTCACCCCCGACAATTAAGTAAGGATATCTTACCCCACGGTATCCTGGCAAGTCAGAGACCAAGGGAGTGCGAGTAAGGTAGGAACAGAAGAATGCTCTCTGTCCAAGAACGCATTGCGGTTGCCTATGAGATAGACAAATTCAGGAAGGAACGCTTGCTGATTCGCTAGCGACGACTATTCCTGGCACGTCGCGTAGAACTTCGTTCGCCACTGGGCCT
>CABVSA010000132.1 GCA_902500805.1 uncultured Nitrospira sp. | reverse complement strand
CCACCCCGGCTGCGACGCGCCCACTCTGCCCTAAAAACTCTCGCCGCGATGGGCCGGTCGGTTCTGTCGTCACTGCCGTGTCTGCAGTCGCTTCCTTGGTGCTTGGTCCCTCGTGAGGCAGGTGCTTGTCCATAGTGCGTCTCTCCTTCTCCGAATGCGGTGAGGTGCTTACTGCCGGTCGATGCCGTTTTGCTCAAATCCTGTCCAGACTATTCTGACGCACAGACGCCAGTGGTTCGTCCTTGAGCCTTCTCTTAACACGATTTCGGCCCAAGACTAGACCGACTGACTTGGCCCATGCTCAGACGCATTCCCTCCTTTCGCAACAGAGTCTGAACGCTGACGGAACTTCAGGTGATACGCAGGCAAGAGATCTGAGAGCCGCCTTATAGCCCGCGTCACACGCCTTTGGCAAGTGGATTTACTTAAAACTGATTTGGTCTCTGACGCAAGGGCGCCCATAAAGACCTAATCTCTCAATTTGGATGCCGGATTGTATACATTACACTCTCGCCGCGTCAAGGGTTCTTGCCTCTAGCGGTATGGAGGTCGCTCCTTGCAAACCCAGTCCAGGAAACCACTCTCGCCAATACAGCTATTTCGCACTCCTTCCCACGATCATCCCTGTAAGTACGATGAAGACTCCATCGAGATATGAGTCCCTCATCAGTTGATTGTCGGCAATCCCGTAGCACGGGCACGATCAACACCTTGTCATGGAGAGCAATATCCATGAGTTGCACACGAAGAACCCTGGTCTCATAAATCAGGAATGTCATGGCATTTTTGTTTTTACCGACTCTTCCTGCTACACTGCGCACCGGCTTTCACACGCGGACACACCACACGATGAATCACACACCACCTCGATCGTTTAGCTTGAGACTGCGTGTACTCATACTGGGTTGCATACCCCTCTTGATAGCCGGGTGCGCTGGCTCACGCCCAACCACCTCGATTCAGGAAACTTCCATTGGATCGGTCTTCCTTGAGTCTGTTTCAGACAGCTCCTTCCAGGCTTCACATCCCATCAAGCTGTCAGAAACGACTGTTGGAGATGTCCTACGGGGGATCCACACCAAAGAAAAATCCGGACTTCTGTTACTCCTAGGCAAAGCCGCAAAATCGACAAACTTGAACGATATTCGGACTTTCTCCGAGGATGAGATTGTGTTCCTGACTCCGCATATAACCGCTGCTCTGGCTCAAGCCACTGCCACGCAACGCGTTGGGTTCCGCATCTATTCCACACCGTACCTCGCGTCATCTGCGAAGACCGCTCCACAACGAGAGACGACCGCAGGCTACCTGTTCGCGGACGGCCTGTCCTTGCATGTCACCTTGACGCAATACCGCCACTACCCTGGGAAACGACCCACTGCCAGCCAAAAAGAGCCACGCCCGCTCCCGGACACCGATGGTCTCCGAGACCGAGAAGTGACGTTCTTGCCGGAAGGAGCGGTTCGCTCCGACGTCTACGATCGATCGAGTTGGATTGGGAAATCAGAAGACCGGTCGCTGGCCATCGATTATCAACTCCTGGCGAGGCTGCTCACGCCTCCTCCACCGCCTGTTCCAGCTCCGCAACCGGTCCCGATGGTGACGACACCGCCTCCGCCCCCTCCAGCTCCTCCGGTCGTGAAGCAGGACACTGAGTTGCAGGCGTTTAAAGAAGAAATGAAGGCGTTGCGAAAGAAAGTTGACGAGCAGGAAGCTGAACTGCAGCGTCTGAAGAATCCCCCACTCAAGAAAAAACCCACTCCGTAGCCAACTGTGACACTCTAAGATGGATGGACTGCCCTGAATCGGAGGCCACAGCCAGGAACGTCCCGTTGCCAGGACGCGTGATGGATGCAGCTTCAGGATTGCGCGGTCGGGAGAGGGTCCAATACCTCTTCGAGAGGAACAGCCGTCTCAAGTTCACCATTTACGGATGATTCTGCCTCTGCATCGACCACCTCAACCTCTCCAACTGCAGACAGAATCTCGCTGCCATCCATCGGCAAGAGTGCCTGTTCAGCTTCACCAAGCTCCTTGAATTCACGCAGCGGCGGCAACTGCGAAAGATCGCTCAACCCAAAGTGTTCCAGGAAAAATTTGGTCGTCCCATACATGATCGGCCGACCCGGGACTTCTTTGCGCCCGACGATCCGCACCAGCTTGCGCTCTAACAATGTACGCAGAACCCCGGAAGTTTCCACGCCTCGGATTTCTTCAATCTCGCCCCGCACCAGCGGCTGCTTGTAGGCAATGATGGCCAAGGACTCCAACGCCGATCGGGACAGTTTTGCCGCCGTCTTGGCCTTGTCCAACCGTTTCACCCAAGCGGCATAATCCTGTTTGGTTACCAGACGATAGCCACCGGCGACCGCCACTAATCGCACCCCACGCCCTTCTTGATCGAGCGCTCGGCCGAGATGATGCAACGCCTCTTCGACTTCGCCCTTCGAGACCCTGCCCATCGCGGCGACAAGGCGAGTCACAGGCAGCGGCTCGGCCGAGACGAAGAGCAACGCCTCCAGGATGGCTTGGAGCTCGGCCATGCTGTGGGGCCGATCCTCGCTGAGGCCTTCCGAAGACGGGACTCCATTTCCCTCGTCCAAGTTCTCCGGATCTTCCGTATTCACCGTATTCACGGCCTCGGTTTCGGGCACATCCACCTCATCAACCACATCCGCCGTCAGTGGCGTCATGCGCTCCTCCATTCCGCATCAACATCATCCAGCTCCGCCGGATCGGGCACCAGCGAGAACATCCGCGAGACCAGAATCGGTCCGAAGGTTTCTGCCTGGAACACACGGGCGACTCGCAACCGCATCAATTCCAACAAGGCCAAAAACGTCACGACCACCACGATTCGATGGACCGATCCTTCGAACAGCGCCGCAAACGAGACCGAGTCTTTCCCCTCCAACGTTTCCAGAATGAGATTCATCCGTTCCCGAACCGTGAGATTGTCGGGCACGATCTCGATGAGCCGGCTGTCCGGATTGCGTTCAAGCACTTCCTTGAGCGCATCAACCAAATCGAACAATGACACATTTTCGAGAGGAAGATCCTCCTCGGCGACTGTTTCGACGGGCAATGCATCCTCACGCCAAAAGATCTCACGCCACATCTTCTCTTGATCATCGAGCTGGCGCGCCGCCTCCTTATACGCTTTGTATTCAAGCAACCGACGGACCAGCTCTTCCCGTGGGTCCGGCCCTTCCTCTTCGTCGTCGATTGCCTCGTCGGCCGGCAACAGCATCTTGGACTTGATTTGCAACAGCGTCGCCGCCATCACTAAAAAATCTCCCGCGACATTGAGATTGAGTTCCTCCATCGCCTCCAGGTACTCGATGTACTGCTGGGTAATCATGGCGACCGGGATATCGTAGATATTGATCTCGTTTTTCTTGATGAGATGCAGGAGGAGGTCCAACGGTCCTTCGAAATTTTCGATACGGACCTTATACGGCAGCTCTGTTTGCTCAAACCCGTCGGCTTGGGATTCCACGGCCTGTTTATATCAACTTATGGGGAGGCGAGCAAGTCTGATTCTATATATTGGGGATAAACAAGAGTGCTCATTTGAGCTTGATCGCATAGGCCACGAGCAGAGCTGCCGTGACGAGCAACCCGAACGTGAGAACATACTGGCCGTTCTTGGTCTGAAAGAAACCGTCAGACTGGGAAGGCTCCAGCCGCTTTGCCTGAGCGAGCAGCGGCGGATGATCGAAGCGTGCCCGAGCGAGGTCGTCTTGTCGCTTGAACTCGGCATTCGAAAAATCTGCAGGCCCCAGAAATTGGGAGCCGGTAAACATCGTCTCCCCTTCGAAGACCGTAAAGGTAAAGAAGGTCTCGCGGCTGAAGATCGCGTCGCGAAAACTGAGACGATTTTTGAAGCGAGCACCGGAAAACCCCACCCCCGAACCAAACCTCGACCGTTCAAACTCCACCGACTGTTCACTCGTGATTTCCAAAAATTCTGCCGTCCCGTCGAAGAGTGCGCCGGTACAGTCCATGGAACTTTGAAACCTTGACCGGTGAAATCTCGTACTCGGACCGAACCTGGTCTCTCGACAGGCCAACGGGCCGACGAATTGTCCTTGAACAAAATATGCTTCTTTTTCAAAGACAGCCCCAGATAGTTCCACCGCTTCCTGAAACACCGACCAGGAGAGATCCACCCCCTCTTTAAATCGAGTTCCCCGCAAGTCCACAGGTCCTTCAAATCGCAAGATACCGGTGACCGAACGATGGTGTACCGCTCCTTGTACCACAGAGTCACGTATGCTCAGTCCCGCATGAACCAGTCGTTCCTCCTGTCTGCGGGCAGGCTTGCTCTGACTCGGAGGCTCGGATGCCGTCGATGATCGGGATGCTGACTGGGGAACGAGGCGGTCAAACAGGACATCCCCCTGAACAATCACCCCAACAAGATCGACCGGGTGCCCTCTCTCGAGCGTCTCTACAATTCTTTCACCACGCACGATATGCGCCTCCCGCTCCGTCTGCGTACAGATCGGTGCAAGATGCAGAACAAGCCCGGCCTCTCCTGCGCCGGCTGATCCTCCCTCGACGACACAAGCGGCGCCGACTTCAGGCAAACCAACACTGATCGCAACGATGGCCGCGAAAACCACCCCGGTTAAAACCCTTCCGATGCTTACCATGGGACTCGACACAAACCCTGAGAGGAACAACCGTCGGAGAGACTCACCTTGCAGGTAAAGAACGAGTAGATATTGAACAAACGCCTGAAACCCGCTGCTGGAACGACCCGCATTCCAGCAGCGAGAGAGAGCGCCACGATTGAGACCGATGCCGACAGCCCTGCCCCTGCGATAGGCGCTGCGCATGGAACGGCGCGAGCACAATCTGTCGCAGGACCACCACCAAACGCCGGACGACTAACTGTGTCGATAATCGTCGTCCAGCAATTCTTCTGACTTATCGATGAGCTCATCCCCATCATCATCCGTATCGAGATCCAACTCATCTCGGACGTCATCTTCGTCGAGCTCATCTTCCATCTCTAACTCATCATCAACGACATCCTCATCTTCCAAATCAGCCTCATTCGGCTCCATCGGCATGGCCGGTTTCACCGAGACGGCCTTTCGAGGTGTCATCTCCTCTTCATCCGCAACAGGTTTGGCTGATGCGCTCGAAGGGATAGACTTCTGAGGTGTTTTCTTGGCTGATTTGGCGACCGCTTTCTTCGCTGACTTGCCGGCAGCTTTCTTGGCCGCCGGTTTCTTCTTTGGGGCGGGTTTGGATGCCTTGACCACCGCACGCTTCTTCGCAGCCTTCTTCACCACGGCCTTCTTGGCTACGACTTTCTTGGCGGCTGCTTTTTTCTTCGGCAGCGGTGCGGCTTTCTTTGTCTTTGACGACGCTTTCGCGACGGCTTTCTTCTTTTTGTTCGCCATTCCGATCCCTCCTCTTCGTTTCAGCGCGGCGCAACGGCCTCCATCTAGCATGAACGAACAGGCTCTTGCAACCACCTCGATCATGATTTCTACGACCCTCTGCGGCTTTCATTACTTTGGGTTCAATAGAAATGCGCGTACTGCCGACGACGGGAAAAGATAACCGCTGGCAGGCATCTTACAGAGCCCCGTCAAACCCTCGGTGGCGGCATGTTATGATGACGGCCCAGAGAGAACACAGCTGAATCCTTCGCCATCGTTATGGCTCTTATCAATCACCGAGACAGCGCATTGAGGAGCATTTCCCCGTGAACCGACTGCACATCCTGACCATTGCTCTGGGGATCGGGGCTACTGTGGGGGGGCCGGCCCTCGATTTCTCCCCAGCCACAGAAATTCTTATGGAAAATGGCTCGCCCTATTACGTCCCTGCTGCCGCGACCGTGGTGAGCGGCACACCCATTCGTTGGGAGAATCCGACACCGACACACCACACCGTCACCCACAATGGCTGTCTACAGGACGAAAGCTCCTGTCTCTTTAATTCAGGGACCGTTCCACCGGGAGGACAGTTCACGATCCCTGGCCTACCTCCCGGTCGATATGCCTATCATTGTGGGATCCATCCCATCATGCGAGGGCAGCTGATTGTGACCGATGATTCATCAACCCCCGCTCACCTGTAAGGCAGCATCCATTGTCCGCTTGCAGAGGTGCCGACCGCTCCTGTAGCTTACCGATTGTCCGAGTATCTGACACGGAACGCTCATGACTATGAAGGCTGTGGCCGCCATCCATACTCCTCTATCCTTGACCGGAGACACACTGACCCTCTTGGCCTGGCATATTCCGGACCTTGTTGTCTACCAACATCAGCCAGACGAATGGTGGTTGGCTCCACTCGATGACGACCTCCCGTTGATCCGGTTGAACCGTACCGGGGTGGACCTACTCAAGGCCATGAACGGCCATACAGCCCTGGGAACGCTTCTTGAGCAATACGGCACCAAGATCTGCGGGCCTGATGGGCAACCTGGATCCTGGCACTTAGAACGGTGGGCAACCCCCAACTACTCCCTCTGCTACTACGGGACTGAACCACCCGGAGGCCACCGGCACAAGGCCAAGTGGGATGTGCTGCTCCAACAGGTCCGAGAAGGCTGGTCAGGGCAAGATGGCTTTGAAGGCGAGCACCACCTGGAAGAGTTCCATCACCACGAGCTGACCGAAAGCTCGAGAGACGACGGCCATTTTGATTTGATTGAAACCACCGTCTCTCATCTCTTCCGGGAACCAAGCGAGGCCTTGGACGGTCTGACTTATGGTCGACTGCTGATGCGACAACTCAGGCGTCTCGGTTGGTTCGCTCCTAAACCCAAAGTCATCCTGGAGATCGGTGGCGGCCTCGGGTATCTCGCACAGGAACTCGGAAAGGATCTGCTCCCATTTGAGAAGCAGGGGATCACCTACCTCTCACTCGATATCACGCAGCCATTCCTCAACCTCCAGGTCGCACGAGCCAAAGCGGGCGGATGGAATGTCACCGGCGCCAGAGCCAATGCTGAACAGCTGCCGCTGGCTGATCGTTCGGTCGATCTCGTCATCGACAACGAGAACATGGCCGACATGACACCAGTCCAACTGACCAAGCAGGAACTCGTGTCGGGGGTGGGAGTGACGACACAACATCAAGAAGCACTCGATTGGATCCGACGGCTTCGCCTGCCCATCGAAGCCAATCCACCGGACTCGGTGATCTTCAATGTAGGACCGATTCGCTTCGTTGCAGAATTGTGGCGGGTGCTCAAACCAGGTGGGCGAGCCTTTCTGACCGAATTCGGCATTGAACAGGGCTGGCCTGCCCCCGTAAAGCTCCCGGGACATACCGAGTACGAAGTGCAATATAGTCACCTGCGCCAAGCTGTCCGCTGGCTGGGGTTTCAAGAACGCTATCTGTCTCTTCCGCAGTTTCTTGGACTCAAACCCGACACGAAAGTCCTCTGCACCGGCGCCACCTACACCATCCAGCGATTCTGTCAGGCTATGAACCACCCCTTCGCCGTGCGGGCCTACAGTGAGAAGGAACTCCAGCAAGTTTTAGGCGACCTCCTCCCCAAACTTCAGGGCCTCCACTACCACGACCTCGCCGACCCAGCCTGGTTCGGCCTCCAAGACTTCAAAGTGTTGTTACTGGAAAAACC
>CABVSA010000131.1 GCA_902500805.1 uncultured Nitrospira sp. | reverse complement strand
GTCGCTTGTTTGACCCATTCCTCATCATTGGTTGAGTGAATCTGTCTTATGGCCAACACACGCGCTCTCCTTATTTCGTCGATCCTGATCGTCGCGTTCTTAGGCTATCTGTATACCGACAGTCTTGTGTTTCTAATCAGCCGCTGGTTTGGGAGTGAGGACTATAGTCATGGATTCTTCGTCCCTCTCATTTCAGGGTTTCTCATCTGGCAATCCCGACATCGGGTGTCTCTGTTGGTAAGGGAGCAATCGTGGTGGGGCTTGGCCGTGATCGGTCTCGGTCTCCTTCTCTATGTGGTTGGTGAACTCTCGACGATTTTTCTCGTCTTGCACCTTTCGTTATGGATCGTACTGGTTGGACTGGCGATGACTCTCGTTGGGATTCGTGGAACGAAGGCGATTGCGTTCCCCCTCGGCTATCTCCTGACGGCGATCCCGCTCCCCACGTTTTTTTATGCAAATCTGTCAAGCCAACTTCAATTGTGGTCCTCTTCGCTCGGCGTTGGCTGTCTCCAGCTTGTTGGGGTGATGGCCTTTCGTGAAGGCAACGTCATCGATCTCGGGCCGGTTCAGCTGCAAGTCGTCGAAGCCTGCAGTGGGATTCGCTATCTGCTTCCTCTGCTCTCGCTTGCGTTGCTCTGCGCGTATCTCTTCAAAGACAGGATGTGGAAGCGAGTCATCTTAGTACTCTCTGCTGTCCCCATCTCGATACTGATTAACGGGTTCCGGATTGGCATGATAGGCGTGTTGGTCGAACTTTATGGGAGAGGTGCAGCAGAAGGGTTCTATCATCTCTTTGAGGGATGGGTCATTTTCATGGTCAGCTTTGGGCTGCTGATCCTCGAAGTGGCGTGGCTCGGAAGACTCGGCGCAGAGACACCAGGGCGATCGTTGCGTGAGCAGTTGAAATGGGGAACTCAGGAAGTGGAGACCGTCGTGAAGGGCGAGGCGAACGTTCTCCCCAGCCGGATACTCTCACCCGGTCCAGCCTACTTATGCAGTGTGGCGCTGTTTGCACCATGTACGTTGTTTGGCACTCTGCTTATGGATCGTGAGGAAAGTCCTCCTCCACGAACCGCTTTCGTGGATTTCCCGATGCAGATCAACGGATGGCGTGGTCAGCCCTTTCCCCTTGAACAGCAGTACATCGATGCCCTTCGATTTGATGACTATGTTCTCGCAGATTACCGATTGAGTCCCCAGCAGCAGGTGAATTTCTATGCCGCCTATTATCGGTCACAACGGAAAGGACAGTCTGCTCATTCACCTCAAAGCTGTCTACCGGGTGGTGGCTGGGAAATTGCCTCATTGACACAAACCCAATTGCCTGTCTCGGATCAGACCATGCAACCGCTACGGGCCAATCGTGCGGTCATTCAGAAGGGGGATCAAAAGCAAATCGTTTTATATTGGTTTAAACAACGCGAGCGTCAGCTCACAAGCGAATATTTGGTCAAGCTGTACTTGTTCTGGGACGCGTTTTCTCGACAACGAACTGACGGAGCGCTGGTGAGGTTGGCTGCGCTTGTCAGCCCAGGTGAATCCGAATCCACAGTCGACCAACGTCTCCTGGAATTTGCAGTAGCAGTTGGAGGAGCGCTGCCGAGGTTTGTACCGGACTAAACAACCCTGTGCCTGATGAGCGAGCGTACCAATGCTGAATGAACTCTTTTTCAGTTCCATGACGGCCTTGCTGGTCTGCATGGCTCTGATCCCGTTCTTACGGATTGTGGCAGAGCGCTTCCAGATCATGGATCAACCGGGAGGACGGAAAGTTCACGCACATGCGGTGCCACGGATCGGTGGGATCGCATTTGCCGTCGGTGCATGCGCATCGATTGCCTGGTGGGGACCAAAGGATACCACGACATTCTCCGTATTATTAGGATGTGGGATTATCGTGATCTTCGGTGTCTGGGATGACCGGGTCGATCTCGGCTACAGAACCAAAGTAGTCGGACAGCTGTGTGCGGCTCTTGCTGTTGTGCTAGGCGGAGACATCTGGTTTACCACGCTTCCCTTTCTCCCTGATGTGGAAGTGCCGGCATGGACTGGGATGTTTGTGACGGTGGTGTTCTTGATCGGCGTGTCCAACGCCGTTAATTTGACAGATGGTTTGGATGGTCTGGCTGGTGGACTGTCGTTTCTCACGCTCAGTGGGATCGCCTATTTGGCGTATCTTTCTGGAGACTCGATAGTTCTCGTGCTCGCTGTTCCCTTTCTTGGAGCGATCTTGGGATTCTTGCGGTATAACACCTATCCTGCACGTATCTTCATGGGGGACGGGGGGAGCCAACTCTTGGGATTTATGATGGGGGTGCTGGCCGTCTTACTAACAGACTCATCCCGTGGCCCCTTCACCCCTAGCCTCGCGTTATTTCTATTGGGATTGCCGTTCTTGGACACGCTCGGGGTCACGGCGCAGCGGTTGGCTGAGGGGCGATCGCCATTCGTTGGAGATCGCGCGCATATCCATCATAAATTGCTTAAAGTGGGACTCACGCACTATGAAGCCGTGACCGTGATCTATCTGATACAGGCTGGTATGTTGGGGGTGGCTTATCTGTTACGCTGGCAGTCCGACACACTCATCGTTCCGCTCTATCTGACGCTGGTAGTTTTGGTCTTAATGCTATTTATTGCAGCGGGACGAGGACTCCTTCCCTCGCCAACCTCAGGCGCAGGGTATGTTCTTTCAAATGCCAGCATCGCCAGATTCATCAATGGCCCTTGGCTGACGGATCTCCCGATCCAGTTCTTGGCTGTGACTGTTCCGTTGTTCCTGATCGCATTGGTCTTTCTTCCATCGACGGTTCCCAACGACGTGGGGTATGTCTCGATTGGGCTATTCGCGGTGGTGTTGGCCGGACTCTCTTGCTCTTCGCAGATTGCACCATACTTTGTGCGAGGAGGGCTTTATGTTGGGACCACATTTTTGCTCTATGTCTGTGAGGGTTCTCGAGTGGGTCCCGTCTCTGCCGTTGCAATGGCGCACAACGTGTTCTTTGTCATTGCCGCTGTTATGGTGCTCTTAAGTCTTCGATTCAATCAAGAAAGCAGGTTTCAGACGACACCGCTTGACTATTTAATGGTATTTATGGCTGTGACGTTGCCATTGCTCCCTGAAGTCAGCGCGGATGTCTCACATTTAGGTGTCTTTGCGGCCAAGTTGGTGGTGCTCTTCTTTTCCTTCGAGTTGCTCCTTCATGCATTTTCGACGCGTGTCAGACAATTAGGACTCGTGTCGCTCTGGATCCTCTTTGGGTTGGGAATCCGGATTTTGTTGTAGCAAACCGCGTTACGTAATAACGTACAAGTATGAAATCTGAGCACTTACAGAAGCGCTGTAGGCGGAGTGTCAACAGGAAGGGAACTGTCGGCATTGTTCTTCTCGCGGCGATTACCTTGGCCGCTTGTGGTGGTCCTGAGGAGAGAAAAGCAAAGTACTTTGCTCGAGCCACTGAGTACATGGAGGCTGCGAATTATCCCAAGGCAAGGGTGGCACTGAGAAATGTGTTGAAAATTGATCCCAAAGATGCAGATGCCTATGTCTTGTTTGCTCGAGTTGAGGAGAAGGAAAAGAATTGGCGCAATGCGGTGCAGCTCTATCAGGAAGCCGTACGACTGAGTCCTGATCATACCGCAGCGTTGATTGCTTTGGGCAAATACTACCTGGAAGCGCGATTGACCGACCGTGTGGTGGAAGTGGCAGAGGCAGTGCTCAAGGGGTATCCCAGCCATGCTCAGGCGCAGGCGCTCAAGATTGCTTCACAGGTGGTCTCGGACGAAGCCGTTCTTCCGGCGACTCCCAAGGCGGAAGCACTGGCCAGGGAGTTCCCCACAGAGCCGGATGTCGCGATTCTCCTCGCGACGTTGTATGGCCAGCGTCAGCGCTATCATGATGCCGAGAACGTGTTGCGATCCGCCTTAAAAGCACATCCAGCTGATCTCGATCTCCTGAATAGTTTGAATGCGGTATTGACCAGAGTCAATGATTCAGCGGGTGCAGAGAGGGTGATTCGCCGGATGATCGAGGTCGAACCGGACTCGCTTGATCACCGACTGAGACTGGGTCAGTTCTATGTCAAGCAAAGCGCCTATGGTCAGGCGGAAACCGTGCTTCGTGATGCGGTGGCGCGTGATCCAAGCAGTGAGCAGCGCAGGCTTGTGTTGGCGGAGTTCTTTGTCAATAGGAACGATCTCCCGTCCGCTGAACGCGTGCTCTTGGAGGCCACGGCACAGTTACCGTATGCAAGCCAACTTCAATTTGGAGTTGCCGCGCTCTACGTGAGGATGGGCCAGGAGGCCAAGGCGCGCGATCAGTATACTGCTTTGATCCGTGAATATAACGAGAAGCCGGCTGGGCTGGAAGCCAAGGTGAAGTTGGCGGAGATGGATTTCCGGGCCGGCAAGCAGATCGAAGCAGAACGTCAAGTGCAGGATGTGCTGAAAGAGAACCCTCGATCAACGGAAGGGTTGATTCTCACGGGGCGGATGGCGTTGACCAGAAGGAACGGGAAGGATGCAGTCCAGGCGTTTCGCACCGTCCTGCATGATCGGCCAGAGTTAGCCACGGTGCATTATCTGCTTGGCCAGGCGTATCAACTCGCCGGCGATATCAATCTTGCAAAGGACAGTTTGGAACGGGCAGTGGCACTGTACCCGGACCAGGTGGATGCCAAACGATCCCTGGCATTGCTGGAGAGCCGAAGCGGACGACACCAGCAGGCCCGTGCGCGACTCGAAGATCTCTTGAAGCAACGTCCTCACGATATTACCGCGCTCGACATGCTGATGACGTTGGATGTGGTGACGAAGAATTGGCAGGAAGGGGAGAGAACATTAACACGACTTCGCCAGGTATCGGGTGGCAATCAGGCTATTGCGTTGGTGGCTGAAGGGCGCTTCTATGAAGCGCAGCGCCGCCTGAGTGAGGCAAGTCGGGCCTACGAGCGAGCAACTACGGTCGCTCCCAATTCGCCGGAACCGTTACTGTCGCTTGTGAAGGTGGAGGTAGCGTTAGGGCAGGCTGCCCGCTCTAAAACCAGGCTGGAGTCTATCCTGGCTACTGATCAGAACCATCTCTTCGCGCACGGACTCCTGGGGGAGGTTTTGTCTCGCGCACAGCTGCACGAAGAGGCTGCATCCCACTATAAGGAAGCAGTTCGGGTCAATCCGAAGTGGGTGACCCCATGGCTCAATTGGGCCACAGCGGCATTGTCTCAGAAGAATCCTGACGTGGCGTTGCAGATTGTACAAGAGGCACTTGCAGCGAACCCCGAGAGCGAGGAGTTGCATATGCTATTGGCCTCGGTGCAGTCCGAGCGAGGACAGCTCGATCTGGCCATGGGCGCGTACGAGGCCACCTTGCGAATCAACCCGCACAACGTGTTGGCGGCGAACAACTTGGCTGTGCTGCTTGTCGATCACAAAGGAGATCCGGCAAGTTTGCAGAAAGCCTTCGGTCTCAGCAGAGAGTTTGAGAAGGAGGCACCGCATCCGTTGTTCATCGATACACTCGGGTGGGTTCGATTCAAGATGGGCCAACAGGAGGAAGCGATCCGTCTCATGAAAGATGCGGTCGCTAAATCTCCAGAAATGTCTATCCTCAATTATCACCTTGGGATTGCATTCTTGCAGTCCGGTCAACGGGCTGAGGCTCGTACCTACCTCTCCAGAGCACTGAAAAGTCCAGATCTATTTGAAGGGCGGCGAGAGGCCGAGCAGGCCCTCGCACAGCTAAGGGGGTAAGAAGAAGCCATGGGTCGTTCAGTTCGATCAATGCTGAGTGGGGGACTGATCATAGGTGTCGTGCTATTGGTGATGCCCGTTCATGCCGAAGATGCGATGCCTGCGTCGCTGATGTCGCAACTTGAGCCGGGATATCGACTGGGTGCAGAAGATGTCTTGTTAGTCTCGGTGTGGAAGGATGAGCAGTTGACACGCGAGGTCGTGGTTCGTCCGGACGGCATGTTTTCGTTCCCCCTCGTTGGAGACATCCAAGCGGAGAATCAAACAGTCGAAGATATTCGTGGAGAACTGGTCAAGCGCCTCACGAAGTATATACCGAATCCCAATGTCTCCGTGGCGGTGACGAAAGTGGCCAGCTATAAGGTGTATGTCGTTGGGCGAGTCAACAAACCGGGTGAATACGTGATCGGCCATTACACTGACGTCTTACAGGCGCTCAGTCTTGCCGGAGGGCTGACCCCATTTGCCGGCGAAAACGATATTAAGGTGATGCGTCGAGTGAGGGGGGGGCAGCAGGCCATTCCCTTCCGCTATGGAGATATTCGAAAAGGGAGAGACTTGGAGCAGAATATTCTTCTCCAACGCGGCGACGTCGTCATGGTGCCGTAACCGATGCATGAAAGGTTTGAGGCTCGAGGTCGTAATCACTATCGATATGTGCGAGGCGTCGGGCGGTTCTTGGTGCTGCTCTGCGTCTTGGAATGCAGCATGGCAGGCCAGAGTGAAGCAGTAGAGTGGTCATTGGCTCCATCGATTGGGGCGAAGGGAGTCTACAACAGTAATCTATTATTGACACCGCTTCCCCATCACGACACCTATGGGTATTGGGTCACCCCCGCGACGGAATTGGCCGGTAAGACCGAGCGCTTGGACGTCAGCAGTAGGCTCGCCGCAGACATTGTCGGATATTTCGGCGGTGAGGACCGGCAGTTTACGAACGTCTTTGCTCCCTTGTCGGTGCGTTATAGAACCGAAAAGGATCTCCTCGGGTTCAACGGAGGATTCACCCGTGACAATACGTTGCTCAGTGAATTGCAAGCAACTGGGGTTGTTCTGCAGTTCGCTCAGCGCAATCAGTGGACCTTTAATCCAACGTGGACAAGAACGGTGACGGAAAAGTTGTCAGTTCAGTCAAGCGTACAGTTGTCCGATACGACGTACGAAACCGCCAGGTTGGCTGATCATCGGGTGGTGGGTGGGTCAGGTGGACTGCAGTATCAGTTAACAGAGCGCGACCAGATTCTACTACTAGGATCCTACACGGATTTCCGTACAACAGATTCACCATTCCCATTTCGAGCTAATTTCCCAGGAGTCAATATGAGTCTTACCCATGCCTTTGATGAATCGCTGACGGGAACCGTCTATGGCGGACCCAGGTTTTTGTCCTCCACGACGCAGACACCCGTCGGCTCCTTTGATGCTAATGAGACCGTGTGGTTGGCCGGGGCCAGTATGACGAAACAGTTTGAACGAGCTAGGGTCCAAGTTACGTTTGCTCGAGATCTGAGCCCTAGCGGATTTGGACTCTTAATTCAGACGAATCGAGGGGAAGTCTCAGGCATCTATGACGTCTCGGAGACTCTGGCCTTGGGGCTGAATCTGGTTGGAATGATCACGACCGGAAAGGCGGGCACGGCTATCGGAGTAACCTTTCCGGAAAGTCGGTATGTCAGTGTGGCGCCGAAGATGACGTGGCAGTTTCTCGAATGGTGGCGGGCAGAAGTGTCATACATGTATCGATGGCGCGATACCGACATTGCGATCAGCTCGGCTGAATCTCATGCAACCACATTTATGGTGACTTATTCTCCCCCACACCTCTCGTTCTCTCATTAACGGTATGGCACAGTCACAAGGATCTGGACAGCATTCCGAGCAAGTCATGAGCGTGCAGGACTACTTCACGGCGTTTCATCGGCGTCGCAAGCTTATTCTCCTCACCGGCCTTGGTCTGCTGGTGGCGTCGTTGGTCTTGGCGTTCCTCTGGCCGCCGACGTATAAGTCCACGGCCACGATTCTTATCGAGGAACAGGAAATTCCATCAGATCTTGTTCGGTCGACCATCACGAGTTATGCCGACCAGCGGATTGAGACGATCAAACAACAAGTGATGAGTCGAACAACGCTCTGGAAAGTGGT
>CABVSA010000130.1 GCA_902500805.1 uncultured Nitrospira sp. | reverse complement strand
ATATGTTGATCCCGCTCATTCGTCCGAAGAGCATCTCCAGGACGACCACGTTCGGTCGACATGTCTGTACCGCTGCATGCGCGTCGACTTCAGTGCGGGCGGTGCCGACCACGACGATTCGCTCACACTTCGAGAGCACGGCCGTCAGCCCTTGGAGAGCGATGACGGACTCATCGATCAGGAGCACGCGAACAGGCTCGCCTTTTTCTGGAGTTCTCACGACACTCTGCTGTTTCTCGATGGAGAGTGCCATCCGTTCACGCGGCACAGGCACCCACGCTTCTCACGGCATGGCGCCGACGTGTCATCGGTTGATTTCCCATGTACCATCACCTGCCCTATTTGAGTAAGAGCAGCGTTCCCCCTGCATCTTTTGGATGGAGATGGTCTCGATACACAAAGGTCCCTCCAGCAGCATAGAGGAGATCGCTGGTGGGGATGCCGATATATTTGCTCTCGCCGGGTTTGAGTACAAGTTGCACGTTCAACACCGTCGGGGCTGCTTGATTCGCTGTCGTCGTCATAAGAAACCCACGCTCACTGGTGGACCGATTGGTCACACGCAGCAAGACCGGATTCCCTGGACGCGACTTGAGGTCCAGTATCGACACCGGAGGATAGAGCACTTTGAGCCCCCCGATCTCCGTAGCGTGAATATCGAGGTCCACTGACAATTCCTTGAATCGCTGCCCCACCACTGACCCGCTTTCAAGGTCGCCGATTTCCACTCCACCGGCTTGTAACGCCCAGGCCGCCGTACTCATCATGAGGACGCTGACGGATACCGCCATACCGATCGCACAAGACCTCGTACCCATTCGTTTGCCTCCAACGTTAAACCCACCTACAGTGATTCTTCTCGCGGCCGAACAGACAAGAGACAGGGAGGGAGCCCCTGCTCCTCGAGCACCTGCCCTCCGACGACGGTCTCCCCTACGACTAGAAACTTGACCTTCACCCGTCTCGTCTGATCAAAGAACTTTCCACTCGCCACAGCCGTGACTTCATGTTCTCCGTTGATGTTTATCACGTCGCGTTCAATCCTGACGTGATAGTAGTCAAAACCGTCGAACAGCTTATTGAATGCCTGCGCACGCAGGAGTGGGACCAACGGCGCGTCTTCGGCGTGAGATTGATTGGTAGGGCACAAGAACATCATCACCATGAGAGCGATGAACAGCGGCATCGTTGACTCCTTCGTAAGCAGCTCGTTCCTTAAGCCAGCTGGCCCCCGTGGATACCCAGAGTTCTGCATGACTCGTGTGTCAGAAGAGCCTGGGGCGCTTGTTCGGCTATCGCGCCGCCCTCTTTTCAAAGTATTCATCATAGCGCAGGACAAAGTCTTTCATGGCCAGCGGTGCGTGGCAACCTCGGCACTTGCTGAAGTCTTCCGCCAAAGCTAGGCCGTCTGGGCCGTAGGCCGCAAACACCCAATTGCCGGTTCGGAGATTCTCCGGTACGTCCTGCCCCCAGCCTTCGCCCTTTGCCATCACAAACACTTTCGTGAGATCGCCTTTGACTAACTTGCCGTCCGGACCGACCACTGGTGTCTCTCCATCCAGCTTAGCCTTATACAGCTCCATCACCATCACCGTCCCGTTCGGAAACGGTTGGCCCGCTTTTGTTGCAGCGCCCATCGGATTGATGAATAAGTCACGGACTTGCTTGATGTCCGGTCGCTGAACCTCGGACAGGAACTTCGGCCCATTCTGATATCCCACCGGCAATGCGGGCTCCCCATCTTTTAACTTTGCTGGAGCAGAGGCAGTCTCCGCCGAGCCCATTTCAGCACAACCCCATAGCGCAACGGCACAGAGTGCCAGGCTCCAATACTTGATTCTCATCGACACCCCTTTCTGTAGGACTCTCTCCTCATGATCCTGGCCGTTATACCGAGGGAGCACGTTGACCGTCTACCGATAGGTGCTGTTCGCATCCCCCGTTGCTACAGATTTGTCACCGATCCTCGTTTGAGGCCTATCAGGACAAGTCATTGGCTTATACGACGTTCGGTTCGGTGCTGGCGAGTGAGGTACACACCAATGCAGTTGCTCACCTCGGAAACTGAAAGCGTGCCAAAGGATCAAGCGGCGCGGCCTAGCCCACCGACTCACTCGTTCCTCTTTGGGTTCGGTAATCCGTGAGGTGATCGTAATGGTCGTCGGATCGGCGACGATGGGTTTGTTCGACGCACTGTCGAAATGGAGGGACGGCCCGGAAGATTCCGGCCCGGTTGGTGATGCGCGCCCAGTGGGCACAAAGGAGGAATATCTATTTTATGCCAGGCTTCTTAGGCGGTGGGTTCTCTATTGTTCCTCACCGTACTGGCTGGGCTGCTGACCTTTCTCGCTCCGTGCGAGCATCCTTTCGTACCAGCCTATGCCTATGACCTCGCCGGCTGCACGTTCTTGAAGATCGGAACTGATAATCCTAACCCGTATTACTCAGGAACGCTTCTACGACAATCGAGCATTACTGCTGCGACGAGCCTTCGGTAGGCAGGCTCGCCCCTTGGCCCCTCGACATACTGTTTCAGGTATGCCTCGATTGCTCGGGGCTCCGCGTGCCCATCTCGCCACGTAACTGCGCAGTTTGGTCACGAACCTTCATCAGTAATACGGGCTATGGCTTCGCATGGCGATTCAGATACCGGGTGATCGCCTCACGCTCACCTTCAGTCAGACGCTGAATTCCTTTTTCACGTATGAGGGCTTCCATCTTGGGCAATTCCTCTTGCCATTCCAGCACGGTCCTGAACCGGGGATCCGGCACGCCATGCGTGACGCCATGGCCACCAAACGGCTTGCCGTGACAGGCCCCGCACCGCTCAGCGAACACTCGCCCATCCGGAGTATTCAGCTCAGGAATTTCGGTCAACACTCCACCGCACCCCCCGAACCAGAGCATCGCCGGAAGTTGGACGACAGCAAAAGCCCATCGGCCGGCAACAGAAATCGCCGCAGACATGTCCTGTCGCACGCTCGTCACGTTCGCTTCCTCCTTCCCTGTCGGATTACTTTATTCGCTGTGCGCGGATAGCCGTGGCTCTGGTGGCTAAGAGCCCCGCATGCGACTGCTGTCCAAGGTCTCGGAGGAGCCCGGCATATCGATCGAGCGTGATGGCCACCATGGGATGACTTCGTCCCAGAGTCTGTTGCTGAATGACAAGCGCCTGTTCGTACCTCAGTCTCGCCTCGTCCAACAGCCCCCGCTCATGCGTGAGCAAGGCCCAGTTCCCAAGAATGCTGCCCTTGAGGGCTTCAGCCGGTTCTTGGGCACCCTCATTACTGGCGAACGCTTGGCGATAGCGTTGCTCTGCGAGTTCGGAAAGCCCCTCGGCCTGGTAAAGATTCGCCAAATTGTTCAAACACACGGCGACTGCCGGATGGAAATTCCCCAGGTGCGCGCGGCGAACGGCGAGCGCCCGCTGATACAGCGGCTCAGCCAAGACATACAACTCCTTTTCCTTATAGAGCGATGCCAGGTTGCTCAAGATCGGTGCCACATCGGGTGATTCAGTCCCGTCCTGTCGTTCAAGCTGAGCCAGCGCCAGATGGAACCTGGCTTCTGCAGCAACGAGATGTCCCTCTTTCCGATAGAGTAGTCCCAATCCGTTCTGTCCGATCGCCAACTGCGGATGGCCCGGTTCCAGCACGCGTTCCCCGATGGTGAGCGCACGCAGATAATAGGCCTTCGCCTGTTCAAGCTCACCTTCCTGTTGATAAATTTCCGCCAGATTGTGTAGAGCAGTCGCGACCTCGGCCTGTTCGGGGCCGAGTACCTGCTCCCAAACGGCTAAAGCTCGCTCATAGTATGATTTGGCCCGCGCATGGAGCCCTTGTTCATGCAACACCAATCCCAAGTTATTGAACGTCGCAGCCACTCGAGTATCGGCGGCACCAAACGGCTCGGCCTCCTGCGCCGCAGCGAGAAACAACTGCTCCGCATCTCGATACCTGGCCTGTTCGCGTGCGGCAATCCCCTTGTCCGTCAACTGCTGCCATCGGTCAGCCGAGGCTGCCTCGACCTGGATCGATGTGAAACAGCTCACCAACGCACACACGAGAAGAAGGGGGCGTACTCCCATGACATACACCCGTCGTTTCATAAACGTGATTCGATCCGCACTCATCTGATCGTCTCCCTTGGAATCAGCACGGGGCGAGTTAGACCGTCTTCACCAGGTCGGCGTGGCTTGGTTGTCGCTGGCTGCCAGTCCCGCGTAGTACACGGTGACCTGTTTGGGACCTCTTCCGACCGGAATCGTCGTGGTAATCGTATTGGTTCCCGCATCGATCAGAGATACTGACCCATTCCCCGCATGGGGAGCATTCGTCACCACAATTCCCTTTGCCGTTCCGGCTCCCTGCGGACCGGTCACCCACAGATCAAGCCCATGTACACCGACAGAGCCGACAGGTGGTAACTCAATGCGCGTAAGGAGCGGGAACGAGGCCGGCCACGGCGTCGCATCAAAAACATAGAGCTTGTCTTTGTCCAGCGCGGCTGCTTGTTGTGACGTCAGCCCAATGGTCGCGTTTGATTGAGTCACATAGAGTCGGTTGCCGTCGGCCGTGAAACGAAACTGTGACGGTCTCACATGGTCCAGACCGTGACTCACCACACTCAGCGTCGGCTGACTGAGGTCCACGAGACCGAACCTCCCGATCACCTTGTTAGGGTCGGACGTGACATTCTCCCCGGCCAGGAAGAGAAACCGCCCGTTCGGAGTCACCTCGACGCTCCATACGCCCGGCACCTCCACTCGCCTCGTCGTCATCACCAAGGTAGCCGGATCGATTTCGACGATCGACCCATACCCGGCGAGGTAACTGTACATCTTGCCCGTGCTCTTCGACCAAAACATGCCGGCGGGGACGGAGTGGTTGGGGGTCAATGCATCCGCATCACAGGCCGGATGCCCCAACGCCGTCTCTTTTGCGCTGTCACAGAGATCAATCTTGGTGGTGAATTCGCTCCAGGCCACATTCCCATCCGCGATCGGTACGGGAAGCAGCACACTGATAATTCCCGTTGTACTGCTGGAAACAAACGCAAGCTGCTGCGGGGTGACCGGCGGTCTGGAAAACGCGATGAGGTGCTGCCCCTTCCCCGAGAGGCAGACCAACGATGTAATGCGCGGCTTTTCTCCACCCACCCCAAGATGCGAATTGTGAAGCACGGAGACCGACCCGCCTCGCGGGCAATTCGCCAGGGTGTCGAGACCGGTGACGGGGTCGCCGTCGTTCATCGTCCAGAGTACTTCTTTATCGACCGGATCCCGGTAGATGCGGGTGGGACGTTGCCCGATCTTCACTCTTGAATCCAGCGGATTCTCTGTCAGGAAGTCTTCAAGAATCGGCGCCGACCCTCCGATCGGATCGATCGTGGCCACTTGGTTCGTCGCCGTATTGGCGGCAAAGATCCATTCGCCCAGGGAAAAGGCAATGCCTCCGATTGCGTCCGCTTGACGTGGGCCGAGCGATAGCGTCCCGCTGACCGCCGGACTCACTCCGTCCAGACGAACCGTGGTTACCGTCGTGTCTCCTTGATTCACGACCAGGGCCATCGGCGTCGTCAGCGGTGCGTTCGGCGGCAGATCGCCATCTGTGCCGGAACTACAGGCGGCAAACAACAATGCCAGGGAGGCCAGGGCCCGCCTGAAGTTCGACACGAATAATCTAAAGCAGACTTTCTGCTGACCGTCATGGTTCATACGACGACCTCATAGATACGTACGAGGCTTCACTTGGAGGGGCCCCCGAAGAGGCTCGCCAGAGACGGCGTGGTAAAGGATTTGGTGATTCCTCCGACGAAGCCGATTTCCTGTTGCAAATTCCCGTTGAATTCCCGATAAATCGGAATCTGTGCGATGAAATAGACTTGACCGAAATCAAAGACATTCATCACCACACCGGTTGAGAACGCCACCAACGTGCTGTCGGTCGTTGGGATATCACGTCCGATGATGTTTCCGTCTAGTAAGACCGCGCGATTGAAGGGCGCCGGTCTGAATTCAAGGAGCGACGATTCAAGGTTGTCTTTGCCTTTGTAACGAAAGTTGATCTGGTTGGTCAGCGTCAACCAAGGGAATGTCACCAGATTCAGGCCCGCATTGAGGGAAAACTCTTCCCCGAAGCGATAGCCATCGGAGTTGCGGAACGTGTATCGAACATTCCCGGATAGGAACTGATTCAAACGGTGCGGAAGAATCTCGTAGGTTTGATAGAACCCCGGTTGCAAACCGAACGCTCCCCGCCCGACTTGCAGCGTGGATTCAGCCAGCTGGCCATCAACGGGCTGGTTGCCATAGTCGCCGATGGGGAACCACACGCCCATTTCCAGTACGATCATGCTGCGCAGGCTGGGCAGCAGATTGTACTTCACCTTACCCAATACGTCCCCGATACCACGATCAAAGGTATTGGCAACCGCCCCGGCGCCGATCTGGCCGACAGCATCGACCATTCGATACGGCACCTGGAGCTGGAGGCCGATGCGATCCGTCAGGCCATAGTTGAGATCCAAGGTCGCCGTTTGCACCAAGGTGCTGAGTTGATTGACCTGGCTATTCGCCAGAATCAATTGTTTGGTTTGTTGATTGGAAAAGGGAATGGTATTCGCGCCCCCCGGAGGAATCTCATTCGGCGTGTGGGTAAAGCTCAGGTTGACTGTGAGGACGCCCGCCGGGGAAACTGCTTGCTGCGAGCTGATGACCACGAAACAACTGGCAGACCCGCAGGAGGCCTCCGCAGCAAGTGTGCCTATCGGCACGCTCAACAGGGTGAGCAATAGGCATAGAGCCTGATGACGCATTGACATCGCGAACACAGCCTAAACTGCTGCCGACTGTCTAAGCCGACTTCGCTCCCCGTTGACATAGCGTGAGGCGATCGTTCGTTGCTTGAACGGGTTCTCCTGGGCAGCAGGTTCAGTCTTCGTCGTTTGCCCCACGCAATGAAGGTCAATCAGCGCCGCCACTGTATGGCTGAAAATTCTCAAACTCCCTGCACCCAGGCGTGTCCCACCCAGGCGACCTGCCTCGACCCATCGATACACCGTCCAACGGCTGACATTAAGAATCTTGGCGGCCTCGTCGACTCGGAGCAATTGTTTTTGCTGTAAGGTACCGATTGCATCCATGTTCAATCCCTCCATGTTTCCGGATTTACAGTGACTCTGGCCCTCTGCGAATCAGAAACGAGTTATGTGAATCTTGTCTCACTTGTCTCAACTCATAACGGCGGGGCGAAGGCCGAGGAAGAAGCACCTTCCCCCCGCACTCGTCCGAGCCAACGGCTGCTTGACTCAGAGCGAACTGCAATGATGTGGCAATGACAATGAACCGAAGATACGCGTCAGCGAACGGCCTGCGCGCGAGCGCGTATGACCTGTGTGATCGCTATCCGCGTGGGAGAAGATCGGTGACCGGAGGCGCTCGAGGTTGAAGTACGGGAGAAACGGAAGACCCACGATGCACGTCGGAAGGCAAGACTTGCGACTCGACAACCAACCAGGCAACCGCCATCGACGGTTCTGACACCGAGACGACATCCGATGTTGCTTGGCAGGCCCAAGCACAAAATGCGCTTTGTGAAGATGAACTCTCTTGGCTATGGTGGTGATGCGCCTGGGTTCGGTCGGCATGAGCCAGCGCACAGCCGGCACTGAGGACCACAAGCGCGGCATAAATCAATACCGTGCAGCCGACAATGGAAAGGCTATGGAAGGTCCGACTCAATCGTTTCACGTTGTAGGCCCTACGAGTCGTTCTACTTAGACTATACTGCTCTACCTATACTAGGTACTGTTGTACATAAGCTCTCAGACTCTGTCTACTTATGTATGCTCATGCATGCTCACGCATGCTACACTTTTGACATTGTGCCGCTTGGTACTGAAGCAAGCCCTTCTGTCCCACAACAGAATACAAGATTCATCACCTACTACCCTCTGTCCGAGAATGACCCGGACGTTTACGACGACAATCGACGACCATTTCGCCATATAAAGGGCGGGGCCAAGG
>CABVSA010000129.1 GCA_902500805.1 uncultured Nitrospira sp. | reverse complement strand
TCGAGTAATCGCTCAGGACGGAGGTCTCCACCGACGGCAAGCAGGCCTTCAGGAGTGGCCTGATTGACCGGGGGAAAACGAAGATCATGCCGATGTAAGCGGAACATCAGTACGTACGATACGTGAAGCGGGGTGAAAAGACCATGCCGACCGAACGCAACGATCTGTCACATGCTCAAGAACGGGCTAAATTGAAGGATACGATTCAGGAAGAGTTGGAAACACATGGCACTCGCTGAGTTGACAGGTACCTCCCTGTGGCCGGAGCCGCGTAGACACGGCTCCGACCCGTACTCTCGTTCCCGCAGTAGGCACTCGCTTTTTCACACTCTACTTTGCCAATCAGCTACACACGACTCATCTCATGAAACCGCCGAAATAGAGTGCAAATCCAACGATCCCGACAAGAAGTGCGCCATACAGATACACCCACCCTGGCTCGTGAATGAGGTCGTCCTTTACGTCTTTAAGATGTAGATCACTCATAGAGCACCTCCTTGTTTGAAACCTCCTATGTGCCGTAGAAGAGTGGTTTGGACCGTCCTCTCTGTCTGATGCATGCTAATAAGTGCAACCTTCCTTCGCTATCGCTCGGAAGATTGAATTTGCAGCTACACCGAATGGGTGAGGAGATCGGTAAGCAGATAGCCTCCACCGACCCATACCGATCGACCACCTGATTGAAAAGCAGTCGTCCAAACGCTGTGTTCTGTGGTAGGCGGTTCTCTGTTCGTTGGAATGTGTCGAGCATGCGGCAGCAGTGGGATGGGAATGTGAGCCTTCTCAAAAAGAGTAGGCCGTATGTCGATTCGTATAAGACCCCGGGAGAAATGGTTCCGTAGGCGCAATTCATTGAAACGATAACAATTATGGCGTATCGTTCGCGAATAGTAACGGCGCATCAGACGTATAGGAACTGCCAGATCCGACTCTTTATGCGGATCCGCCCAGACATAGTTAAGCGCCGAACGAGCGTGAGGGAACAAACGCCCATCCTTGCTGGAGGGGTTAGAATCAGTACAAGTACATCCACTCCTGGCCACCTTGCGTGGCTTATCGACACCGGGCAGATCATCAAGACGGCCGACGGACGCCCAGTGCGAGTTTTGGAGCTGAAACCCGCGAAAGACGATACTGTCCTTTCGTCGTGGGCGAAGCACTTCCGCAACCAGTACTGCAGCGATGACCAAATCGACGATCTGCGTAAAGGCACGAAGCTCTCGCGCGCCGAGTACCTCCGGGCTATAAAGTTCCCGGACGAGAGCTGTGCTCCGGGACCAAGTATTCGGGCAGGCGATTTCGGAGAGGTTCTCGTCGCGGACTACCTCGAGTTCGCTCTCGCCTACTGGCTGCCTCGCACACGCTATGACACCAAAATGGTGCGGAACGAGTCTACGAAGGGGACCGATATCATCGGCTTCAAGATCGTTGCTCCTGGTCGGGACGACCCGAAGGATGCTCTCGCACTCTTCGAGGCGAAGGCACAGTTCACCGGAGCCATGCCGAACGGGAGGCTGCAAGCAGCCGTGGCCGGATCGGCGAAGGACGAGATTCGCAAGGCGGAGAGCCTCAATGCGATCAAGCAGCGATTCCTTGACTGCGGTCGATCAGCGGAGGTGCAGACTGTTGAGCGATTTCAGAATCCGGAGGACCGCCCCTACTCGGAGGAGTATGGCGCAGTGGCGCTCCTTTCTTCTTCGGTGTTCGATAAGAAGGACGTCGGCGCTACGAACACTGCCGCCCATCCCCACGCCGGCAAACTGACGCTGATCGTCATCCACGGGCCTGACCTGATGTCGCTGGTTCACGAACTCTATCGGAGGGCCGCCGATGAGGCCTGAACAGAGCTCTCGCGTGCTGCTCGCCATCACTCGATCAAAGGCCAAGATGTTCGAGTACGGTCTTCCGGAACGCGAGCACATCAAGGTCCTGAGGGATCCGGTGCGACTGCTGCGGCTCGCCGTGGGGATGCTCGGAGATCTCGCCGCAGCGGTGTCAAGGAACGGAGCTAGCGCAGTGCGAGTGACTGAACTCTCATCGTCGTTACAGTTCGCGGCGCGCTACTTCGATGCCTACGCGGCTAGCAAGCTTGCTCAGATCGGCGACGCACATCTGCTCGTACTCGCCTCCGCCGCATACCATCTCTGCGACCTCCCTGGCAGTGCCAGCGTCCTCGTGGCGCGAGTTCCGAGCGCGCCGGATCTCGATGCCGGTGGACTGGATTGTCTCCTCTGGTGGCTGCTGCGTGGCGACTTCTCTTCCGCGCTTGAGCAGACTGCGAGCTCGAGATACAGCGACGGTATTAGACGTATCACGCACGGACTCAAGACGTTCTACGAGTTAGGCGCCGAGGATGATCGCCAGCCACAGGCGGCGGCGGTGTTACTATGGGAGACTGCATATCGCGATGGCACCCCCCGGGAGCTGCTGTTTGCCGATGCGTGTTGCGCGATTGTGAACCGTCGGATGGAGAACTCAGCCCGACACATGCTGCCCCAGTATTCTGGCCTGCCACTGGAGGTCTGGCTGCCCGTTCTCGGCAAGAAGACATTCGTGCGAGAGCTGTGGCCCGCGCAGCGCCTTCTTGGGCAGAAAGGCATTTTCTCGGGTGGGTCGGCGGTCGTGCAGATGCCTACGAGCGCGGGCAAGAGTCGCGCGACGGAGCTTGTCATCCGCAGCGCATTCTTGAGCGGGCGGGCATCCCTCGCAGTCGTCGTGGGCCCCTTCCGCGCCCTCTGCCATGAGATCCGAGAGAACCTCGCGCGAGCATTCCGCGGCGAGGATGTGAACGTCAACGAGCTGTCGGACGTCTTTCAGAGTGACTTCGACTTCGACGACCTCGTTTCGGGGCGTGTGATCTTGGTCATGACTCCGGAGAAGCTCGTCTACGTATTGCGGCACGTTCCAGAGCTCGCCGGTCGAGTCGGGTTGCTTGTCCTCGATGAGGGCCATCAATTTGACACGGGGCCTCGCGGCGTCACCTATGAACTACTCGTCACGTCACTTAAAGGGATGATCCCGGCGGCGGCCCAGAAGGTTCTTATTTCGGCGGTCATCATCAACGCTGCAGACATCGCCAAGTGGCTGATCGGCGATGAAGGTGCGGTGGTCGCTGGCGCGGACCTGCTTCCGACAGAGCGTTCGGTCGCGTTCGCAAGTTGGAAGACTCAGGTCGGCCAACTGCATTTCGTCTCGACCGAGAACCCTGACGAAGATGAGTTCTTTGTTCCTCGGGTCATCAAGTCCTCGTCATTGGCCCTTCGTCCGAGAGAGACGAAGGCGCGCCGGTTTCCGGAGAAGGGCGATGGCCAATCAGTGGCCTTGTACTTGGGGCTCACGCTGGTGCGAAACGGTGCCATCGCAATCTTCTGCGGAAGAAAGGATACGGCAACGGGCCTTTGCGAGGCCCTCGTCGACGTTGCGGGTCGTGGGCTTGAGATGCAGATGCCCGTCGTGTTCTCGGATGGTCCGGAGGTTGCGCGGCTCGCCTATCTGTACGAACGGAATCTTGGAACCGCTACGGCTGCTGCCCGTGCAGCGAGGATTGGCGTGTTCACGCACCATGGGAACACGCCGCATGGGGTGCGTCTCGCGGTCGAGCACGCGATCAAAGAGGGTCTCGGCAAGTTTGTCCTCTGCACGTCTACTTTGGCGCAGGGGGTGAACCTCCCCATCCGGTATCTCATCGTGACGACCGCGCAGCAGGGCGGTGAGAAGATCAAGGTCCGCGACTTCCACAACCTCATGGGCCGTGCTGGCCGCTCCGGCATGCACACCGAGGGAAGCGTCATTTTTGCAAACCCAGAGGTGTACGACGTGCGCGGCGGTACGGAGAGCAAATGGCCGGAGTTCAAGGCGCTGCTCCAGGTCAGGAACGCGGAGCCCTGCGCGAGCACCCTCCTGTCGGTATTGGGCCCGCTGAAAAGCGACGGAGGACAGGTAACCCTGGCTATCGACCCCTTGGATTTCGTGAGGGCCTATGTTGCTGACCAAGAGGGTAGTGGCACCTGGGTCGATGACGCGGCGACGCAACTGACTCGCAAGTGGTTCGCGACGGATACGCTCCGAAGGCAACTTGCAGAGAGACGCGACATTCTTGCAGCCGTTGAAAGCTTTCTATTGGCTCATTGGGTGGAAGCCGGAGATGGGCAGAGCTTCGGCGCAGGCCCTGTCGGCGAGCTTGCGAAGCGAACGCTTGCCTACCATCTCGCATCAACCGAGCAGCGTGCGCAACTGCTCCAACTCTTTGATCTCCTCGCGGCAAATGTCACCGCGCGCGCTGGCGACGACGAGCGAAGACAGGTGTACGGCAGGACGTTGTTCGGCGTCGCGGATACCGTCGCGCTTGAAAAGTGGGTTGCAGAGAACCGGGAACGCATCGCTGGCTGCGATGATGTTGACGAACTCTTCGACATCGTGTGGCCGTGCATTGCGGATTGGATCGAGAACGACACGTTCCAGAAGTGGCGACCAGTGGAGACAAGGGAAGTCTTCGCGAGGGGCTGGCTCGCGGGTGATGCCTTCGGGGTACTTCACGACAGCATGACCGCCGCGAGTGTGCGGATCGGCCTTGGCGCGAGGCCGCGCAAACCAAAGGTTGAACACATCGTTGAGATGGGAGAGAACGCCCTGGGGTTTGATGGTGCACATGTGCTCGGGGCCATCACCGAGCTATTTAGGCTTCTTAGTCCCGAGGAAGAGTCGCGGGGCGTGGTGCCCGTGCTTCAGACGCTGCAGAAGCGCCTCAAATATGGACTTCCGTCGGAAGTTTCAATTCTCCTGTACGAAGCGGGCTTCGCAGACCGGCCGCTTGCCAGCGATCTCGCCGTAGTCGTGCCCGGGATCTCGTCTCTCGCTCAGTTACAGGCGGCGATACGCCTGTCGAGGGAGGCCGTGGAGGATGTTCTTGGGAACTACCCACAATACTTCTGGATGGTCTACGAGCGTGTCGCCGATTAAGGGATGTGTGCGAAGCCATGTACCTGAGGGCTGCAAGGGTGAGTGTCACAACAGTACGGCGTCTAACAATCAGTTGCAGCGGCGCTCCGCTTGCTGTCGGGTGCCGCCGAGCGTGAGCGTCCTAGCTATTCAAAAGGTGTTTGCATGCAACACGTTTTAATCATTCATGAAGTCGAAGCGTATCGGGCATGGAAGGCAATTTTTGACCAAGCAGCTGATCTCAGAAAACGGGCCGGGGAAATCAGTTATCAGTTGCTGCGCTATGACAACGATGCCAATAAGATCATTCACTTTTCGGAGTGGGCCTCACTGGACAAGGCCCGACGGTTCTTCGAGTCTCCTGAACTGGCAGAGATTAGAAGACAAGCCGGCGTCAAAGCGCCGGACTTTATTTACCTGCAAGAGATAGAGCGTGGTGTACTCTAGCCCTAGCCTCGCATTCGAAAGGAACGCTGCAAGAGTACGGCGTTGTTAGACATGAGCATGTAACTCACTCCCGCCGACGCACAGCGATTCATCCAAGGCTACAAGCTTCGGATGTTAGTATGTGTCTGGGCCGCAACAGATTCGAGATGATCGTGCGCCACACCACCTCGTACTTCTCATTGCCTCTAACAGACGTTTAATAACCATTCCAACTCTTTACCCTGGTCTACCGCTTGTGAACAGGCAGCTACGGCACCTTGTCCTGCAGATGATGTCGAAGATCTGAGGATGGAGCGAGAGACGCTACGTACAGACGGTATGCGTATCTATATTGATACAGTTGCAAGCACAGATAGATACAGCTGAGCGGGCTCACAGGAGTCTTCACTCAGGCGAGATGGAACAATAACAAAATCTTGTACGAAGGAATGTATAGGTCCGGGAGTTGCACATAAGGGTAACGAAGCCGAGATTCGAGTTCAGAACGTTGATCCTTTGGTAAAAGCCGTCACCGATCGCTCTCAGATTGTCCAGACTCACTCCTGGTTAATCGCAAGGGCATCAGAAGGTTCTGACACTCTTATTCAATCAACTATTAGCAGGAGGTTAGCCGATGTTGAAAATCATAAGCGCTGTTGTAACTATGGCCATGTTTCTGTCAACGATGACTATTCAAACTGTCCAGGCGCAGTCAGTTGCGACCGTTGAGTTGACGGGTGAATCATCTTCGACTGGAATATCCGGATTCCCCGGGTCCAAGTTCACACTGGGAGATGCCGGCAGTGACAGCCGTGCGCTCGTGGGCGTGCTGTCGCGCGAGCGTTCGGACAAACCGTGTGAGGTGAGTGTTGGCTGGGAGGATGTGAATCAGTCCAGCACCAACGATGCGATCACGAAGGAGCTGTGCGGAAAGAACGGTGCGACATCAAGTACGATGGGAGGCACCTACGCCAATACTGGTGGCATCGCAAACCGTGTGTTTGTTAGCGGCGTGCAAGTGTGTATGAATAAGGACGACGATCGGGTCAAGGGAATTCATCTGCGTGGCAAGCGCATCACTGAGACCGGTACATTGACTGATTTTGGGCCGGATCAGCAAGACTCGCGTAGCAATTGTCATCAAGACCACTGGAAGCGTTGGGTCAACTGTCCTAATGGGCAGATTGCCACTGCCGCGATCATTCACTTTGATGCGGGAAACACGCCTCGAAGCTGGACAGGGATCGGGCTGCAGTGTCGAGCCATCAGGGTCACAGGCAGCAGCGCGTCCTATACGACTGAACCAGCCACACTGAACGCTGACAGCAAAGGTCTCGCTGAAACCCTCGACTGCACCGACACAGAATCCACTGACCTCCGTGCTGTTGCATGGAATGTCGCCAACGATTGGAATAATTTCTCGAAAGCGATAGAAAGCTCAACCGGACAAGAGGTCGGATCGTGTTTGCAGAAGCGCTTTGCCGAGGACGGTAAAGTACAATGCGTCCACACGCAGAAATGCGATAAGGACGGCAAGTGCAAATTGGGTTTCGGCGGAGGGTTGGGCTCGAAGATTAAGATCTTTAAGACATTCTTCGATAATACGAAATCTATGCCGCAGCCTGACCGGCGTGCCTGTTATGCTGCATTGATGGCGCATGAATTCTCACATACGTGCGAGCATTATGCGGAGGCAGGTCCGGAGGCACGTGGGGCCGCGGCATTCAATTATTGGAAGGGGCGGTTCGGGGTCACGAGCGATCTTAAGGTGGACGTTGACTGTGGCATGAACGATTGAGGGCGCAACGGGATCAACGATTCGGCTGAGTTGGTGAGCTCTCGACATACGAGTGGAATATCGAATTCTTGCTGGCTATGACATGTGCTCTAGTAGTTCGTCGCAAGTGTTTGAGGAAAGAGGTTTTCGTGCTCGGTGGTACACAACTGTGATCATCTGGGCATATCTGGTGCAGGTGGAAGGAAAATGATCAGAAGGTGTTGTAGGCATGCCGCTGTATCGGTGATCAAGCCGACCCCATTGCAGCTTGAACCACCAATGTGTGCGCCGCTCTGTTGAATATGAGGAGACGACTACTCTTTAGGTTTCTCTGCCGTCGCTAGGATAGGCTGAAACAAGGGGTCCGCATCGAGCACTGCTTTCAGCCGCTCAGTGTGAAGGAAGTAGCGCCAGACTTCGCCGTCTTTGTCGGGAATCTCATCAAACCAGCGTTTGGCTTCGGTGAGGTGGTGTAACATCTGCCCCTTGTCCCCATAGTTCGGCATGAAGATCATGCTGTAGGCCATGGTGTATTCGGCGAGAAACCTATCGAGTGGCCGTTCAGCGAGCTCCATCGACGCCTTGGCGTTGTCATAGGCTCGGACGCTATCCTGGTCATGCAAGATTCGATTCCACGCGACTTTGTTGATGCGGGACCAGGCCAGTTGTAAGAGAGCGTCAGCCTTGTGGCCTTTTCGGTCGGCCGGAATCTCGTTGACCAACGCTTCAAAGGTTTCAATCATCGGAACCTGGTCATTGTTCCAGCGATAGGCCATCCCAAGTCGGAATCGGTGCTCCAACTGCTCAGGATGGGTTCGTGCGAGGGTTTGCAGTGCCGGCAAGAGTCGGTACAACAGATCCGCAGAAGTCGGCTGCAAAAACCCACCGACCTCCATCCCCAACGAGAGATCGAGGCGATCCGAGGCAGCGGCGATCGTCCAATAAA
>CABVSA010000128.1 GCA_902500805.1 uncultured Nitrospira sp. | reverse complement strand
CGGCGCACTGACTGAACGAGAGATGAATCAACTCGCCGTGGTCGAGCAGGCCTATGAGCGTGACCTGTTTGATCTCGCAGATCGGGCTGAAGACGCCAAGCAGATCGTGCGCGGTGAGCGATTCTACCAGGCTGAGTTGTTGGAAGGGGCGCTCAATGCCTTCCGCGAGACGATGGCCTATATCTCTGCCGCCTACTATCCCGCCTCGCTCGTGTTCTATCCGATGGAAAGTAATCTCGGCTATCGGCCAGGGGTTTCCAAAGAGGTCTTTGCCTGCCTAGAAGACGAGCAGGTGAACGTCTATCGGGATCTCTGTAAGCAGCTTGTCCTTCCTGAGGTAGCCAAAGAGCAGCCCGATGTCATCGGCATTTCCATTGGCACACAGATGCAGTTGCTGGCTGGGTTGACCTTTGCCAAGCTCATCAAGGAATCGTTCTCGGGCATCCATGTCGTGGTGGGCGGCAACGTCATCACACGCCTTCAAGAGGATCTGGTGCATCATGAGCGATTCTTTACGGAGGTGTTCGACTCCGCCATTCTCTACGAAGGGGAGCACGCACTGCTGTGGCTCGTTGAGGCGCTGAATGGGCAGCGGCCTCTTGCGTCCGTACCCAACTTGATCTATCGCGATGCAGTAGGCCTTCATCGCAATCCCGAGGTCTATACGGAGAAGACGACTGCGTTGCCTCTCCCGGACTTTGACGGCATGCCGCTGGATCGCTATTTCGTTCCAGAACTGATTATTCCTTACTTGGCAACGCGCGGTTGTTATTGGGGGCGGTGCACATTCTGTGACCATGGGCAAGGCTACTTCGATCAGTATCGTGGCATGCCGGCCCAGCTAGTCGTTGACCAGATCAAGGCATTACGGGACAAGTACCAGTGCCGACATTTCTTGTTCAGCGATGAGTCTTATCCGCCCGCACTGTTTAAGAAAGTCTCACAGTTGCTGGTCGACCAGGATGTAGGGATCAAGTGGACGACGCTCATTCGATTTGAAGAGACCCTACAAGATCAAGCCATGTGGGATCTTGCAGCCAAGGCCGGCTGTTGCACGCTCTACTATGGGATGGAGTCGGCCAATGAGCGTGTGCTGAATCTCATGGACAAGCATGCCAAGAAGAGCGTGATCCAGCGCAATCTGGAGATGGCGGCCAGGTCAGGGATTTGGAACCATGTGATGGCTTTCTACGGATTTCCCGGTGAAACATTCGAGGAGGCGATGGAGACCCGCCAGTTTGTCCTGGAGAATCAGCCGGTCATTCACTCGTTGGAACTGTTCTACTTTGTGGCCTATCGTCATACGCCGATGGTGCGTCACCCTGAGCAATTCGGGATTACGATCCATAAGCAGGAGGAGTACGACCTCCCGCTCGATTACTACTACACCTTGAACGATCCGAGTACCTTATCGTGCCTCGAAGCGATGCAACTCTGCGAGGAATTCTACAAGCGCGATTTTCACCCCTGGGCCGTGCGTGTGAACTCGCGGGAGCATGTCTTTTTGTATATTTCAAAATTCGGAACCAACCAGTTGCCACAGATCTATGCGCAGCAGACGCAGCCGGTTGGATCTGCAGACGGTGTCTCCGGCTTGATTACCTGGCCGGTGGCACAGTCGTCTGGTGATGAAGGGATGTCGCGGGTCACCAGCCACGAGGCCAGCTAATATGGCACGTGCGTGATGAAGACGGGCTGGACGAGTGACGCTTACGGGATTGCGTGCTGTCTATTGGTCTTCGTCATCCGGGACGAACACAGTGGAAATCAGCGCGTAGGCGGCCTCGACAGTCCTAGTCATGTCCTCCGCTTTCCGAAACTGCTGCATATATTGAGCGGGGTTATTTGTGAGGCCGGCATAGCGCGATGGGTTCCAGGTATAGAGCTGGACACGTTTCGCTCGTTCAAGGTCTTCGATTGTGAAGGGATGGGTGAGCCCCAACACGTCTAAGGCATGGGCAATGTCTTGTTCGGTGATCGAATCCACGGGCGGAGTGTGTCAAAGGGAACGGATTCTGTCAACAAAGATGGGTGACATGGCCGTGGAAAGAGCTGGTATTTCGGTGTGATGGCAATAAGTTCAGGAGGGGTGATGGCGGAACAACGGACGTTGAAGTTCTATCAGGCCGATGTCTTTACGGCTCAACCGTTCGGGGGTAACCCTGTGGCGGTCTTTCCGGAGGCGGATGGACTGACGGACGACGAGCTGCAGCAGATTGCCCGAGAGATGAATCTCTCTGAAACGGTATTCGTCTTCCAAGCGACTGATCCAGCCGCAGCAGCACGATTACGGATCTTTACTCCCACACAGGAGATTCCATTTGCCGGCCATCCGGTACTGGGCACCTTCTATGTACTGGCCCATCTGAAAAGGATCGCCTTAAATGAGGGTGTTACCTGCCTCTTGCAGGAATGCAATATCGGCGTATTTCCTATCGAGGTGCACTGTGAACAGACACGAGTCGTGCGGGTCGTCATGTCTCAACCGAAGCCTGAGTTTCTCGATCCCATTGAGACGATTGATGAGGTATATTCGGTCGGTCGGGCTCTCGGTTTGCCGAAACCAGGCGTTGTCGAAACCAACTGGACACTTCAGGTCGTCTCCACGGGCCTGCCGGTGTTGATCGTTCCGGTGCGGACTCTCACCGCTGTACGATCGATCATTCCTGACGCATCCGCGATCACCGCTGTCTGTGAACGATTCGGTGCCAACGGCATCATGGTGTTCACGACGGTGACGGTCGAATCGTTCACCTCAGTCCATGCGCGGATGTTTGCGCCAAAGATTGGAATTTTAGAGGATCCTGCGACAGGGAGTGCTGCCGGCGCGTTGGGGGCTTACTTGGTTCACCATGGAATCGTTGAGGTGGGACCCACGACGGATATTCTCGTCGAGCAAGGCTACGAGATCGACCGACCATCACGGATTCTTGTCCAGGTGGAGTCGGACAATGATGCCATTCAAGGGGTAAAGGTCGGTGGGCATTGTGTCATGGTAGTAGAAGGAACGCTCCGATTTTAATATCGTGGTGAGCCCTATGTACTCAAGAGGCTCTTCTCGTTCGAGCGAAATAGTCAAATGTTGTGTGCGCCTACCAGATTAGGCGGTGATCTCCTGACGGGTCTCTTTTTTGGTCTTGACTCCATTTTTGAACTGCACACTGGGCATACGCTTAGTGATCTGCTCGGTACCGCGTAGTCTCAACCACCGGCTCTCCGCGCTCGTGGCGAGGCAGTCGGCCGCCTTCGGGTATTGTTGGGTTGTAGGCGGTGAGGAAGGTCTCGAACGCCAGACTCGCGTGCTCGCGATACCTTGGTGATGGTGGAGTTGAGGCGTGTGCTCAAATTCAAGGCAGGAACCCGACCAGGGAATCTCCAGAGGCCTCGTGAGCAGAACTCGTACCTGTAAATTAATTTTACAGTGTGACAAGTAATGCTACGGCACTGAAAAAAAGACCATTCTTTATTGTAATCAAATAGTTACTGGCATTCATCCTCAATAGCCCGTGTAAATTTATTTTACATTTCGGTTATCCAGCTCCTCGATTCCCGAGCTTCAGACCCTCCAGTCCATAGCTCCACTAGTGAGTCAACTATTTGATAATAGATGTAGACATTACATTGGTAGGAGCAAATCATGTCCGCTGGTAAGACCATTGAGTCGGCAGGTACGGAATTTGCTCTCCTTAAACGATTACGTGATTATATCCAGGTATGGTGGCTTGGGGGATACTGGAAAACGTATTCCACGTAAATCACCATTTGTCTTAAAATCATTAACGAGAAGGAGGTTATCTTGTGCAATCGTTTTTCGCTCCATGTACTCATCTTAGCGTTTGCAGTGAGCCTGTTGTTTTCAGTGGGAGGGCATCGATCAGCGTACGCCGCGAGTCTGATTAACGGACTCGGGGGACCAGAAGGCTATGGGCAATTAGCCATGGGGCGTAATGACGATGGTTCATCCAGTCGATTGAATCTTCCATTTACGGCCAACTTCTTCGGGACTTCCTATAACACCTTTTTTGTAAATAACAATGGGAATCTGACGTTCCGTGGGTCGCTTTCCGACTTTACGCCTAGCCCATTCCCTATCGCAGATCGGCCGATGATAGCCCCATATTGGGCTGATGTTGATACAAGCTGTTCAGCCTGCGGCGAGGTCTATGTTGCGACACCCAATTCTTCCACCGTTGTGGTCACTTGGGACGGCGTTGGTTACTTTGATAGCAACGCAACTCCCACAAACACCTTTCAGGCAGTGTTACGAGATCGTAGTGATACGGGGACTGGAAACTTTGATATCGAATTCCGCTATGCTGACCTCAACTGGACGACCGGGGATTTTGACGGTGGCAGTGGAGGACTGGGTGGCACACCTGCACAGGCGGGGTTTGATGCGGGTGATTCGACGAATTTCTTCACACTCCCCGGTTCTCGAACTGCCAGCGTTCTTGATCTTGAGAATACCTCAAATGTAGCACCGGCTGAACCTGGAATGTGGTCGTTTGCGATCCGGAATGGGGATTTGCCGGGAAGCTCAGCGGAAAATCCTTTGCTCCCCACTGTAACAGGCGATGGGTTTGATTTTGACTTTAACACCCCTCCCAATCTTGATGATTGGTTCTTTATTGATCCAGTAGTAGCTATTGGATACGATTACACCGTGAATTCAGGGCCTAATTTTCAATCGGTCTTACTTCCCACCGGGATTGGCGATAATCAATATGATCTGCACCTGTTTGATTCTGGGTTGAATGCTTTTGTCGATTCAGGTATTGACATCACTGGTGGAACACCTTTTGATTTTGGCGCTGGAGGGATAAATCGATTCCGTATTCTTGGTATTGAGACTGCCGCAGGCCTTAATCCCAACGACCCTCGTGCCTTCGTGACAGGACTGAGGTTTACATCATCTGGTTTGGTGTCAATGTCACAAGACCCAATTCGCTTAAATACGGATCCAGTGCCAGAACCAAGCACGATGATTCTCCTCGTAACAGGCTTGCTTGGATTATGTGTATCTCAATGGCGTAGAGGGATCCTGACTAAAGAAAATTCATAGTAGACGAGTCCGCTAGTTATAAGGGGTGCTGCTGGTTTCGCGGCAGCACTCCTTCTGTTTCGGAAAAGGAGTTGAATCGGCACTGGAAGTTAGACTCTGAAGCTTAGACGTCACTCATCAATTTTTCGTGGTTTCGCCAAATTAGTTACGGGCAGTAACTAATTAACCAAGAGATAAAGACGCTGAAGTATACTTCTTACCTTCTTATCAGCAGTATGGTTATTGCTGCAGGATTGTTCCTGTGGCATGGCAACTCCTTGGCCGTTACGGATAAGATTTTTGGATCATGGAGTCTGGTTTGCACCACGCATTGTACAATCTCCCAAGTGACATCTCGAGATCCAGAAGGGCGGAAGGTGATCATGGGGGTTTCAGTGTATTTCCAACCCGGAAAAACAAAGGCAAATATGGATATCCGGATCAGTCCAGAGGTGGTGGAACAAGCCGGTATCGGCATTAAGGTTGATGATTTTCCTAGCTTTAAGCTTTCGATGAGTAAATGTGACGTCAGGGTCTGCCTAGCCAGTGGATTTCTTGATGAACCGCTGCTGACCCAGCTGAAGTCAGGCAAATTGGCGACAATTGCTCTTGTACGAAAAAACGCAAAATTAATGCACATTCCGCTCTCGCTTAGCGGTTTTCAGGCCGCTTTTTCAGAACTGCAACGAGAGCATATCCGGAAACCAAAAAAAATGCCGTAGCGACGGTGACACAGTTCTAATAGCCTACAACCAAAGCAAGCCACTTCACTTTCTCTTCTGCCTATTTGGGTGGCTCGGTTATGGCGTCCATCCCTGATCGGGGTACTGCCCCCCCCCATTCACTGGGCCACGTAGACAATCTGCAATTCCCATAATTTCGACTACTTCATCGATCTGTTACTGTCGTCAAATCTGACTGTCAGCTTCACTCTCAACTTGTGATCTTTCTTGGGGGGATGTGATGTGTGAGTTTGGTAGCGCGGAGAGGGTGGGCATTCGAGGTCGCATTCGCGTGAGTGCTCACGCTCCTACTAAGGGGACCAGCCCCCTCATAGGCTCCTCCAGGCGGAATCCCAACACTGAAGGTGTCTATCCGCCGGCGGCAGTTACGATAAAACAATGAATAGCCGGCTGACCACACGAAGTACGGTATGGCGGAGAGGGTGGGATTCGAACCCACGGTCGAGTTACCCCGACAGCAGTTTTCGAGACTGCCCGATTCGGCCGCTCTCGCACCTCTCCGTTTTGGTAGATCATCGGCTGGTTTAGAGTATCGAACAGGTGGGGACAACGTGCTCGATAAGAGTCCCGAGCTTACCCTGCTCCGTGACGTTTTGCAATGGCCTCTCTGTCTTTCTGTCTCTCACCAGACGGTTTTACCAAGAAGAGTCGAGCTATCTGGCTGACTGCGGAAACGACAACTCGGTCAATTCCGCTTGTTCGATCCCGCGTTTGACCAGCGAAGCGATATCCAGCATGCGCTCAATTCTCAGCACGTCGTCCAGACGAGTCTTGGTGCTTGGGTGAGGAGGTACGAAAAGTTTGCAGCAATCCTGATCTGGCTCAATAGAGGTTTCATAGGTGCCGAGCCGTCTGGCTTCATCGATGATCTCACGTTTGTCCATCCCGATCAGGGGTCGGAGGATCGGCAGCTCTGCTGCATCTTCAATCGCGCAGATGTTTTGAGGGGTTTGTGAGGCTACTTGGCCAAGGCTGTCGCCGGTCACCAAGGCCCAACAGTGCTCTCTCCTAGCCAGCTCCTCCGTAATCCGGATCATCATGCGTCGATACAGTACGATCCGGAACGGCGCCGGTGCAGTCAGGACAATCTCACGCTGGATTTCTCCAAAGGGAACGACATAGAGACGTGAGTGATATTGATACTGGGTCAGCGTCTGAACAAGGTCGCGGACCTTCTCTTCAGATGCTCGGCTGACCAGCGGTCTTCCGGAAAAGTGAATAAAAGCGGCGTGACAGCCTCGTTTGATCAGCCGGTAGGCGGCGACCGGCGAGTCGATCCCACCCGAGATGAGGCAGGCTACCTTCCCACTGACACCGACGGGCATTCCGCCTGGCCCTTCTATCTTACCTGCTGCGCAATAGGCCTCCTTCGACAGCAGCTCGATCAACATGGTGACGTCCGGTGCCTTTAGGCTGACAGTTTTCCCAGTTTGTGCGCAGATGGCCGCACCGACCGCTTTTTCAATATCCATCGAGGTCATAGCCAATCGCTTATCGGCTCGTTTCGCGGTGACTCGAAAGGTTTGGAACGATTTGGTATTGATCTCTGCAATCGCAGCTGCGGAGAGTGCCTCGAGATCCGGGTGTTCTAACTGCAACGGAAGTACGCGACCCAGCGAGAAGTTCGCAATGCCGCACACGCGGACAAGCCGATCTCGAATGAGATCCATGTTCGTATCTGGCGGAAGCTCAATGCGGATACGGCTGTGGAGATTCTGGACTTGCCGAATACCCAAATCCCTCAACGCAGTTCGAATGTTTGTGATAAGGCTTTGCTCGAAGTAGTCGCGATTGTGACCCTTCAAGGCGAGTTCGTGATAATGGGCGATGGCACAGCGCATGTTAAGGGTGAAGGGTAAGGGGTGAAGGGTAAGGGGTGCGTCTCTGGGATTTCGCAGTCCTCACATATTTGATAAGACCCGTGAGAAGTTTATCGATACGGTTCATTTTAGCGTCAAGCTTGCTCCATTGGTTTTCAGGTAGAAGGTTCAAACTTTTGGCAACTTCAAGTTGAGTGTCGAGCTCGCTCAATGAGGCTTGAGCAATATGAAGGAAATTAGCAAACTCCTTCTTAGTTTGCCTTGCGGCTCCTTCAGCGATGTTACTGGCAACACTCAACGCTGCTCGGCGCATTTGGTTGGAGAGTTGGAAGAGGTGCTCCTTTGGAAAAGCATCGGTTTCATGATACACGGTAATGGTGAGTTCGATTGCTTCTCTCCAAGCATCGAGTTTCTTGTGAGGCTTCTCCATTCAACAACCCTTTACCCCTGACTCCTCACCCTTCACCGGCTTCGAGGAAGCGTTCAGCGTCAATCGCGGCCATGCAGCCGGTGCCAGCCGCGG
>CABVSA010000127.1 GCA_902500805.1 uncultured Nitrospira sp. | reverse complement strand
CGGAACGCTGGGCGCGCTAACTGCGCCATCACTTCTTTCTCGCGTTCATCTGGTGCCACCAGGTAGACCTGGCAGGTGCAGCCGGGAATCGAGCGCACCAAGTCCTCCAGCCGGAGAATGCCGGAGTAAATGGATGTGCTTTTCTCCACCTCAAAGGCGCTGACGAATTCCCCTGTCGGTTTCAACCAGATCACGTCGATCACACTCACCGTTTCCATCACTTCAGGTGGCCAGCCCATCGGGGGCAATTCCGGCACTGTCAACAGTGCGAATGCCTGACCGGCATACGACTGATGGCGGTCGTTGCGGGCCACGTATACCGTGTACTTCAGTGCGCGCCCCACTTTAATCAGCAAGTATTGAATCCGTGTGTGCTCGCTCTCTTCAGCCTGTTCCGATACTACGTCCGCATGCCGGGCGCGGGCGGTCTTCTCTGCCTTGACCTTTTCCGCCGCCAGGACAGCGTCGGCATTACCGCCGACGAGAAACCGCCCAGAGCCGACCTCAAAGAGCAGGCCTGCGAAGGCGCCGAGGTCTTTGGAAAGACGATCACGCACCACGGCGTTCGTGCGCATAATGACCTCGCGCATGGCCAGATAACTCTCCCAGGAGCCGAGTTGTTTCTTATCACGGAACAAGGCGTTGAAACCCTTGACCATCGCGGTGTTGAAAGGCGGGACCAGTGTAGGGTGCAGGAAATAGATGATATTCGCGACCGCCGGGCCGAGGCCTTTGATGTGTGCGGCAGCAAGCCGGCTCATCTGAGCCAATACCAGTTCCTCACGCGTCGCTGTCAGACAAACCTCAAGAAAAGCCGCAAACGTCCGCTTGTTGACATCATTTTCATAAATGTCTGGGATGCGGAGTTTGGGCTTCCAGAAAAATGCATGAGCGGCGCCCTGAAAGACTTGCTTCTGTTCAGTAATGGCCGTCAGCACAACTTCGAGCGGTGAGCCTTTGAAATCAGTCCCGAAAGTTCCAGCGGCAATGCTCTCCACGGTATCGCGAACGCCGCGTCGAATGGCACGGAAGGCCTTCATACGGTCTTCGCCGCTCACGAACCACGTGTTGTACACGGATTCCGGGTCGGACTTGTAGCGATCGATGAGTTCGGTCAAGATCATCAAATCCCTGTCCTCCTTCCGAGCCTTTGGGCGTGGGCTTGCTAATTTGAGCCGATTGGCCTATCTCCCTCTTCTCACTTCAGAACCACCATCGCCCAATGAACGGCGTTCCGAGGCGATTCGCCGCGCAGTTCATCACAAAACCTCGCGTCGGAGCTTTAGGTGCCGAAGCAACTGCGCATTGATGGCCACAATGATGGTGGACGCGCTCATCGCAACGGCGCCCACGCTCATCGGGAGATCGAATCCCGAGCGGACGAACAGTCCCCCGGCGACCGGGATCGCGACCAGATTGTAGGCGGTCGCCCACACAAGATTTTGTATCATTTTTCGATAGGTCGCACGAGAGAGCTCAATGGCTCCGACTACGTCACGGGGATCGCTATGCACAAGCACGATACCGGCGGATTCGATGGCGACGTCCGTACCCGCGCCGATCGCAATGCCGACATCGGCGGTGGCCAATGCCGGGGCATCGTTCACGCCGTCTCCCACCATGGCGACCCGCTTGCCGCCCGCTTGAAACCGCTTGACGGCCTCCGCCTTATCACGAGGGAGCACCTCGGCGGCGATCTCATCAATCCCAAGGCGCCGAGCGACGGACTCCGCCACAGTTTTCGCATCTCCCGTGATCATCGCGACTCGAATACCGAGCCGATGCAGGTCGGTAACGGCTTCACGGGACTCGGACCGGATCTCGTCTTCTACAGCAAGCACCCCAAGCAATTGTCCATCGGCGATGACGGCCAGCACCGTCCTTCCGTCCGACGCCCAGGTGCTCATCACCTTCTCCACCTCTGGAGGCACCGTGGCCTGGGCCTCGGCCAACAGACGCGGTCCACCGACGGCAATGCCTTTCCCGTCCACTATGGCCCGCGCCCCTCGTCCTGCGAGGGCCTCAAAATTGGCCCCGTGCATTTGTCGCACGCCTCGGCGTGTGGCTTCTTCGACGATGGCCCTTGCCAGCGGATGCTCCGAGTTGGCCTCGACCGCAGCGGCTACGGCAAGCAATTCGAACTCCGACGTCCCAGGCGCAGCCGCGATCCCGGTGACCGCGGGTGCACCTCGTGTCAGCGTGCCGGTTTTATCGAAAATCACCATGTCCAACAGGCGAGCCCGTTCAAGCGCCAACCTGTCCTTCACAAGAAGACCATTCCGTGCGCCGAGTGATGTAGAAATGGCGATCACCAACGGAATCGCCAGCCCCAATGCGTGGGGGCACGCAATGATGAGGACGGTGGCCGTCCGGATGAGGGCGTGTTGAGTGTCCCCCGATACCCACCAGTAGAGGAATGTCACTGCGCCGGAGGCAACGGCCACATAGAACAGCATGGCGGCGGCCCGGTCGGCCAAGGCTTGCGTACGAGAACTCGACGCTTGGGCAGAGGCCACCAGCCGCATGATGCCGGAAAGGGCAGTCTGCTCGCCGACGGCGGTCACGCGGACGCGTAGGCTGCCACCGCCGGTGACCGTTCCTGCGATGACAATGGCTCCCGGTTCCTTCGAGACCGCCTTCGATTCCCCTGTGATCATCGACTCATCGACATCGGCGGCGCCTTCAACGACGACGCCGTCCGCCGGGACGCGGGTTCCGGGTCGCACAAGGACCACATCACCTACGTGCAATTCTGACAATGGCACGGTGCGGACTTCCGTGCCGGTGACCCGCTCCGCCGTGTCCGGAAGCAGTGCCGCGAGCGCATGGAGCGCGCCTTGAGCCTGGGAAATGGCGCGCATTTCGAGCCAGTGGCCCAATACCATGATCGTAATCAACGAGGCAAGCTCCCACCAGACCTCGACCTGGAAGAGACCGACTGTCGCTGCCAGCGACGTTCCAAACGCCACGATAATGGCCAAGCTGATGAGGGTCATCATGCCCGGCTTGCGGTCGTTCAGCTCTCCCTGGGCTCCCCGCAGGAACACAAGACCGCCATACAGGAATACGGCTGTGCCGAAGATGGACGGGATAAACCCGGAGCCAGGAAAGGTGGGGGCTGTATAGCCGAGCCAGTGCTGGACTTCGGGGGACCAGTAGACCGTAGGAACAGTGAGAATGAAACTTAACCAGAATTTATCACGAAACATTTCCACGGAATGGCCTGCGTGACGGTCATGGCTCCGCTCGTCCTGCGACATCTTGTGACCAGCATGTGGGTCAGACGTCTGTCCGTGATCGTGATGTGCCATATGTTCCATCGTGAACGCCCATCCTTTACAAGCGTCGCCGGTAAGACCTCCCAACACAAGGTGGTGTTCGCGCGCGTACGCTTTCAGCCCCACCGTGGCTCGTTTTACAGCACAGATCAACCTCTCGCGGTTTCTCCAAGATGTAACTTCCAGGATATTCCGCATTAGATGCAGACTGACGAGCAGGCCGGCAGAGTTTCTGAGCGTCGTCTGTGCGCACTCATGTTGCATCCGGAGAAAATCATGCGTGTCCCTCCCTAATGGTGCTTGTAGTAGCCCACCCCTCGCAGATCGTTCCACGCTGTAGTCTGATGGCACCGATAGCATTGATTGACCTGGACATTGTCACAGCACCGACTGCCGAGCGTCCCTCGGGCGACAACGTTCTTGGACACCATGGCAAAATGCTCCATGTAGTGGCTCGGCGGCGCCTGATGACATTGTGCGCAGTCCACAGAGCGGGCTGAGGGATGTCGAAAGTCGGCGATCGTCCACTGCTCCGTATCATGGCAGTCGCTGCAATTTTTTCCGAACAGGCCTACATGACGATCTTTCGTCGCATGGCACGTCACGCACTCCAGTGCCATCTCCAGCCGGGCGGTCCGGGGCTGATCGCGAAACCACTGTCGAATCAGGTCAGCCCTCGCAGGGGTTTCGGCCTCCGGATCGGATATCCGATACTCGCTCCAGCCAATCCACGCGAGGGCCGCGTGGTCCATCGCGACCGGACGCACACCCACGCCCCGGTGCTCGATATGGCACTCAGCACAGCGGCTGATGTCCGCATGAAAGGCAGTGGGTTGCCGCTGGAGGAGGATGTCATTGTTCGCATGGCAGACGATGCAGTTGGCCGCCTCAACGCCGTGAATCGAGGTGTGACAGGTACTGCATTTCTGTTCAAGGAACGCATGGGCGTTCGAGAGTGGCCCTGGACTGATAAAGCCTTGCAGCTGTCCGGCGTTGGCCGGCATGTGAATGCGCACGACTCCGAGAACGACGGCCGCGAGAGCCAGACCGAGCACGACCACAATGAGGATCCACTTTTTCATGGGTGGAACCACCTCAGTCCATAATAGAGGCCAGCCCAGACGTGAATGCCAAGAAGGACCATGAGAACGGCGGACAAGACGATGTGCGCGGTGAGCCATCTCGAGAAGGCCCGCTTCAACGTGTCGTGCATCTTGACGGCATAGTCCACATCCGCGATGGACTCTGCCAGTCGGATGGCCTGCGCGGCCGCCGGCATCCCGTTCTCGGCCCTCGGTCCCGACAGGAGCCATCGCGACCACCGGTCTTGCAATGCTGTCATGAGTGCCGGTTGGGGCGCGCTGCGGAGCTCCATCGCCACCCGGTCGTAGGCCGTCTGTAATCCGGATAGCGTGGCTCTCTTTTCACGCACCTCCTGGGACGTCTGATTGAGCAGATAGCGCCCGATGAACCCGCTCACCACCACCAACAACATCGCCGCGGTCAGCAGCATGCCAAGCACACTGTCGAATTTATGTCCCGTATGCAGAAGGCCGAGCATGGAACCGACGAGGCCCGCATAGACATGCCAGACGAGCAGCGTGCGAAGCGAGACCCACTTTGTGACGAGATTCTTAATCGCGGAGATCCGTTTCACCGGGGCATACAGGATACAAAACACTATCAACAGCGCGCCCGAGACTCCCAGGACACCTCCCGTCAGTGACCCGGCAAAGCGTGGTGAGCGGTGCACGGCAAAGCCGAGCCAGAGCGCGAGCAGCAGGAGCACCATCCCGGTTGCGACCAGCCGTTCACGTTCCTGCATTACGCATCCACCTCCACGTTGGCTGAGGACTTGGCCTGGCAAGCGAGAATGGTGCTGGCCGCTTTGTCTTGAGGGGTCAGCGCCTCCTCGACCGCCATCGTGACCTGTCCCGACAGGAGTGTGACCTTGCAGACGCCGCAATAGCCTTGCCGGCAAGAATAGTCGATGTTGACGCCGACATCCTCCGACGCTTCGAGCAGGGTCTTGTCCTTGGGCAACGGAGCAGTCTTCCCCGAACGAACGAATCGGCACGTCGTGGTGACGACGGCCTCCCCCGGTTCCACCGGAGCGGGTGCGCCAGCCGGCCGGGGCTCCGCCCCGAGAAAGTTTTCGCTTTTGACCTGGTCCGGCGGGACGCCCATGTCGGCAAGGATGCCCTTGACGGCCTCCATCATTGGGGGCGGTCCGCAGACGTGAATACGCCGCGTCGTGAGATTCGGGACGGCCTTCGTCAACAAGTCTCGGGTGACATGGCCCCGCGGGCCGGTCCACGCGGAAGAGGTTTCCCTGCTGAGCGTGATCGTCAGCTGGAAGTTGGCGTGCCGCCGGACGAGGTATTCCAATTCCTCGTGATAAATGATGTCCTGTATGGTGGCACAGGCATAGATGAGGAAGATGTCGCCGGTCCAGGCCTGATCCGTCAGACAGCGGATCGCGCTCATCAGCGGCGTGATCCCGACGCCTCCGGCAATCAGTACGACGCTCGGGGCCTCGTGTCCGCGAAACGTAAATTTTCCGAAGGGTCCGCTCACGCTGATCAGAGCTCCGACCTGAATATGCTCATGAAGATAATTCGACACCAGTCCAGATGGCGTCTGCTTCACCGTCAACTCGCAGAACGTCCGCCGGCAGGGCGAGGAGGCAATGGAATAGGATCGCTTCGTCTCCTTGCCGGCGATATTCACCGACACGGTCAAAAACTGACCCGGCTCGAACACGAAGGGAAGGACGGGAAGGTCGCCCCCGGACGGATGCACCAGCCGGAAGGTTCGTACGTCGGGGGTCTCCTGGAATATCTTGGCGACCCGGAGTTGTCCGGACCACCGGCCGGCCGGAATGGTCACCAAGGGCGTGGCGGCGTCCGAGGTTGCCGGTGTTCTCGCCACCATGGCGGGAGCGGCGCTAACAGCCGATGGCGGTGCACCCGTCATCAGGGGAGCCGCGGAGAGCTCCTGTTTTCCTGACGCCAGACTGGCCAGCAGCGCATCGGCTCGCCGCATGCGCTGGTAGTAGATCCAAACCATAGAAGCGGTGAACGCCAGGAGCAGCATCATCACGAAGTAATGAAACCACGACAGCCCGAACAAGCCGTGCGGAGGCTGGCCGGGTCCGGCGGGTAACAGGTTCATCTCGCCCTTGAACCAGTGCAACGCGACATCGCGTGGCGCGTTGCCTTCGGCAAGCGCGCGGTGCCCCGCCAGCCCGCTTTCGAACTGTGTCAATCCCTCCCGCATCTGCTCCGTGGCCTGCTGCATCAGGACATAATCGTCGCGCGCCACACTCGACGAGAGCGCCGAGAGGCCTTCCGACATCAGCTCCGCGCCCTTCGTCAGTCGCTCGTGAGCCTGACGTTCGATATCTGCCCGCCTTTCGGGTGGGAGGTCAGGGAGGCTCATCAAGGAGGGATAGAGTTCTTTGGGGGGTGAAGTCCCCATTCCCATCTCTCCCATCTCTCCCATGCCGCCGTGCATGCCCCCCATGCCTCGGCCGATTCCCTCGCTCGAGGCCATACCCGGCGCGTTGCTCGAACCAGCCGAATCACCTGGACCCGGATGGTGCTCGGCATGTTGCCCCTGTGCCGTGTGGTCAAGAGACGGCACAGCCCACCCCAGAGCGATTGCAAGAATCGCAGCCGACCAACGATTGCAATGCGTCTTCATCGTCGCACGCATTTTTGCTAGCGCATCTCATGAGGGCCAGACAGGGGATCTTTCCCCTCGGAGTGGGAGCCACGTCCACTTCGCCTCTGTCCCATTCCCATATGCCCCATCCCTTCTTGAATGGGACACTGACCGGTCTTTGAAAGAACAGGACAATCCTTTGCGATATCCCGCTGGCAATCCTCGGCGGACTTCCCCGTTCTTAGACAGTCCGCCATCTTCTGATACATATCAGCCATATTTTTCCGCAACTCCGGGGACGCCTGGCTTGACTTGTCTTCTCCGAAGCTCAAGGAAGAAAGACTCAACACAAAACAAACAAGAACGACTGGACGGATGTGTCTTGGTGTTCGCATGGCACCTGCTCCTTTCATGGTTCGGTCTTTACTTTGGAGTGGATGTCATCGTCCCCAGCAGGGCCCGATGTTGATCATGTGTGAGCACATTGGTGGCCTCCCCCACCGCTCGAATGAAATTCATGCGCTGATCGGCCCGCAGCTTCTCGATCTCGGCTACTTTGGCTTGGATTTTGGCAGCATCCGGTTGGTCGGCGCCCGTCAACAGGTACAGATCCTGCTCGGCTTGATCGATACGGCGTTGCTGCGTCGCGCGGTCGAGAAGGGCCTTCTCCTTCAACCGATTCAACGTCGTCTTTTGTTCAGGAGTCAGGCTGAGATGCTTGTCATGGTCCAGAAAAAAGCCGGTGGACCCGATGTGATACAAGTGGGAGGCGCCCGGCTGTCCCGGCATGGTGGATGGCGATCCTTTCATGCCGCCCATACCGGAACTCTTCATGCCACCCATCATCCCTCCCATTTCGCCCATACAACACATCTTCATGTTGCCGCCTGAGGACATTCCGCTCATCTCGCCTTCCATCATGCCCATGCCGCCGCCTCCGCCGGAAGACATGCCGGCCATCTCTCCCTCGTCGTCCATCATGCTCATGCCCATACCGGAGCTACCCCCGGACGACATGCCGCCCATCTCACCCTGATCGTCCATCATGGGCATGGCGCCCCCGCCGCGCATCGTTCCGCCACTTCCCATGCCGCGGTTGCGCTGCTTTGTGTTCTGCTTCTGAATAAGGGCCTGCAACGTTGCGACCTGCTGCTGCAATTGTTGAAGCTGTTCGGCCAAGGCTCGGGGCTCGGGAGCCTGAGCTCCCGCATGTTGCACGGATGACTTCTGGGCCTGCGCCTCTAACACTGCCACTGTCAGACCTCCGGAAAGCAGGAGCAGTCC
>CABVSA010000126.1 GCA_902500805.1 uncultured Nitrospira sp. | reverse complement strand
TCGGCCAAGGCATCCCACACACTCTTGAAACTGTGGATCGTCTTAGTCATATCTCCCTCCCCTGAGTTCAGCATACCGCGCTCTTGCCAGATCGATGTCGCGCTCGCTTGTGGCCCGTGTTTTCTTCTGAAACGCATGCAGCACGTAGACGGCTTCAGCGAAGCGGGCTATGTAGAGCACGCGATAGGTACCAGAGTCACCCCACACCCGTAGTTCTTCGACTCCCTTCTCAACCGACGGCATCGGTTTGAAGTCGGTCGGTTGCTTGCCATGCTGCACTTGCTCCAGTTGGTACCCTGCATCATGCCGAGCGTCCTCCGGAAACTGTCGGAGGCACTCCAACGAGTTTCCGAGGAAGCGCAGCGGTTTCACGGCTCAATTATACCAATTTGGATATACAACGACAAGCCTAGGAGGATATGGTCACGGGGGATCAAGGGCGCGTACTGCCGGGGTCCGCTCACCTCTACAGCACATCGCTCCAGGGGGGGCTGAGGGCGAAGGCGGCATTGATCAGGCCGACGTGGGAGTAGGCTTGGGGAAAGTTCCCGAGCTGGGTTCGGGTCTCCGGCACAAAGTGCTCGGCAAAGAGTCCGACCCTGTTGGCGCCGGTGAGGCACTGACTCATGATCTGCTTGGCTTCCGGCAGGCGACCGAGTTTCGCCAAGGCCTGCACGACCCAGAATGAGCAAATCACAAAGCTCGCCTGAGGCTTGCCGAAGTCATCTTGCCGCAGGTACCGATAGAAAAATCCGGTCTCTGTCCCTTCGTGCCGGAGGGCGAGGGCCTGCTTGATCTGGGAGACCGTCGTGTCGCAGACCTCTCGATCCGGAAACCCGACAATGGCCAATTGCGCTAAAGAGGCATCGTAACTGTCGTCTTTGGGGCCGTTCCGTAACGCCTTGTCCTTCATCGCTCGAAGCAGGGCGTTGGCTGCTCGAGTACGTGCCGCATCGAGATCGATCGTCAGGTCGCGGAGAAACCCCGTGCGCTGGATGCGGTAAGCGCGATCGAGACCGGCCCAGCACATGAGGTTGGTGAAGGAATGTTCCTGCCAGCCGTTCCGAATCTCCCAAAGTCCGGCATCCGGTTCGGAGATGCTCCGTTCGCACAGGCGGATCAAGTTCGCGACCAGCGCTTCATGATCCCTCGTGCGAAGGTCATAAAAACGGTTGTCGAAAAAGATCGGTGCCAGCGTGAGGAGCATCTCACCGTAGACGTCATTTTGCACATGCTCGGCAGCCTGATTGTGGCTGCGTACCGGTCCGCTTCCGAGAAAGCCACGCCAGTTGGAATGTTCGGTTTCGGGGAGAGGAAGGTCTTGGCTGAGCGTGTAGACCGGCGCCAGCCGATCATGTGATTGTTCACGGGCATAACAGACGTTCAGTAAAAACTTCAGGAACCCTTCCATTTCCTCAAAATGCCCCAAGTTATAGAAGGCCGAGAGTGAAAAGTGTGCGTCGCGCAGCCAGCAGTACCGATAGTCCCAGTTCCGCGGGCCACCGGGTTCTTCAGGGAGGCTTGTGGTCAAGGCCGCAAGGATGGCACCCGTGTCTTCGTAGCAGTGGAGCTTGAGTGCGAGGGCCGAGCGAATGACTTCTTCCTGATAGAGCACGGGAATGGAGCAGTGTTTTACCCAGATCCGCCAATATTTAATAGTCTGGTCCAGAAATTCGTGGCTGACTTTAACGAGGTCGTCCTCGATTCCAATTCCCCAAGTCAGCGCGAAGTACATTTTTGACGTCAGTGCGACCGGCGTTTCTTGGCAGAGATAGGTGAGCGGCATGTCGGTCAGGAGTCGTAAGTATTCACCCCGTATGTCGTACCGGAAGTGACTATTGCCGCGGACGAATCCCACGGGTGTTTTGTCCCAGCCGGACACCGGGTTGCAACAGACACGAATGGAGGGGGTGCCGCTGAGCGGCTCAACGATTCGGAAGAGGGCGGTCGGCCGATAGACACGACCGTACTGTAGAAAGCGCGGGCAGAAATCGGTGATTTGGTACGCGTCTCCGTTCGGGAGGGAAATGGTCGTGACCAAGATATTGGTGTTCGGGATATAGTGTTGCTTGGAGGTCGTTTCCGATAGAGGAACAGACGGGTGGATCGAAAAATGACCCCCATCCTGGTCCAGGATCTTCCCAAAAACCGGGGGGCTATCGGGCCTCGGTAGACAGAGCCAGTCGATCGATCCGTGGGCACTGATCAACGCCGAAATCTGGCAGTTACCGATGAGGCCGAACTGGTACACAACATGACCATATTTGATTTCTGGCTGAAAGTAAACTAACTTGTTTCCATGAGGCTCTTCGCGCTTTCGCTGAGGTTTGTTCTCCCCTTGGTGATCGTGTTGGCCGTGATCGCCTATGGGGTGGTCCCGGTCGTTGACTCGCTTGAGATCAAATGGTTTATCCGCGACCTGGATATGCGGTCCAAACTCATGGTCAATACGATGGAGGGACCGCTGGCCGATCTGTTGGTCTCCAACGCGAAGGGGAAGATCTCCGCCTATTTTACTCGCATCATTCAGGACGAACGATTATACGCTCTGGGATTTTGTGACCTCGGGGATCGCCTTCTCTATCAGACCCAGGCATTTCCACAGGACGTCACCTGTCAGGAAACGCTGAGTCTTGCAGCAAATTTTTCCCTTGTGCGGTCCTTCAGTAGCGGGCCGATGCATATCACATCGGCCTCTATCGAATCCAACGGACGTCGGCTCGGGCGGCTCCTCCTGCTCCACGATATGCGGTTTATCCAACAGCGGAGCAGTGATACGAAACTCTACGTTTTTTATTTATTTGCGGCCCTCACGGCAATCATCTCACTGGTGACGTTGCTCGTCGCCCACTTCAGCTGGAAGGAGTGGGTGGCCGGGGTACGAGCGATGGTCAAGGGAGAACGGCTCTTGACTCCACTGACGCAGGAGCAGCATGCCCCAGAACTTCGACCGCTGGCGAAGGACTTGCGCTCGTTGGTGGAGGCGCTCGAGACCGATCGTCGGATGCGGGATGAGAGCCAGATTTCATGGACGCCGGGTAGCCTCAAATCGATTCTTCACGAGCAACTTGCCGGAGACCAGGTATTAATTGTCTCCAACCGGCAGCCCTACGCGCATTTCTGGCAAGGGCAAAGCGTCGCGGTACAGGTGCCGGCGAGTGGACTTGTGTCGGCCCTCGAGCCGGTGATGCGTGCCTGCTCCGGTATCTGGGTCGCGCATGGGAACGGATCCGCAGACCGGGAGGTCGTGGATGAGCAACACCGTGTCAGTGTGCCGCCTTCAAATCCCTCGTATCAGATTCGTCGCGTCTGGCTGACTGCGGAGGAAGAGGCTGGGTATTACTATGGATTTTCCAATGAGGGATTGTGGCCACTCTGCCACATCGCTCATGTCCGGCCGACTTTCCGGTCGTCAGATTGGAAACATTACGTCGCCGTCAATGAACGGTTTGCCCAGGCCGTGTATGAGGAAGCGACGACCGATAATCCGGTCGTGCTTGTGCAGGACTACCATTTTGCCCTCCTTCCGAAACTCATCCGAGACCGTTTACCGACTGCCACGATTATTATGTTTTGGCACATCCCTTGGCCGAACGCGGAAAGCTTCGGGATTTGTCCCTGGCGCGAAGAAATTCTGGAGGGGCTCCTGGGGAGCAGCATTCTGGGGTTTCATACCAGGGTACATTGCAATAATTTCATCGATAGTGTCGATCGTATCCTTGAGGCTCGGATCGATCGGAACAGCTCCACGGTCTCTTATGGAGGGAAACTGACTGCGGTCAACCCCTATCCGATCTCCATTGAGTGGCCTTCGCAATGGATTCGTGATCAACGACCTGTCCAGGAATGCCGGGCCAGGCTGCGAGAGGCGTACGGGATGCCGGAGGATCGCCTCATCGGCCTGGGGGTCGAGCGGTTGGATTACACGAAGGGCATCCTCGAGCGGTTCATGGCGGTGGAACGTCTGTTGGAACTCCAGCCGGAATGGATCGGGAAGTTTACCTTTGTCCAGATCGCCGCTCCGAGTCGCTCCGTCATCGAACAGTACCACCATTTTACGAGCCAGGTCTCTGCATTGGCCGAGCAGATCAATAAACGCTTTGGGCATACCGGTTACGAGCCGATTTGCCTCCGCATTCAGCACCATGAGCCGGCTCAAGTCTATGAGTGTTACCGTGGAGCAGATCTGTGTGTCGTGAGTAGTCTTCATGATGGGATGAATCTCGTCGCGAAAGAGTTTGTCGGTGCCCGGGACGATGAACAGGGCGTGTTGATTCTCAGTCAGTTTACGGGGGCCGCTCGGGAGCTGACGGAAGCGCTGGTGATCAATCCCTATGACATCGACCAGTTTGCCGCGGCGTTCCATCTTGGCCTGACGATGCCGAAGGTGGAGCAACGGGCCAGGATGCAGAGCATGCGTGGGCTGATCCAAGAGTTCAATGTGTATCGGTGGGCGGGCCGGATGCTCATCGATGCCGCTCGCATGCGGCAAAAAGAACGAGTCATGAAACAGGTACGACGACCGAGTTTATTGAGCTGATCGAAAGGTCTCACAGGCATCATGGATTATCTTTTGACGGAAGCAGGCAAGTTGGAGTTGGAGAATCTTGTGAAGGGGAGGTCGCTCTACGCATTTGATTTTGATGGCACCCTGGCGAAGATCGTTCGAGAGCATCATGCGGCCAGACTGTCGCGCCCCATCCGCTTCTGGCTTGAAAAGCTTGCCCAGAGAGCCCCTGCCGCGATTATCTCCGGACGTTCCGTGGAAGATCTGCAGTCGCGGGTGGGAACGGTCGTGCCTCACTTAATCGGTAATCATGGTTCAGAAGGCCCTCATACGCGGCAAGAGGATCGACAGCAGGTCCGCGACACCTGTCAGGCCTGGTTGCAGTTCATCACTGAGCGGTTTCACGATGAGCTGGCGCACTGTGGGGTGTCTATTGAGAATAAGTCCTATTCGCTCTCCTTTCACTATCGAACCGTCGAACACCGAGAGGAGGCGCGGGTGCTGATCACTCGAGTGATTGGAGAGTTGTCTCCACCTCCGCGTATCGTACTCGGGAAATCTGTCGTCAATGTGATGCCACCGACGGCTTCACACAAAGGGACGGCATTACTGGAGTACATGCGTCGGCTTGATTGTCCCTTGGCACTTTATGTGGGAGATGACGAAACCGATGAAGATGTCTTTGCGCTCCGAGATTCCCGCATCCTGACGGTGAGGGTCGGTAAGAAGAACGGGTCGTCTGCCCGTTATTTTCTAAAAAGACAGGCAGAAATCACCGCGGTCCTTCGCTTCCTCGTCGAGGGCGGCAACCATGGCCTTCACACTTGGAGCGGATGTCATGACCAGGGAGTTTCTAGGCCTGCCTCGCATCCCAACGAATAGATCCGGTGGGATGTTGAAAAAGTCCTCCAGCTTCGTTCTCGCGTCGCTTCCAAGGCCGTGAAGGGTATTTCGTGAAGCGTCGTTCGTTTGTGAGATACAAGAGTACGAAGAGCGAAGTAGGAACGATCGGATTTACTCAACCAATTGCGATCGTTCTCGTCCAAGAAGCAGATCATATGGAGCGAAATCGTCACTTAGTACCACACCCTGGGGCCAGGGATCAGTCCGGCGCGTATTCAATAACGCGATTGTTTCCATCGGCAATTGCTGTTTCATGGCCGCCTGGGTAATCTTCGAAAGGGTCTGATCTACTGAGGCCTGTTCAATGAAACGGCCTCCAAAGAACACCAAGTTCTTCGCAGGAGACATGCCTGTCTTCCACGGTCCTTCCACCGAAAAACTCTCCAAGGCTGGGAAGGCCTGCTTCATCGTCTGCACGACTGCCGAAGCGCGGGCGAGATCGCCTTCTTTCCCGGACGAGGCCAGGTTGACTGCAACAATACCGTCTGGATTCAGGTGTGCCCGTACCAGCGCATAGAACTCCGCTGTGGTCAGATGAAACGGGATCATGTCTCGCGCGAACGCGTCGATCCACATGAGATCGTACGTCTGATCCGTCGCGTTCAGAAAGGCTCGACCGTCTTTCACAAAGACATGGTGATTGGCCGGAGGGCGATACGCAAAATACTCTTCCGCCATGCGGACGACCACTGGGTCGAACTCCACGACATCCAACTCCAATGTGGGCCACTGTTGTGCCAACCACTTCGCTATTGAACCGCCACCATGACCGATGATGAGACCGCGTTTTGGTTGGGACACCAATGCCAGCGACGCGACCATCATTTGGCTGTACGGAAGAAAGAGAGAAACCGGTTCGACTTTCCACATGGTGGCGTGAAATGTCCGGTCCAAGACGAGATAGCGGAACAGATCATCCTCACGAATGCGGATCTGCTGGTAGGGACTTTCCTCTTGATGGATAGGGGCTCTGAGTCGTTGGATGGGGTGGAGAGCCAGCACCCCTAGCAGCGCGATGCAGCCGATCGCAATCAACGACATCAGCGGGCGAGCAGGTGTTCCTCTCATCAGCCACAGGACCCCAAGTCCGACCTGGATGCCGCCCAACCAGGCGAGGAGCGATTGGCTTCCCAGCCACGACAACAGGAAGAAGGCGGTTCCCCAGGTACCGGTCAAACTTCCCACGGTCGAGAGTGCAATCATGCGACCGGTCTGCCGACCGAGGTGATCCATGTCGGCCACAGCTAACCGCAACATGGCCGGTAAGACACCGCTGAGGCCGAATGCGGGTGGAGCAAGAAGAACTGTGGCGGCGAGACAGGGGCCCCAACGGGGGTCCTGCACCAGCTTCTCGATCTCAAACAAAATGGGCTGGTTCGTCCATGCAACGAGAAATGTCCATCCACCTGAAAACAGCAATAAGGCCGCCAGGACCTGTCCGCTGGTATAGCGATCGGAGACCCATCCGCCGAACGCATAGCCGCTGCTCATCGCGGCGAGGATTACGCCGATCAACGCGCCCCACACGAACAATGAGCTGCCGAACACAGGGGCTAACAGCCGACTTCCCAAAATTTCCAAGGCCATCACGACCGCCCCGGTGACAAGGGCGGTGCCGAGCAGGAACCATCGTGGAATGCGAGGTGAATGAGGCGTCATCGATTGGACGGGAGTCTGGGAGCCCTTCTCCTGAGTTGAGTTTGAAGCGGCGTCGGATTGTACTCAACGTATTTTGCGAGAGTCAACGAAGGTCAGCGGGCATTCAGTTGTGGACCGATCATGGAATTCATTGCCCGAGGCGGTTCAGGTTGTTATACTTTTGAACAAATTCCCTAAGGCGAAGGAGGATCGGGCATGCATATCAGTGTGATCGGAACCGGCTACGTTGGACTTGTGACAGGGGCCTGTTTTGCTGAGTTTGGGGTGAATGTCACCTGTATGGATAACGACAGCCGAAGGATCGAGAAGCTTAAGAGGGGAGAAATCCCGTTTTTTGAGCCAGGAGTGGCGGAACTCGTTGCAAAGGGGACCAAGGAAGGCCGGTTAAGTTTCACGACGGACATTGCTCAGGCAGTGGAGAAGGGGCTGGTAATTTTCATCGCCGTGGGTACACCACCAAGCCCTGACGGCAGCGCCGACCTATCCTTTGTCAAAGAAGTGGGGAGAGGTATCGCGCTCCATATGAACAGCTACAAAGTGATCGTCACCAAGTCAACGGTGCCGGTTGGAACCGGCGAAGCGATTCGTGAAGTCGTCAAGAAGACCCAGAAAACACCGATCCGGTTCGACATGGTCTCGAATCCGGAATTTCTTCGAGAGGGATCGGCCATTGAGGATTTCATGCGGCCGAATCGTGTAGTCATCGGGGCAGACAGTGATCAAGCAGTCGCCATCATGAAAGATCTCTATCGCCCGCTCTACCTCATTGAAACACCGATCGTCGTGACTGATGTACCGACGGCCGAGCTGATCAAGTATGCGTCCAATGCGTTCCTCGCAACGAAGATTTCGTTCATCAACGAGATTGCCAATCTGTGCGAGCGAGTCGGAGCCAACGTGCAGCTGGTGGCGAAGGGGATGGGTTTGGATCATCGAATCGGGTCCAAGTTTCTCCATGCGGGCCCGGGCTTTGGAGGGTCTTGCTTTCCCAAGGATCTCGCGGCGCTCATTCAAACTGGCGAACGCAACGGCTATCCCATGCAGATTGCTTCCGCTGCGTCACATGTGAACGATGTCCAACGCGGGCGGATGGTCGAAAAGATTCGTGACGCGGTTGGTGGCTTGAAAGGGAAAACGTTGGCGTTCCTCGGCCTGTCGTTTAAGCCCAACACGAACGATCTCCGGGAAGCTCCGGCATTGGCGATCGGTCGAGAGCTTGTGGCGGAAGGCGCGACGATTCGTGCATATGATCCCGAGGCTCTGACGGAAGCCTGCCAGATGATGCCGGAAATCAAGCCCTGTCAGGATGCGTACCATGCGGCAGAAGGCGCGGATGCGTTGGTGATCATGACCGAGTGGAATGTCT
>CABVSA010000125.1 GCA_902500805.1 uncultured Nitrospira sp. | reverse complement strand
CGCTGCAACGGCTCTGTCGGACATTGCGGAGTCAGCGACGCGTCTGTGGCCGTCTGTCACTCGCGATCCGCTATAGCGATCAGCTGGAAGTAACGAAGCGGGAGCGCATCACTCCCGAAACCTGCTGGGAATGCGACCTGTCCCCTATTGTCATTTCTCTTTTTCAGAAGTGCATGCGCCGGCGGATTCGACTCCGCGCGATGACCCTGAGCATGGCTGGCCTCACCGGCTACGCCGAGCAAGGTGTGCTGTTTGATGCTCGACCACTTGAGGAGCAGCGCAAACAGGACCGAGCGAAGCAACTCTCTGTCGCCCTGGACACCCTCCATGCCCGATTTGGTGAGCAGATCATTCGGTATGGCAGGAGTAGCTGAGTGGCCTTTGTTCACCTCCACACGCATTCATCTTATTCGCCTATGTGGGGCGTCCAGACGGTGGAGGCCCTCTGCCAAACAGCTCAATCACAAGGACAGGAATTCCTTGCCCTCACGGATACCAATGGACTCTATGGCGCGATCCGGTTTCTGGAGGTCGCGCGCGAGCATGGACTGAAGCCCATCATCGGTGCGGAACTCATCTCTGGCCCACACCGGGCCCTGTTGCTTGCGAAGCATCCCACCGGGTATGCCAACCTCTGCCGGATTCTGTCCGCTCGCCACTGCGATGTTTCCTTTGATTGTATTCAGACCGTCGCTCAGCATCGCACCGGACTGGTGATTCTGTCTGATGATCCTGTTGCTCTGACCATCTGGCAAACGGAATCGACAGAGGATCTCTACGTCGAGTTGAGCGCGGGACCAGCGTTACCAGACGCGGTCGCGTTGAGCCGTCGACTCAAACTGCCGCCCGTGGCCACCACTCGCGCTGCGTTCATCCAGCCAGCGGACTATCAGGCCCATCGGCTGCTGCGGGCTATTGCGGGCAACACCACGCTCTCACGACTCAAACCCGATCACTGTGCACTCCCCTCCCACTGGCTCATGCCGGAACCCGTACTCGCACGACAGCTTCCTCACGTGCCGGAGGCTCTCGCAAATACGCGGCGGATTGCCGAACAGTGCCACACCGACTGGGACTTCAAACAGACCATCTTTCCCTCCTTCCGCCAGCTTTCTTCAGAAGCCGCATTTGAGACATTGCGCCGCAAGACCTATGAAGGCGCCCTCTGGCGTTATGGGACCTTATCAACCGTAGTCCGACAGCGAGTCGAGAAGGAACTCACGGTGATCCGTGACAAGGGCTATGCCGACTACTTTCTGGTGGTGGATGAAATCGTCCGTCAGGCTCCGAGAACGTGTGGCCGGGGCTCTGCCGCCGCTTCCATCGTGTCCTATTGTCTCGGCATCACGCATGTGGACCCGATTCGACACAATTTGCTCTTTGAACGGTTTCTGAATCCCGGACGGCATGATCCGCCTGACATCGATGTCGACTTTCCCTGGGATGAGCGCCCTGCCATTCTCGACTGGGTGTTCCAACAGTATGGGCATCAGCATGCGGCGATGGTGGCCAATCAGAACAGCCTCGCCACACGCGCTGCCTTGCGTGAGATCGCGAAGGTCTATGGCCTGACCGCCGCTGAAATCGGCAAGGCGTTGAACTTTCTCGATCGACGAGCGGACTTCGTTGAGGTACAGCCGGGCATGTCGGTGAATGCCTGGGCGCGGGATGTCTGTAAGGCGTTGAATCTCAGAAACCCCTGGCCTGAAATTCTCTACTGGTCGACGCAATTGGAAGGCCATTTCAGGAATCTGGGGCTCCATCCCGGCGGCGTTGTATTGGTCCCCGATGAAATCCGGCGCTATGTGCCGGTGGAGATCTCCGCTTCCAACTTACCGGTGATTCAATGGGAGAAGAATCAGACGGAAGAAGCTGGGCTGGTCAAGATCGATCTCTTGGGCAACCGTTCGCTGGCGGTCATCCGTGATGCCATCGCGGCTGTCGCGCGTAACACAGGCCGGGTCATCGACTATGCGACATGGGATCCGATCAGCGATCCAGCCACCAATGACCTGATTCGGCGCGGCGAGACGATGGGCTGCTTCTATGTGGAGTCTCCCGCGACGAGGCTGTTGCTCAGGAAGCTTTGGGCCGGGATGCCGCCGACCAGACAAGCGGTCGCCGATGTCTTCGAATATCTCGTCGTGGTGTCGTCGATCATCCGTCCCGCCGCGAACGTGTTCGCCGATGAGTTTGTGCGTCGCGCCCATGGGCAACGCTATCGCTCGCTGCATCCGCTCCTGGATGACGTTCTCCACGAAACACACGGCATCATGGTCTACCAAGAGGATGTGATGAAAGTGGCGGTGGCTTTGGGTGGGTTCTCCGTTGAGGACGGCGATCAACTCAGGAAGGTCTTGAGCAAGAAACATAGGGCACGACAGCTCCGTGACTATCAGCGCCAGTTCTACGAAGGTGCAACAGCCCGTGATATCCAACAGCACGTGATCGATGCCATCTGGGCCATGATCATGAGCTTCGCGGGCTATAGCTTCTGTAAGCCGCACAGTGCCAGCTACGCTCAGGTCAGTTTCAAATCGGCCTATCTGCGCGCGCACTATCCCGCCGAGTTCATCGCCGCAGTGGTGAGCAATCAAGGCGGCTACTATTCCCCCTTTGCCTATCTGTCGGAGGGGCGACGGATGGGTCTGACGATCCTACCACCGGACATCAACGTGAGCGTGTGGGCCTACGGCGGATCAGGAACCACCCTTCGAGTCGGTCTCATGCAGATCAAAGGCCTTCAAGAAGACCTTGCCAAACGGATCACCGCGGAACGAGAACAGCATGGTCCGTACCGATCGCTCTCAGATTTCCTGAGTCGCGTGAAACTCGACTACGCCCAAGCCAAATTGTTGATCAAAGCCGGATGTTTGGATTCGGTTTCCGGCGAATTGACCAGACCGGCTCTCCTGTGGCGCATCTTCGCGGCGCAGGCGACGAAGCCACCGACTTATATTCCAATTCCCATGGAGTATTCAGCTCAGAAGAAGCTCCATCACGAGCTTGCCCTCTTCGGCTTCCCGCTACGCTGCCATCCGCTCGATCTGTTCACGGAGGTGCTGGCTGGTATCTCACGCATTCTTGCAAAGGATTTGGATCAGTATGTGGGACAAGAAGTCATATTGATCGGCTGGCTGCTGACGGAGAAGATCGTCTCGACTAAGAAAGGCGAGCCGATGGAGTTCATGACCCTAGAGGATCAGACGGGGATGTATGATGCCACCCTGTTCCCCACCACCTACCGGACTTACTGCCATTTGCTCGCAACGAACCAAGCCTACGTGGTGACAGGCCTGGTCGAGGAACACTTCTCGACCGTCACGGTCACCGTGAAAACCCTCCAACTCCTAACCACCGGTGGAATTCCGGCACCGAGTGAGTCTCTTGAGGAGCTACACGTATAGCCAGTACACTTCCGCTCCATGCCAGTCTCACCGCTCATTCGCTTCGGCACCTCCACCTGGACCTATGAAGGTTGGCAAAACCAGGTTTATCTGAAACAGTACGCGAAGACCACCTTTGCGCGGGAATGTCTCGGCGAATATTGTCAGTATCTCCACAACGGCGAGCCCTGCTTTCGCACGGTCGGGAATGACTCGACGTTTTACCGACCACCGACCGTAAATCAGCTTCGGCACTATCTGAACCAGATCCCAGAAGATTTCGAGATGTGCTTCAAGGTCTGGGAGGAGATCACGATCCCGATCTATGCGAAACAAGCTCGATATGGCACGAAGGCCGGACAGCCCAATCCACGGTTCCTCGATGCGAAGCTCTTCACTGACCTCATGCTGACTCCCTATCGAGAGGCGAAGTTTGAACCGCACACCGGCCCATTCCTCTTTGAGTTTCAACGACACGGCATGTCGAGCGAGGAGTTTTGCTCGCGACTGGATACCTTCCTCAGCCAACTCCCCAAGGACTTTCGGTACGCCATCGAAATACGCAACGCGGGCTTGCTGGGTCCTGACTATCGCAAGGTCTTAGAGCATCACGGCGTCGCCCATGTCTACAACCATTGGTCCTACATGCCTTCATTGAGAGGACAGCATCAGTGGATGGAGGAACGTTTCACGGCGCCGTTTACCGTCTTGCGACTTCTGACGCCGCTTAAGATGTCCTATGAAGCCGCGAAGAAACGAGCGGAGCCATACACCAAGATTGTGGAAGTACTGCCAGAGATGCGGCGAGACACCGTCGAGCTGGTGAAGAAAGCGGTGGGAGAGAAGCGAAAGGCGTATGTCCTTGTCAATAACCGCAGCGAAGGAAATGCGCCGCTCACGATTCAAGCCCTTCGGAATGCGCTGCAAGCCGCCGAGACATGAACCTTGCCGCTTTCCATTTGTGCTTGTGCTGCCAACATCAATTGGATCCCATCAGTCGATAGGACGCTGCTCATCTCAACGAGATCCCAGTGCAATAACTGATCGGTCTCGGCACAGGTTCATCCTTCACTTTCAAAGTTCCTCCTCGAAACAAGCCCAGTCTGTGTCAAAGACATCGAGAAGAAGGTCATGAATGGTCGTGATGTGACGAGGCCTTACTGAACCACTTGATGAGAGTCGTTTGCGCTGTGGTGTTCAAAATCTCACCTCGAACCGCTCGTATCGCAAAAAGAGACAAGACTCCATGAACAGTCCGAAACCGATCTAGCCGAGAGGGTTGAAAGGAGCCAAGCTGCGAATGTAGCTCAACACATCCCGAATCTCCTGATCCGATAGTCGATCAGCCCAGCCGTGCATGGGGCTAAAGAGGACCCCTCGCTTGATCGCAAGATAGAGCTCCATGTCGGTCTTGGTGCGCGACTTCGCGGCGCGAAAATTCGCGGGCGGAACGATCAATTCTTTGATATCTGATCCGAGCCCATCGCCCGTGACTCCGTGACAGCCGGCACAGTGTTGCACGTAGAGCGCCTCGCCTTTCTTCTCCTTTCCCTGTTGTGGCTCCGCTGCCACCAGCGAACCGAACAGTCCGATTGTCACAAGACCCAGAATACCGACGATATGTTTTCGCATGAGTGCCGCCCCCCTACAAACGAACAAGCTGTGGCCTTGGTAGGCCCTTACCCGCCCAAAGGCAATTGTAGAACCATGATGGTCCCCACCCCCGCTAACAGCAGGAGAATCTCCTGCCGCGCAACTCCTCAAGCACGCTCTACGCGTGCACCGTGGTTCTGGCGTGACCTTGTCCTAACGTCGCGATGTTAGGGCGATCCTACTCATGCAAGCTTCATTTCGGTTGTGTGGCACTGCATCTGCACAGTGAAAGACACCAAGACGTTGACCTCGGAGGTGCGTGATGCCAGCCACAATGCCCACCACCATGCAGATCATGGGTGCTCTGGTACACTCAAGCTCGAATGATTGTTTGTTGGAAGATCTCATCCGTCAATGTCCCGACTTGACGTGGAACCAGATCTTTCTTGAATTGGATCGGCTGAGCCGGACGGGTGCGGTTCGGCTAAGGCTTGAAGGCGCCGGTCAATATGTCGTCACCCCTGTGACCCGAGAAGGGGCTCTCGCATAACCACCGACACGCCCGCTATCGAGTGCCATCTCTGAGTCCGGCGTCGTCGCCACAGAAGATTCGTCGTTCTTTTGAAGTTGATCAGACGACCGACCGAATAACAGCAGTAGATGTCTCAGCTGGAACGGCACGGAGACCGATTCACTCAACACGAACCTTCCCAACATTCACCCAAGGAGGAGTCCATGATTCGCACGATCGTTATCAGCATCAGTCTTGCCGTGGCCGCCACAGTGGCCTTTATCCCGGCCGCAAGGGCGCAGGGAGTCAAAGCGGAACCTAGGCCGTACACCCAAGCGTTTCTCAAGAAAGCAGCCGAAATGCAGCAGGCCCAAGTCGCGCTGGCTCTGCTCGTCGACGGGCGGGCGACCCACAAGCGCGTAAAGCAATTCGGCGAGGACATGATCATGGTCCACGAGAAGATGAGTCAGGATATACAACAGATCGCGGTCGAGAAAGGCGTTCAGCTGCCCTCGGAGTTAAGCGACGAACACAAGCAGAAACTGAAGGAGCTCACGCAGCCGTCAGGCCACGCGTTCGATCGCGAGTACATGAACTACATCCTGCGAGACCACCAGAATGATGTGAACGCATTTGAGGAGGGCATGCAAACCCTAGAAGACCCCGCTGTCCTGCATTGGACATACAGGACTTTGCCGATGTTGAGGGCGCATGTGGAAGATGCGCGGTGGATCAAAATGGTGCTGTTTGCCATGGATTAATCGGCTGTGCGGACAATCTTTCGTCTCGGTCAGGAAAGACGCCGGCGGGTGGGGCCGATGGAATATGGTCAATTGAAACGGCCACCCGCCCTGCCAGGGAAGGAACAACCGTTCAGAATGAGTGTGATGGGCGTTCCGACTCCGATCCTCACCAATGTGTTCATGCCGCGACCTGCATACCCATAAATTGATTCCTCAGGGAGCACTCGCCCTACACCTTCTCTATCCATAGGCATACGGTCGAGCCGCCAGTTCCTCAAATGCAGTGTCTTCGCCTGGCGGAAGAAGATCCCATCAGTCTAACGCATTCTGCCAATAAGGCTACGGCAGAGCTGCACCTAACCTAAGCACGTGTTTCCATCACATGGATTGCATTTCGATAGGACGAGAATCGCCATTCACTTTTCTGAATCCCATCTGCTCGCACGGACTCTCACTCTATAGAGGGAAGAATCGGCAGAGATCTAACCATAAGGAGGAATGTCATGAGAGTGCAAAGCATGTTGGCAGTGGGGGTCTTGTCGATGATGGTGGGGATCGGTGTGGTGAATGCAGCAGACAGTGATATCGCTGCGGCAAATAGAGCAGCTGGCCTTGCGCGCATCGGTCATGGAGGATCGACCTATGATTCCAGCGAGCGCGACAGGACGGACGACTTTCACGGGAGAGGAGAGGAGCGGAAGAAGGTGGATGTGATCGAGCGCATCGGCCAGGGAGGATCGACCTATTCGTTCCGGCAGCCGAAGTCTGCCCAGTCAGGTGATTCTCACGGGGAAGGGAGAAGGGCAGATATTGAGGAGCGCATCGGGCATGGGAGATCAACATATTCCTCCAGCTAGCCGATGAGTCACTGATGGTTCGGTACAGGAGGACTGTGAGGAGAGCGAGATCACGGCTCTCCTCAGTCCCAGCCACAAGGTTCACTCTACAATTCCGTTTCAGAGTCGCAGAACTGAGAGAGGATGGCGACATACTCACGAATGAGAGTTAGCGAGCGGCTGAAATGCAATCCGGACAAGAGTGACGACAATTTGATTACCTGAGACAGAGAACCCCGCGCGAACATCCTCGAATGCTGTTCGAGGACTGGTTCGTATTCCATCCACGTTACCCGGCCGTTCCCACCACCGAAGCCAAACAAACCTTCCCAACAATGCCTTCCCCACCCTAATTGCCCGCACGCACAAGTCGCTCCACGATCGACGGAGCGAGACGATGCAGCAGCGCGAACACCTTGACGAGCCCAATACGCATTTCATACCGATCGTGTTGGAATCCGCGCCAGAATTCTGCAGCCAGCCGATCCGGCGAGATCTTGGCTCGTCCACGGCCGGCTGTCATCGCCGTCTCCACAATCGGGGGCAGCACTTCGAACACCTTGACGCGCGTACCTTCAAGTTGCCACCGGAGGGCCTTCGTCAAACTATGCAGCGCGGCCTTGGATGCGCAGCACATTGCCGCCGTCTGTTTCGGAGCAAGCGCCAGCGCCGACGACACATTGACGATCGCGGCCGCGTCGCGTTGGAGCAACAGCGGAAGAAACGCATGACAGAGGAGCACGGGAGCCAGGAAATTCACGTCGAGTTCATAGGCTATGTCGTGCGGCGTCGATTCAAGAATGGGCACGATGTGTTGAATACCGGCATTGTTAATCAGGATAGAGACGTCGGGATACCTGGCCACCAGCTGTTCACGATCTGCGCCGGACGACACGTCCGCTGCACAGGTGCTGATGCCCGGTAAGGCCGCAGCGGCATCGGCCAGTTTCTGTTCGCTTCGACCAACGACGATGACGCGATTACCCGATGCATGAAACTGCTTCGCGAGTGCAAAGCCGATACCCGTGGCACCGCCGGTGATCAGAACGCAATGGCCTGCAGGATTCATCGTTGCTTCCTACCGTCCTCATGAAGAGGAGCCTCTTCCTGTTCAGGATTCAGTCCCTTCCAGATCGAGCGCCGACAGTTTTTCTCCATATAGTCGCTCACGCGAACTGCCTCCGAAACCGCCACAGACCTAAGCCGAATAAGGAACCGCCCAGGATTGCCATCGCAAGCACATGGCTCCACAGCAAGTTGTCGTGTCAATGAATAACTCCGCAGCCATTGGTTCTTCAACAAGGAGCACACTATCTCGTTGACAGGAGTAGCGCCGAAACGACGACCATCATGAGTTTGGGTGACATAGAAATGGGCTCTATCTATTCGACCATGGCTCGAATCCAACATTGAGCCATAGAAGATTCACCAGTGAAGGTGCATTACATCGCCGTCTTCTGGAACCGTCTGGTCGCCACCCACAGCGTCACCGTCCCCAGGATGAA
>CABVSA010000124.1 GCA_902500805.1 uncultured Nitrospira sp. | reverse complement strand
TACTCTTCCTCACATTCTTAATGTTCTCCTCTCCCATGTCCTATGGGTTGGCCGTGCCGACTTAAGGGATGATGTGACAGCACGAGATTATTCACAACGGCTCGAGTCCCGCTACAAGGCAGACGAGTTTCTCCGTTCGCTTGTCGAGGGCACGGTTGCCTCTACGGGATCAGAGTTTCTCCGGGAGCTGGTTCGGCACGTGTCGGGGGCGCTCGGAATCCGCTATGCGTTCGTGGGCTACTTGTTGCCCGAGTCCCGCATCCGCACCCTCGCCTTTTGGAAGGGCGACGGGTACATGGATCAGGTCGAATACAGTCTCGACGGAACACCCTGCACGAAGGTCATCGAGGGCGAAACGTGCCACTACGCGCAAGATGTTCAACAGCTCTTTCCTCTGGACCAAGACCTTGTGGAGTTAAGCGTATCCAGCTATCTCGCCGTCCCACTCAAAGATTCCAAACACAAGGTCCTGGGCCATCTGGTTGCGATGGATGTGAAGCCCATGATTCTGACGCCAGACGAGATCGAGGTGTTCAAACTGTTCGGCGAACGGGCTGGGGTGGAGCTCTACCGCCAAGTCATCGAGACCTCGCTTCGAGAACGAGAAGAAATGTTGCGGGTGCTGGCCGAGGGAACGGCAGCTCAAGTAGGAGCCGACTTTTTCCCCTCGCTGGTTAAAAACTTGGCGAAAGCTCTCGGTGTCGAGTATGCGTTCGTGTCGGAGTTTTGTCCCGACCGAACGAAGGTGCGCACGTTGGCGTTTTGGGCAAGCGATCAGCTGAAAGACAATTTCGAGTATGCGATCGCGCATACTCCTTGCGAAAAGGTTCTGGCCGGCGACATCTATCATTGTGCGGACAAAGTGGCAGAACGGTTTCCACTCCACAAAGATGATCTGGAGGGCCTTGGCGTGCAAAGTTATTTGGCCATTCCAGTGGCGAGCGCGGGCGGAGAGGTTCTCGGGCATCTGGCCGTCATGGACCGTAGGCCGATGGAGCTTGAACAGCTCGATCTCTCTGTCTTCAAAGTATTCGGTGCGCGGGCCGGTGCTGAATTGGAACGGTTACGCATGGAGACTGTGCTGAAGGAGAATGAGGAGCGGCTGCGCGACCTCTTTGACGAAGCGCCAATTGCCTATGTGTATGAGGGGTTGGATTCTAAGCTCCTTCGTGTCAATCGAACGGCCATGAAGTCACTGGGTATTACAGCCGACCAGGTGGACGGGCTGTATGGCAGAGATTTTGTGCCGAAGACGCCTGAGGCTCAACGCCGCCTCAAGGATGTCTTCGATTCGGTCGGCAAAGGCATCGATACCAGCGGTGTCGTGCTGGAACTTCGCCGGAAGGACAACGGAAAGCCCCTCTGGATGAAATGGTGGTCACGCCCCGATCCCAGCGGTACCTATACCCGCACGATGTTCCTCGATATTACGGAACAGGTGCTGGCGGAGCAGGAGAATGCCAGGCTCCAAGCCCAGAATGTGTATTTACAGGAAGAAATCAAGCTCACGCACAACTTCGAAGAATTGATCGGCTCGTCCTCGTCCCTCAAGAAGGTTCTGAAGAACGTCGAACGGGTCGCGCCCACAGATTCAACTGTCTTGATCACAGGCGAAACCGGTACCGGCAAGGAACTGATTGCCCGGGCCATCCATAACTTGAGTCCACGGAAAGGGAGGCCCCTGGTCAAAGTCAACTGTGCCGCGATCCCAGCCGGATTGATTGAGAGCGAGTTGTTCGGCCATGAGAAAGGCGCATTCACTGGTGCGTTGACAAGAAAGATGGGGCGTTTTGAAGTGGCTGACAAGGGGACGATCTTTTTGGACGAAATCGGCGAGCTTCCATTGGACTTGCAATCAAAACTATTGCGTGTCTTGCAGGAGGGCGAGTTTGAACGGGTCGGTGGAACGCCGACCTTCAAGGTGAACGTGCGGGTCATCGCGGCCACGAATCGTAATTTGGAACAATTGTCCAAGACCGGCGGGTACCGGCCGGATCTGTATTACCGTCTCAATGTATTCCCGATCCACTTGCCAGGGCTGCGTGAGCGTGATGGGGACATTCCTCTACTGGTTCAGTATTTTGTCCGCAAGTTCGCTGCCAATCTCGGCAAGAAAATTGACCGAATTCCGGAGCGGATGATCACGGCGCTCCAACGGTATTCGTGGCCTGGCAATATCCGTGAGCTGGAGCATGTGATCGAACGTGCTGTAATTCTCAGCGAAGGGCCGGAGCTCGAGCCGATAGACTGGCTTTCCCCGTCCGACAACAAGACCGGCCTTACCAAGACGCTGACCCTCGAAGACATGGAACGGCAGCACATCGCTGATGTGTTAGAGCAGACCAATTGGCGGGTCAGTGGCGACAAGGGCGCGGCGGCGATCCTCGGGCTGAAACCCACCACGCTGGAGGCGCGCATGAAGAAGCTGGGTATTGCACGAGTAAGAAGTGAAAGGTGAATGGTAAGAAGTGAAAAGTAAGTGGTGAAAGGTAAGAAGTGAGAGGTGAACAGTAGATCGAGTCTCAGAACGTCATAGTCCAATTCCACTCTTCTCTCGCCATAGACAATACGCCATCAATCAGTAGCTCTTTTCCCATCTAGAATTCCCAGCTAATTGGGAGGGTCCCAATATGTTGGGAATTATCTCGATCCTTTCGGTGCTGCCTTTCTAAATTGCTGGTCTAAATAGCTTCGTTCTATCCAACGCTTACAACGTTTTTATCCAGTGCGATCACCGTGGCATTCAGGTTGCTCAATAGGTTTGCCATCACGTTGAGACAAGAGGAGAGGCGGTGATGCTGAAGATCACAAAACTACAGGAAAGTGCCAGCGATGTTTTACTCAAGCTGGAAGGCAAGGTCACGGAGCAATGGGCAGCACTGCTTGATGGAGAGTGCCGTGCCTATCTCAGGCAGAAGAAATCCGTGTTCTTGGATTGTTCCCACGTCGACTATATCGATGCTCGGGGAGTCGAAGTTCTGAACGCATTCCCCCATTCACATGTCACCCTTATGAGCGCTCCAGCCCTGATGACGGAGCTGCTCCAGATTGGAGGCCGGTCATGAACATGCAAACCAGTACCGTTACGACATCCCTGAGCTATGGCATCGTGTCAGTCCAAGAGCCGGAGTTGGATCAACCATCGGTAGTGGTGAACAGAGAGGCTGTCCTTCTCTCACGGCTGAGGCATGGGGATGAAGGGGCCTTCAATGAGCTCGTCACACGACATCATGGCGCCCTGATCAGATCGGCTATGGGATATGTGGCCGATCGAGACGTTGCAGAAGAGGTCGTCCAAGATACCTGGATGGCCGTTATCAATGGGTTGGAGTTTTTTGAAGGACGATCGTCTCTGCGCACGTGGATCTTTGGGATTATGATCCACAAAGCTAAAGATCGAGGGGTACGAGAGAAGCGCCAGGTCAATTTCTCGTCATGTGAGTCGGTGGATGATGAGGGTGAGGAAGCGGTCGATCCGTCACGTTTTCATCAGTCTGGTGAATGGGCCGGCCATTGGGCGTTGCCTCCGCAGCCCTGGGACGATCGAACACCAGAGAAACTCATGGCTTCTCAACAGGCCGTCAGTGCGATGCAAAAGGCTATTGAGGCGTTGCCGAAAAATTTGAAAGAAGTCTTGATTATGAGAGATGTCGAAGGGATTGAGGCCAAGGAAGTCTGCGGAATCTTAAAGATTACCGAGACGAATCTCTATGTCAGGCTGCATCGGGCCAGAGAGCGGGTGCGTCAGGCGGTGGAGACGTACTTGGAGGGACGAATACCGACCATGTAAGGAAATAGCGGAACGACCGACCTATAGTTAGAAGCATTCAAGTGGGAGGTCTTCACGATGGCACAGGAAGAGGGACCGGAGATTGTCCCAGAGATTACCTGTCAGGAGATCGCGCAGTGGGCTTCGGCCTATCTCGATGAACATGTCGAAGACGAACGGAAGCGTCAGATCGCCGTGCATTTGGCCATCTGTGCCGGCTGCGAGACCTATGTGAAGCAGATTGCCACGATTCGAGACGCGGTCGGACTGTTGCCGAAGTTGGACGAACAACCGTCCGACTTACATTGCTTGCGGCAAGCCTTTCTGACCCGGATACATTGATCACCTTCTGGTAGGTGATATTTCAGATAGGGAGAGGAGAGTTTCTATGGCAGGGTTGCGAGTGCTCATCATGCTATTCGCGGTTTGGTTTGTAGGGCCAACCCATGCCAGCCAACAGTTTGAACGAAATGGCCTAGCCATTGAGGGGTATGATCCTGTTGCCTACTTCACGGAGAGGAAGCCGGTGAAGGGAGCGCCGGAATTTCGAACTGAGTTCCAGGGCGCAACCTTCCAGTTTGCATCGGCTGATCATCGGGACCGCTTTGCCGCTGACCCAGAACAATTCGCGCCACAGTATGGTGGATATTGCGCCTATGGGACGGCAAAAGGGTATAAGGCCAAGATCGACCCGGAGGCCTTTACCGTGGTCCAGGGTAAGCTCTATCTCAACTATAGTGATGCCGTGCAGACGCGATGGCTGTCCGATATCCCTGGTTACATCCAACAAGCAGATGCCAACTGGCCGGAGGTTCAGAAGCAGTCGCGAGTGCGAGAATAGCGGAAGACAATGCTCAGAGTATGTCCATTCACCACTATCAATCAACCAGGAGGTTTTCGATGAAGAAGATAATTACAGCCGTAGCGGTCGTTGGCCTGATGTGTGCCGGGTCCTATTCCTTCGCCAATGAAATAGGCAAGATGGCCAATGAGATGAAGGGCGAAATGAAGCACGATATGGACTCGATGAAGGGCGACATGAAGGCGAACATGGATGCCATGAAAGGCAAGCCTGGCGTGATGAAAGATGAGGTGAAAGGAAAACTGGACGACATGAAGGCCTCGAAAGATGCCATGAAGGACGACATGAAGGCCAGCAAGGATGCCATGAAGGGCAATCTCAAGGGAGCAATGAGGTACTAACTACAACGCTCCATACAGACCTACCTCCAAGGTCTGCGGTTGGATAACCCGACCGCAGACCTCGTTGTTTCTGGAAGTTGGTTAGAAAAAAATCCTGAGTGCTGAGGACGGAGTTTCAGGTTTCACGTTTCATGTGATGGGGAGACACCCATCCCCAACCCGCAACTCGGAACCCGAAATCCCATCGTCTCGACCGCTTCACGTTTCTCGAACGACGCTTCACACATCACCATCGGCTGTAAGAAACCATCTACATCTCCGACAAAACGCTAGATTTTGTATTGAGCGGGAGGGGAGGTGGAATCATGGCGGTACTCATTCAGTCGGAGGACGCGGTGAATCGGGAATCAGATCAGAGGTCGACGGCAGAGATGTCGTCAACGGCAGCGTTGTCGACAGTGAGTGGCCTCGAGGTCTCGTCTCCCCGTGTGATTGAACGTGTCTACCGTCATCGACTACCGGTACGGATCAGCCATTGGCTGAATGTGCCATTCCTCCTTATCTTGATCATGAGCGGTCTGCAGATCTTTAATGCCCATCCGGCGCTCTATTGGGGGGATCGCTCTGATCGTGACCGACCCCTGCTATCGATTCGACCCGTACAAACAGAGTCTGGAGAGATCAAGGGTCTCACAACTGTTCTGGGCCATCAGTTTGATACGACAGGCGTGCTCGGCTATTCCGATGGGATGAAACGCGCATTTCCAGCCTGGGCAACGATTCCTAGTCCCAAGTGGCTGGCCATGGGACGGCAATGGCACCTGTTCTTTTCCTGGCTCTTTGTGATCAACGGGCTGATCTTTACCGCCTACGCTTTGGCGAGTCGACATGTCACCCGCGAGCTGCTTCCCTCTCGAACGGATTGGCGCAGCTTTGGTAAGTCGCTTCGCGCGCATCTGTTTCTGAAACAATCAGGGAGTGGGCACGCCAAGGGGTACAACGTGCTTCAGAAAATCACCTATACGACCATTCTCTTGATCATGGCCCCACTGATCGTACTGACCGGTCTCGCGATGTCGCCGACGATCGACACTGCAGTTCCCTGGCTCTTGACGGTATTGGGTGGGCGCCAGGCTGCCAGGACGATCCACTTTATCACCTGTTTTGCATTCGTCGGGTTCATTCTGATTCATGTCATCCAAGTGATTGCTACCGGGTTCATCAACAATATCTGCTCGATGGTCACGGGGTGGTTTACCGTCGAAGGTGTGAAGCGTCGAGGCCAAGAGTTTCAAGTTTGATGTTTCATGTTTCACGTTGAGCGAGAACATGAAAGTTGAAACCTGAAACATAAAACTCACATACCTTATCCTGATTAAGGAGGGAATATGATTCCACAAAAACAATCAATGAAGCGACGACAGTTCTTAAAGGGGACCGTCGGGGCGGCGAGTGTGGTCGTACTGTCCGGTTGTGACAGTCTCACGCAGAGCAGCTGGTTTCCCGACATTCTCAGCAAAACCGAATCGTTGACCGAGGCGGTGCAGCGGGCGGTGACTCCGCGCGAGGCCCTGGCAAAAGAATATGGCGAGGCCGACATCTCGACCGTCTTCCCGGCGAACGGTAATACGAATCCCGGGACGGAAGAATACACCGAGCATGTTGCACAGAACTTTTCTGGATGGATGTTGGAAGTTGTCGGGCTGGTGAAGGTGCCGAGAAGTTGGTCGCTGGCGGCCTTGAAAGAACTACCCTCACGGACTCAGATCACGCGTCACGATTGTGTCGAGGGCTGGAGTGCAATCGGTAAATGGACTGGTGTGCCGATTGGCGATTTGATGCATCACGTGGAACCGTTACCGAATGCCCGATACGCGGTGTTTCATTGTGCCGATGTGGATGATGAGGGCATTGCGTACTACGAGAGCCTGGCAGTGGCCGATTGCTATCACCCACAGACCATTCTGGCATACGAACTCAATGAGATGCCGCTTGATGTACCGCATGGAGCCCCGCTGCGTCTGCGCTTCGAGCGCCAGCTCGGGTACAAACAGGCTAAATATGTGATGAAGATCGAGTTGGTTGAGTCTCTTTCCAATATTGGTGGTGGAAAGGGAGGCTATTGGGAAGATCAGGGGTATGAATGGTACGCCGGGATTTAGAACACTGCATCCAGAGTTTCAAGTTCCATGTTTCGAGTTACGCGGAAGTCAAAAGTCTCAGGCCTGAAGCCAGAAACATGAAACTCACACCATGACACGCGCGTCGTGAAACATGAGACTTGAAATCTGAAACTTGGAACATAATGGCGTGCGCCCCGACGTGGGATTCCTGACTAGTGTACGTGGTCGTTGAAGGGGAAATCATCCATCCCTGCAGTCCTCTTAATCCGATTCATCGGCAAATGAACCGAATACATTGTGTGACGAATATGTTTCAATCGGCATCGTCCTTGCTCTACCTAGATTTGTCCTGCCGCGCAGGCATGAGCCTGCACGGTGTAGGGCGATCCATGTTCTGCGAAGGAAGGAACAACGAAGATGTTCTATGTTCGTACACTCGCGATTGTTTCCACCGTTCTCTCCGCCGTCGCTACGCTCGGCGTTCTTGTCCCTGCGTCGCCGGTATCGGCGCATGGTGCGCCGGAGTATCCGATCAGCCGTCAATACAACTGCTACAAGCATCAGGGACAGGCGCTTTCCGAATGCGTGGCGGCCATCGCCTTTGGTGGAGCACAGGCGATCTACGATTGGAACGGTGTGAATCAGGCCGGCGCCGGAGGAAACCATCGTGCGGTGGTGCCTGATGGAAAGCTCTGTGCCGGTGGCCAAGAGAAGTTCAAGGGTTTTGATTTAGCGCGGAGCGACTGGGACGCCACACCGTGGTCTCCGAACGCGAGCGGGCGTTACGAGTTTCGCTATCACGTCACCGCGCCGCATCGAACGTTGTCTTGGCAATTCTACTTGACGCGGAACGGCTGGAATCCTGCGACGGCCCAGCTGAAATGGTCGGACTTGGACCTCGTCGCCGAAGTGCTTGGCGCACAAGTCGTTACCACGCCGGATAGCCGCTACGTCATGCAGTTGAATCTACCGGTGCGTCAGGGGCGCCACTTGCTGTACGCGGTGTGGCAGCGGTCTGATAGCACGGAGGCTTTCTACAGTTGTTCGGATGTCACATTTGGCGGAGGGGGCGGAACGCCGCCGCCGACTCCAACCGGGTTTCAGCAACTTGGACAGATTGCCGCGAGCGATCTGCCGATCGCGACGACGGTGAAATTTCGAGTGTTCGATCGGAACGGCGCCGATATTGAGGCCCACAATCTGACGGTACAGAGCGGGGACCAGCCTGCCAGCGAGTGGCTGAAGGATTTGGCCACTGTGGTCAATCAAGCCTCTCGATCTGTGCGCATCGGACAACTACAGGGTGGAACGGTAGTGGTGCCTGTCGGAAAAACCATCCTTCAAGTATATGCCCTCACGGCTGATTCGGGACTTCGATATGTACTGGATACGACCTTCCCGCCAAATCCGAATCCACCTCACATAAACGGGACAAACTGGACTGAGGGCAAAGCCTACAAGGTCGGTGAAGTGGTCGTTTATCAAGGTCGACGCTATGCCTGTCTCCAAGCTCATACGGCATGGGCCGGGGCCGGATGGTATCCCAATGCCGTCGGTGTGGTGAACGTGCTGTGGCGCCCTCTGTAAGGGGTTTACTTCTGCAACCGCTAGCGCAATAAGAAGTATGGTCTGGTTCCGTGGCCCACAAGGCATGGAGCTGGACCAGCTTCAAGTGCTGAGGAATGAGTGCTGAGTTGCAAAGATCCGTCGCTTCACGCTTCACGAGGGACGCTTCACCCATTCGCCCTAGAGCATTTTCGGGTTATGTCTTTACATAGCCAGAGGACGCGAAGTAGCG
>CABVSA010000123.1 GCA_902500805.1 uncultured Nitrospira sp. | reverse complement strand
CCCCAGCGCTCGACCTCAATTCCCTTGACTGTTCCTCTCACCGAGGCCTCCGCTCGCTTATTAGATAACTCCATTTTTTAAAGAATCAATCGCCGAGTTCATTGCGACCGTCCTGGACCCTCCGATCCTAGGCATTTTCCTAATCATGCATACAAATATTACTGGACCCCCCCTGATCCAGCCATTTGAGGCTCACTGCTCTTGTCTGAGTATCACACGAAGCCTAGAATCATGGCCTCTCCCATGCCACCGAAAACGATCAAGAAGAATTCTTCACCCAAGAGAAGGCCGCCACAGGGCGCGCGACGTGTGGACATTACTCCAAGGCGTCGGACTGTGCCGTCTGCAGAAGAACTATTCACCAAGGCCTTCCATTTGAGTCCCTATCCAATCGGAATCACTGACCTGGAAACGGGGCGCTGTCTAGAAGTTAACGATGCCTGCTTGGATCTCTTTGGGTTTCAACGCGATGAAGTGATAGGGCAACCGGCGTTAATGCCGAGGATTTGGCCTGAGGCTCAGGAGCGGAGCCGGCTGATTGATCGGGTGAAATCTGATGGAACGGTTCGAAATCTCGAAATCGCCGTCCGGTCGAAGCGTGGAGCAATCCGGCAAGTCCTCATCTCGGTTGATCTGATCGGGTTAGGGGGTAAACATTACCTGGTGACCATCGGCCACGATATCACCGAACGCAAGCAGGCGGAAGAGGCATTGCGTCAGAGCGAAGAGCGGTGGCAACTCGCCGCGACAGGGACAACCGATGGGATATGGGATTGGGACGTTACCGGACATGCCGTGTTCTTATCCCCGCGGTGGAAGCAGGTGCGTGGCTACCGCGAGGACGAAATCGGTGCGGAAGAGGTTGAATGGTCGTCTCGGATCCATCCGGAGGACTTTTCACGGGTAATGGCAACGATACGCTCCTATTTCAACAAAGAGATCCCCGCGTTTGAGTGCGAATATCGTACAAGGCGAAAAGATGGAACGTATTACTGGGTCAACGACCGTGGGATTGCGGTCTGGGATGCACAAGGACAAGTGATTCGCATGGTGGGGTCCGAAACGGACATCACCGAACGTAAGCAGGCGGAGGTAGAGCGACAGAAGTTTGTGTCGCTGGCCGAACAAAGCCTCGAGTTCATTGGGATGTGCAACCTGGATTTCAAACCATTCTATGTCAATGAAGCCGGCCGGAGGCTTGTCGGGCTGGACTCGCTCGAGCAAGCGTGTGCGGCGCACGTGAAGGACTATTTCTTCCCCGAAGACCAGCCGAGGATCCTCGGCGAATTTTTCCCCAGTGTCCTGCGTCAGGGGTACGGCGAAATCGTGGTACGCTTCCGTCACTTCAAGACCGGTGAGGCGCTGTGGATGATTTACAACGTGTTTCAGGTCATGGATGAAAACGGTCAAGTGGCCGGCTACGCCACGGTCAGTCGCGACATCACCGAGCGCAAGCGGGCGGAGGAGGAGCTCCGCCAGCTCAACGAAACGCTTGAGCAGCGCGTCGTTGAGCGGATGGCTGAGCTTCGTCGGTCAAACGAACGGTTGCGCGCTGAGATCGTTGAGCGGAACGCCGTAGAACTCTCGCTGTTCAAAAGTGAAGAGCGGTTTCAAAGCATGCTGGATCACAGCCCGAACTTGATTTTTGTGAAGGACCTACAAGGCCGCTACCTCGATGCCAATACACAGTTCCAGCAGACCTTCCATCTCACAAGGGCGGACATCATTGGCAAAACGGATCATGATATTTTTCCGCCGGAGCAGGCTGCTGTCTATCGTGCCAATGATCTCAAAGTCATAGCCGCGGGGCGGTCGCTCCAGTTTGAAGAAATGGCAGTGCAGGATGATGGGCTCCATACGAGCATCGTATGGAAATTTCCGCTTCGGCAACTCGACGGCGCACTGTACGCAATTTGTGGCATTGTGACAGATATTACGGAGCGGAGGCGGGCGGAAGAGGCACTCCGTTGGAATCAACGTGAGTTGCAGGAGTCCCAAGCACAACTTCAAGCCCTGGCGTCGTTGCTCCTGAGGGCTCAAGACAGCGAACGCCAGCGAATCGCCCGCGATCTCCACGATGACTTCAGCCAGCGACTGGCGGCTGTGACGCTCGATGTGGCGGCGCTCGAACGGAATCCCCCACTCATGCCGGAGTTGCTCAGCAATGCCCTGGAGCCGGTGCGTGAAGAGCTGGCCCAGCTCGCCAACGATTTTCGCCAGTTAGCCCATCGCTTACACCCCTCCTTGTTGAAACATGCAGGGTTGCAAGCGGCACTCGAAGAATTTGTCCAGCATGCGATGCAGCGAACCAGTCTGCAGATCACGCTCAAAGTCAACAATGTGCCCGATTCGCTCCCGCCTGATCTCACCATGTGCTTGTTTCGCATATGCCAGGAAAGCCTTCAGAATGTGGCGAAGCATGCCAAAGCGACGGACGTTCTGGTTAAGCTGAGTGGCTCGTCTAGAATTATCGGCCTGTCGGTGACGGACAACGGGACAGGATTTGATGTGCAGGACAAGAGTAGTCATCAGAAGGGAATGGGGTTGATTAGTATGCAGGAGCGGCTGCGATTGCTGAATGGATGTCTGAACATTCATTCCAGGGCGGCGAACGGGACCAAGGTTTGTGCCTGGATTCCATTTCGGGAGAAGAAATTGTGACCCGTCCACGCATCCTCATGGCGGATGACCATTCGCTGGTGCTGGCCGGTATCCGGAGATTGGTCGAAGAGCTAGCAGAGGTGGTCGGCACCGTTGAGGACGGTCGAGCCTTGCTTAACGAGGCACAACGGCTGCGACCGGATATTATTCTCCTGGACATTTCCATGCCTCTGCTGAATGGCATAGACGCAGCCAGACAACTCACGAAGCTCATGCCGGAGAGTAAATTGATTTTCGTGACCATGCATGCCACTCCGACCTACGTTGCTGAGGCGTTTAAGGTTGGGGCGGCAGGTTATTTGCTCAAGCAGTCCGCGGCGGATGAGCTGAAGCAAGCGATCCAGACTGTGTTGAGAGGTCAGCACTACATGACGCCGTCGGTGACTAAGGGTGTGATGGGGGCGGCCCTCCATCCGATCGAGCGACCGGTTTCGAAGCGGCCCATCACTGCGCTCCCACCACGTCAGCGGGAAGTGCTGCAGCTCATTGCGGAGGGGAAAAGCACCAGGTCGATTGCTTCCATTCTGAACATCTCCGTCAAGACGGTCGAATACCACAGAGCCAGGATCATGGAAGAGTTGAATCTCCACTCAACTGCCGAGCTTACCCGATTTGCCGTGAGCGAAGGCCTGGTGGGTCTCTGAACAACGCAATCTTTCGTTCATCCCCTCGTTCAGTACATTCACTCCAGTAATGTTTCATCGTATTCCTAGGAATGTCCTAGTATCACGCTGCGAGTCTTTCACATACGATACACCTCGTTGACGCGGATCTCATCCATTAGGGGGTGGCCCATGGTCTTTGCCGCAATCATTGTGCGAGTACATCGTGCACTGGAGCAGCTCGGTACCGACTGTTCCATGGAGGAGCTGGTGGACCTTTGTCCGGAGCTCACTTGGAACCAAGTGTTCCTGGCGATCGATTACTTGAGTCGGGACGGGCAGATTCATGTGACGCTGGATGGGGATAGGACCTATCGAGTGCAGGCTCATCACATCGGCAGTGGTACAACTTCTCCTGCGGCACAGGCTCCTTTGTAAATAATCTGGAAATTTCCCTCCGAACTAGGGAATCCCTAGGTGTGCAAATGGAGTCATGGTGCTAGGGTGCTTCGCACCTAAGTCTTATGAGATGTCTGGCCGGAGGATCTCAATGGACCTATCACAACAGGTGCCACGCAACGACTCTTCGGCACGTGAAGATGCGGAGGTGTCTATAGAAACTCAGGTGATTCCCGAAACCAGGTCGACTCCCAGCAGCCCCGCCGTCAACATCTGCTGCACACATCAACGAGTGATTGATGACGTCCTGACCAGAGGCGGCAAGCGAACCGGCAAGGTTCGATGTCTTGAGTGTGGGACCATCTTCGATGATCCCTATCAGGGTTCGAAGTGATGTGACCTGCTGCGTGAGGGGGTACGACCTCGCTCGCGTGGCGCCTCATTTCAGGGGATGGTTGTGCCCCACCAGCACATGCTGCCCTGTCTTTGGCTGTGCGGTATTCAGCTACACACATTTCTACCGTATTGCCGCAAAATACCTCAGGTCCATCCAGAACGCTCAGATGTCGTCCTTTGATGAGTATCCTCCCGCGTATTCACGCATCCATCCTTTTCGGTAACTTATATCGTGCTGTCTCGGCGGCGATTCCGCGTGGCATTCAAGATGCAACCGAAGAGTCTCCGTTCGAAGACACATGAGCACACAGGACCAAGCCTGACTCATGAGGAACGGCTCTGGTCTCGCTCAGCTGGACAACCACTCACTCAACAGATCAAGAAAGGAGAGGGAGTATGATGCACTCACTCATTGCAAAAGAGCCTCGCAGGCAGAAAACAGCAGAATCTCTTCAACGTCAGGAGCCAGCTGTATCCCAGAAGGAACCAGTCCACAGCCAGCCTGTTTCACTTCCAGACGACCGGCAGGCCCGTATCACGGATCGCGCCTATGCACTCTACGCCGAGCGTGGGTATCGGGAGGGGTATGCGCTCGACGACTGGTTGGAAGCCGAGCGGGAGATCCTTGGCCTCGAATGCCAGGCCTAACGAGGTCCAGCAGGGGTGTCTTGAGTGGATCATCATGTCACAAAACGAAGGAGGAACCCATGAGACAGCAGTCGCGTAGTCAGTTTGCGCTGGTCCTGTTATTGGTGGCTGGAATATGGGCCATCACCGGAACAACGTATGCCAATGACGCAGACACGAAAGGCAAGGCGGAGATGGCCGTCGCTGCCAAAGTGACAATCGACCAGGCAGTCAAGACTGCGTCCGAGAAAGTGCCTGGCACAATCATCGAAGCTGAGCTGGAGAAGAAGTATCACAAGCTCGTGTGGGAGGTTGAGGTCGTGACAGCAGACAAGAAGGTGATGGAAGTGCACATCGATGCCGACACAGGAGCCGTGATCGACGTGGAGGAAGAACAGGTGAAACCGAAAAAATCTCCGAAGATGAGATGAAAGGCACCATAGAGGAGAGCTGCGAATGGACGACTGCTGGTTGAACGAGCTCTACTGGCGGAGAGTGACTCGATTGTGGCTATTGGTCTGTATCGGATGCCCTGACTGTAAGTGAGCCTGTTCCCTACCTTGCGCGAGAAGAACAGAGTCCGTACCATGGCGATGAGCGCGACTGCCGATCTGGTCACACACGAGCAGGGAGCTGTGTCATAACCATGGCCAGGGAAACGTGCGGGATTCTTTCAAGGACCAATCTCCACCGGTTGCTTGATGCATTGAGTGCGAAAGGGTATCGCCTTGTCGGACCAATGGTCCATGACGGGGCGGTGGTGTGGGACACGATCCAGCGAGTATCGGATCTGCCAATCGGCTGGCGCGATCACCAAGAGCCGGGGCGATATCGGCTGGAACAGACTGGTTCGCAGGAAGTCTTCGGGGTCGTGCATGGACCGCAATCGCTGAAGCCATTCGCCTTCACGCCGCGTGAGCCACTCTTGCAGATTGAACGGAGCAAGGACGGATTCACTACGAGGTCAACACTTCCGCAATCAGAGAAGGTCGCGATCATCGGTGCTCGTGCCTGTGACCTCGCAGGATTGGCCATCCAAGATCAGATTTTTCTACAAGGCGAGTATCAGGACCCCTACTACGCAACTCGCCGTGAGGGGCTGTTCATTATTGCTGTGAACTGTACCAGGGCACTGCAGACCTGCTTTTGCGCATCCATGGACACGGGTCCCTGTGCTAAGAACGGTTTCGATCTCGCTCTGACTGAAGTGGACGATCAGCTGTTGATCGAAGCAGGCAGCGAATCCGGATCTGATCTGCTTTCTGCCCTCTCCCTATCTCCAGCTTCTCAAGGATTGACCCGTGAGGCGGCAGCGCGGGGAGATGCCTGTGCACAAAGCCAAGTCCGTCAACTAGATCGCACGCGCTTGCCGCAAGCCCTTCACGAGGCGCATGAGCATCCACGCTGGGATGATGTGGCAGCACGCTGCCTGGCCTGTGCGAATTGCACAATGGTTTGTCCGACCTGTTTCTGCCATAAGGTCGAGGAGACACCGGATCTCACCCGGCAGAACAGCGAGCACGCCAGATTGTGGGATTCCTGTTTCACACAAGAGCATGGCTACATTCATGGCAAGAATATCCGTCCCACGATCAAGGATCGCTACCGGATGTGGCTGACGCATAAGCTTGCCTCATGGATCGATCAATTCGGAACATCCGGCTGCGTCGGCTGCGGCCGGTGCATCACCTGGTGTCCGGTTGGGATCGATCTGACGGAGGAGTTGTCATCACTGTTGAAGCCAAGTGAACAGCCGTCAGTCCTCAGTCGTCAGTAAGAGGCGTCTGGCAGACAGCATTGCAGGAAGCACATGGTCAATCCCTACCTGATACATCCGGCCACCATCATGGAGAAGATCCGGGAGGCTGACAGCATTCACACCTACCGGCTGCGGTTGAATGATGAAGCGACCCGCCGCAACTTTCGTTTCACTGCCGGGCAGTTCAACATGGTGTATCTGTTCGGTGTCGGGGAGGTGGCGATCTCAATCGTGTCAGACCCGGAGGAGCCGGAGAGGCTGGACCATACCATCAGATCCGTGGGGCGAGTGACCTCCGCAATCGCACAGCTGCAAGCCGGTGAGACTCTGGGGATCCGAGGCCCATTCGGACAAGGTTGGCCACTCGATGCGGTGCGCGGCCATGATGTCGTCATCGTGACGGGAGGGCTGGGGTGCGCCCCGGTGGTGGGGGCGATCGACTATATGTTTCGGCGGCGTCGGCACTACGGCTCCGTCAAGATCATCCATGGTGTGAAGACGTCGCGAGACCTGCTCTTTCATGAACGGTTCGAGGCCTGGGGAAAACAGCCCGACACGGAAGTTCTGCTGGCCAGCACTCGGCCGGACGAGACGTGGCGCTACCATGTCGGCGTGGTGACGGATCTGTTCGAGCATGTGACGCTGGATCCAACGAAGTCCATGGTCCTCATGTGCGGTCCTGAGATCATGATGCGCCTGGGTGTGCCGATCTTGATGAGACGGGGAATTCCAGCAACAGCCATCTATGTTTCGCTGGAACGGCATATGGAATGCGGGATCGGCTTGTGCGGCCATTGCCAGATGGGTCCGTACTTCCTGTGCAAAGATGGTCCCGTCATGCGATATGACCTGGTCGAGCCGTGGTTAGGACGGGGGGGAGTATGAGCCTGAAGCGTCGCTCGTATCTCGTATTTCGATCATGAGTTTCTGGTTTCAAGTTTCATGTCTCAAGGAATTGGGATGGATATACAAAACCTGCAACTCGAAACTATTATCTGAGAGATAGGAGGATGAGCAGGTTGGCGACGGATGACCTAGAGAGCCAGCGGCCTAAACTGGGGGTGTTCAAATTCGCCTCCTGCGACGGCTGCCAGCTCAGTATCCTGAATCTAGAAGACGAGTTGCTTGTTTTGGGGCAGGCGCTGGATATCGCCTATTTCCCTGAAGCTTCCAGCAAGATGAATCCTGGTCCATATGATATTGCCCTGGTTGAGGGGTCGATCACCACGGAAGAGGACGCGCATCGCATTCGGTTTGTGCGAGAGCAGGCGAAGGTCTTGCTCACGATCGGCTCGTGCGCCACGGCCGGCGGGATTCAAGCCTTGCGCAACTGGGCCGACGTCGAGTCGTTCAAGCAGGTGGTGTATCCGAGCCCGGACTATATCCAGAGTCTCAAGACCTCCACGCCGATCTCTGAACATGTGCACGTGGATTTCGAATTGTGGGGCTGCCCCATCGACAAAGGCCAGTTGTTGCGGGTCATCACGGACCTGTTGGCCGGCGTTCAACCTCGGGTGCCTGTCGAAAGCGTCTGTCTGGAATGCAAGAGGCGCGGGAATGTCTGTGTGATGGTGACCAAGGGCCTGGCATGCCTGGGTCCCGTCACCCGCGCAGGCTGCGGCGCGATTTGCCCCAGCATGGGCCGGGACTGCTACGGATGCTTCGGTCCAACGGAAGGAACGCGAATAGGGCCGGGCCTTCCACCTAACACGGCCTCGCTGGGGAGGCACTTCCATGACGGGCTGCACCTGATCCCGGTCGAAGTCTTGCGAAGATTTCGCGGGATCAATGGATATGCGGATGCCTTCAAGCAGGAAAGCGAGAGGTGGGAGGCGAAGAAGTAAAAAGTGAAAGGTGAAAAGTAAGGGGTGAAGGGTGCGGAGTCAGGAGGAGGAAGTGAAAGGGAAGATGTGAACTGTGGTATCTGGCCGAGAGCTGACAGCTGATGGCCTGGTGCTGGAGTTTATCGGAATACAACCGGCGAGATCATTGAGTAGCCAATGGGTGAAGAAACACCACAAACACGAATCATTTCTGTAGGCACGATTGCCCGTGTTGAGGGTGAGGGTGGGCTTCGCGTCACTGTGAAGGATGGCGCCGTCCAGGATGTAGAACTTAGGATTTTTGAGCCGCCGAGGTTTTTCGAGGCTTTTCTGCAAGGACGCCATTACGGCGAAGTGCCAGACATTGTCGCGCGGATCTGCGGCATCTGTCCCGTGGCCTATCAGATGAGCGCGGTTCATGCGATCGAGCAGATTTTTGGTCTGCAGGTCGACGGAGCCCTGCGTGACTTGCGGCGGCTGATCTACTGCGGCGAGTGGATCGAAAGCCATGCACTCCACGTCTTCATGCTGCAGGCGCCGGACTTTCTCGGCTACGAGAGCGGGATCGCCA
>CABVSA010000122.1 GCA_902500805.1 uncultured Nitrospira sp. | reverse complement strand
AACTTGCTGAAGCACTCAGGGCCCTGAACACTATCGAACCTACGACCTCTCTCGCTCGCCCCAGAGTCATCTCCAGTGGCTGATCGTCGAAACCACTAGGACCGCATTTCTCGTAAAACGTCATCTTCTGAAACGAGATATGCGTCACCAGCAAGATGCGACGGGTCGTACCGCATCGGCCTGTCGACGGTTGAACCAGAAGCGTTCATGAGCAATGTGGGCTAATCAGGGACAGAATGAATCGTCTGTGCGTGAACGAGCAGTTTCTGTCGATTCGGCACGCCGACCTTGTCGAAGATATTCGTCAAATGATAACGGACCGTACTGTCCGAAATAGAGAGAGTGTGAGCAATGTCCTTATTGGAAAGACCCTGGCGGAGCAACTTGATAATATCCCGTTCTCGGGCTGTGAGGCCATCGGGCCAAGTTGTGTATTCTCTTTGGGCCAGGGTTTTCAAAGTGAGAGCCTGCTGCAGATCCGTGGTGACTACGACATCCTGTGCACGGTGGATGTGGTGGGAAACAGCAGGGTAGAGCGCGTCAATTAAGGCCAACACAACTTCCGGTGGTTGAATTTTCAGCAGCACTCCATCCACGCCGCAGTTAAAGGCTTCGTGCATGCGGTCTCGATCTTCAAATCCGCTCAGTAAGAGAACTTTGCTCATCGGAGCAGATTCCCGTATCCATCTGAGCGATCCTACGCTGTCTCGTTCGGTCTCCATATCCAGAATAAACACGTCCGGGTGGTCCTCGGGGAGGCGCAGATCAGGTGTGATGTGCTGGTATTGTTGAACGACAAAACGACGAGTCTCGCAACTCTCAAAAATTTTCTGCAATCCCAACCGCACGAGATGGTGACGGCTAATAATGGCAATGGTCCGTGTTGGAATGGTGTTGGTACTCATAATAAAGGTGATTTCTCTTGATCGGTGAAGTTTACCTGCTCCCCTGTAATTTCTGCATGAGAAGCCAAGGATAAAACGCCGGTTGCTTGATCTGAATGAAGCTTCGATCACGGATACTGCATCGATTTAGAAAGGGCGAAAGCTAGTGTCGCCAAGTATGCCAGATGAGCTGACCTCCTTCCTATACGCAGAGATCCGTAGTAATGCCCGTATTAAGTCCATAGCAGCTCCATGCGGACAGCGGAGCAAGAAGCATGCCGTTATCATGGCTTTCAGTGGAAGCGATGGAAAATCGATCCAGCAAACTTCACGGAATTCAATCAACAGTGAAGTCATGATCATTTATACACTCATTAGTTACAATAGTAGTTGTGAGAGGCTATATATTATATATGCGAATATAATGTCGTGGTTGTACCGCTAATAGAGTCTCGAAAATCAATGGAACTTTAGGCCGTCTGTTGGTCTGGATCATAGTTATACGAGCCGGCAAGTAGACCAAGCCTGTGGCTTAAAGAAAAGCGGATAAAGGTTGAATAATTAGGAATCAAATCTATTGCTCTTCAATCGTTCATTACTTGCTTGTGAGAATTAAAAGTACTTGATGGCAGTGGGTGAACCTAAATTGATACTGTATCTAAAAAGATTCACGAAGAAGTCTGGTGGCTTGAGGTTCACTTCTCCTCGGAGCGCGACTCTGCGCAATCCTCTGTCTCGAATACAGCTTCGATCATATTAGTATCAGTGACTTATATATTTCACAATAATGCAGTCCATAGCGGCCTTCTTCAACCATCACCTGGCTTTGAACGCCAGTAATCAGATAAACGTACTGGATATGGATAAGCAACAATTCGACAATTGTCTAGTAGTAATTGATCACTCTAGCCTAGTACATGTAGAGCCGTACAACCCTACATCGGTAGGTCTTTATGGATCTACCTGTTCAAAGATGAGGGTGGGACTCACGTGGCGAAGCTATGATTGCTACTAGTCAAATAAAGCCAGTTATACGGCATGAACCAGTAAGTGTCCTGGAGCAAGAACCAGTCGCGCTATTGAGCCCTGAATGCCAATGGTACGCCCTGCAAACCCAGTCTCGTCATGAGAAGCAGGTTCGAGATCGACTACGGGCAATAGGGATCGAACCCTTGCTTCCGGTGGGAAGACAACGCCGTCAATGGTCGGATCGTAAGGTCTGGACTACGCTCCCATTATTTACAGGCTATTGCTTTGCGAACTTTGCGCTTGTGAGGAGTCTGACTGTGTTGCAAACTCCTGGTGTCGTTCGCATTGTCGGTAGTCTAAAACCTGAACCAATTCCGGAAGAAGAAATCGCGGTCTTCCAGCGTGTAGCCTCGATGAATCCGGTGATGGAGCCATGCGACTATCTCACCGAAGGGGCATGGGTAGAAGTGATCCATGGTCCGCTTATAGGTCTCCGTGGTCAATTCGTTCGCCGCACAAGTCACCATGGATTGGTAATCCGCTCCTCGCTCCTGCAGCAGGCTGTACTCATTCATATTGAAAGCGACGAAGTTGCGCCGGTGCGGCATCTCTCGTAACGTAAGCCTCGTGAAGCGTTGTGCGTGAAGTGTATTTCGTCTCCGGATTCTGATGCTTCAACGTCCTGAATTCCATCGAAGGGCGAGATAGACTTCACAGCTTTTTTTAGCGCTTCACGCTTCACCATCTCCACCGATGTAGATTCGTAAACCTGTCTGTTGCCATGTCCAAGCTCCGCTTTACCGAAGATCAAAGAGCAGCCATTGTGTCTGAACTGAATGCCGGTGAGATGGCTGCAGAGCTCTCACATCGGTATGGAGTTTCTATTAGAACCCTCTACCGGTGGCGAGTGAAGTGTGCCGATGTGAAGCAGCCGGCTGCTGATAGCCGGCGATTACGCTCGCTGGAGGATGAGAATCAACGCCTCAAACGACAATTTGCTGAACTCACGCTTGATTACGCAACACTCCGAGCTGCGTTGATTAGAGATGTGAGGGGAGACTGTTAGAGAGACCGCAATGATAATGACTGCGAAGAGATAATATGAGGATGAGTCAAATACTCAATTGGATTTTCATCGCCACCATAGCATCTACTATGGTCGGATGCGCCGAAACCAGGGTGGATTACAGAGTCCATCTGACGGAGCCATCTGAGTTTTTCCTTGGGCCGGAAGATGTCCTGAAAGTGACCGTCTGGAAAAGTCCTGACCTGTCTGGCGAGGTGACAATTCGGCCGGATGGCACGATCACCCTTCCCCTCATCGGGGATGTGCCGGCTGCCGGCCTGACTGCGAATACGTTAGCGAAGCGCATCAGCGAGCGACTCACGGAATATGTGTCGTCACCGATCGTCACGGTTCAAGTAAAGGAAGTAAACAGCTACTTCATTTATGTCTTGGGAGAAGTCCTAAAGCCGGGTAAGTACCCACTGAAATCCTATGCCAATGTGATGCAGGGCGTTGCGCTGGGCGGGGGCTTTGCCCCCTTTGCCAACAAAAATAAGATCAAGGTTTTGCGTAATGTCAGTACTGGGGCTGCCGGACATGAAGAAAAGCATCAGATCGAAATTCCTGTGCGTTATGATGATATTGTCAAAGGCGTCGCTGTACCAGGCAATTTTATTCTTCTAAGTGGCGATGTCATTGTGGTGCCTTAGGTGAGCAAAAGATGGCTTCGTGTGCATATCGCAGGCCTCATCCTTGGGATAGGTGTGGGGTGGTCTTCGCTCAGTCAGGCGCAGATGGGTGATATCGGTGGAGCAACTGGTGGTGGGATGGGTGGAGGAATGCCGATTATTCCAGGAACAGCGTTTGGTGGGGCGACCGATCCCAGTTTAAGGCGGACCGGTGATGGGTTACGTCTGGTTCCGTCGATTCAAGTTTCTGAGCGATACGACAGTAATGTATTTTTTGCACCAAAGAGCCAGCTTCGTGGTCTGACGCCGGAGGATTTCGTCACGACAATCGTGCCGCAAGTGAGAGCATTATATACCGCTCAAGAAAATCTGGTGAAGTTAAATGCTGTTGTGGGAGCAGTCGGTGGGTATTACGCGATCAATACAGGACTCAGTTATGTGGGAGCCAACGCCGGTGCGACGCTGGACCTGAGCGGTCTGTTGAGCCGCTGGAGACAAGGGGCGAGGCTCACCGTATCCGATACGTATTTTTATAGCCCCCAGCCTCCAGCGTTTCTTCTGGGCGACCAATCAGGCATACAGGCAAACCCTTTCGTTGCAGGCTTTCAGGCAACCCGTGCCAATACAAGCTCCAACAGCGTCAACACTGTTCTCGAGCTTCCGCTCACCGGAAAGATCAAATTGACTGGAAGCTTCACAAATAGCTTTATCCATTATGGAGCAGCGGAGGTCCAGCAGGCCACGAGCCTGATCAGCCAAAACGTTTCCACCTACACTGCCGGTCTCCTAACGCAGGTCTCTCTGTACGACGCTGTGAGAGTAGATTTTACTGCGAATGAATTTGACCAAGGGCGACTGGGCTCGTTTAGTGCGCGAGGCGGTACCTTGGGGTGGACTCACAAGTTTTCCCCTACCGTGAGCGTTGATACCACTGGTGGCGTGCAGCTCCTGTCAGGGGAGTTGAATGGGGTGCCCTTCTCCCCAGTGATCGCACCAATCGGCAGTCTCGCCATTCTCTGGAAGAACCCGACAACATCGCTGACCCTCGCATATCGAACCGGCATAGCCCCGTCGTTTCAGTTCCAAAGCGTGGCACTACTCAATCACATGGTATCGTGTAATATCACTCAGCGTACCCCGATTGACGATGTGGTCGTTCTGTTTGGGGGGAACTTTAGCGTTGCCAATGAGTACGGGTCTAATTCTGGAAGCGGCCTCTCCTGGACGACTGTGGGTGGAACGGGGGGGGTGCTCTATCGCGTCACCCAAGATACGTTTCTCACACTGACCTACAGCTACCAAAATGTTGATAACGTATTCAGAGGAGTCCATTTTGCTTTCGACAGACACGTGGGACAACTCGCACTCGCGAAGGCATTCTACTAAGTAGTGAAGAAGATATGACTACGAGCGACATCGAGCTTCCTCCTCTTTACGACCCACCGTCAGATCCTTTGCCGGTGCTGATCCAAGGATATTGGCGTAACATCATCCGTCGGAAATGGGTCGTGCTGGGCTCGCTTGTGGCAGGGGTCGGCATTGCCGCCTTTTTGTGCGTCGCCCTGCCCAAAAGTTATCGCTCCAGCACCCTGATCTTGATCGAAAATCAGAAGATCCCTGAAGACTACGTGAAAGGTATCGGAGGAGCCAATATTGAACAGCGACTCACAACAATTCAGCAGCAAGTACTGAGTCGGACATTTCTTAGTCGCATTCTAGACGAGTACAAGCCCTATGAAACACAGATCCGTCGAGAAGGGGTCGAGTCAGCCATTGAAACCTTGCGCAAGATGATCAAGGTGGAGACCGTTGGCACCCCAGGTACATGGGGCAAGAGTGTCGAAGCCATCTCCATTTCATTCGCCCACGAAGATCCCATGACAGCCATGAAGGTGACGGAAAAACTCGCTGCATTATTTGTTGAGGAAAACTCCAGAGTTCGTGAGCAGCTTGTGACGAGCGTCTCATCCTTTCTAGAGCAAGAGTTACAGGATGCACAAAGGCTCTTGGAGGTGAAGGAACGTGCCATCAGCGAATTCAAGACGCGCTATGTCACCGAGCTTCCAGAGCAGAAGGAGGCGAACCTCAGGACATTAGATCGACTACAGACAGAACTCAACACAACCACTGAGACCATCCACAGCCTCACTGCGCGACAGAGCCTTTTTGAAAAGACGCTGACGCAATATGAGCAGTATGAAATGAAAGACCGTGCGTCCAGCCCACTGATGTCCTCTGTGAGAAGTCAGTCGGTTCAAGATCCACTGATCGTTCGCTTGAGTGAGTTGCAAAAGCAGCTGGCGACATTGATGGCGATGTACAAGGACACCTACCCAGATGTCGTCGCTCTCAAAGAAGAGATCGCAGAACTCCAAAGCCGTCTTGCAGAGAACAGACACTTTGTGCAGTCCAAAGAATCCCCACTGGATCGCCACGTGGAAGTGGGAAGAGTAGTTGACTCATCAGCGCAGAAACTTGCGTCTCAAATGGATGAGGTCAGACTGGACATCACGAATCTCAAGGCAAAGGAAGCCCGAATCAAGCGAGACATGAGAGAATTAGAGAACAGAGTCGAGCGAACACCGTCGCATGAACAGCAATTAATGATCCTGGTCCGCGACTACGACAACATGCAGAAGAACTACCAAGCCTTGCTGGATAAACGCTTGAACGCTCGCGTAGCTGAAAATCTTGAGAAACGTCAACAAGGTGAACAGATTCGTGTCATGGACCCAGCTAATCTTCCTCAGAAAGCCGAGAAACCCAATCGATTGGCGATCATGATATTTGGCTTCATAGGAGGAGGTGGTCTCGGCATTGCCCTAGCGCTAGGAATCGATCAATTGAATCCAACGTTTAAGCGAAGAGAAGAAGTGGAACTCTTGCCCGGCATCCAGGTGTTGGCAAGCATACCTGAGTTCCTAACCGTCAGCCCTCAGATCAGCGTGCCGGCAAAGACTGGCCTTAGAATAACCAGTGACAGCTCTCCTGCCCTTTCGATAAAGAAGCCAACCGCCATTCGAAATGGATTCACATTGGAGAACTTGAGCTTGGTTGCTAAGTGGCAGCCTCGTTCAATTGCTGCCGAACAATATCGAATGGCGGCAACCAAACTGGCGCTCTCGAGTGAAGGACGCCATTCTACGGTGGTAGAAATCGCCAGTGCGCTCATGGGCGAAGGGAAAACGACGACGGTGGTCAATCTTGGCTACACGATGGCACGAGATCTTGGGAAAAAGACTCTGCTGATCGATTGTGACTTTCAACGGCCGGCTCTTCATCACTATGCCAGGATTCCAGCTCGAGCAGGATTGACGGAGCTCTTGGATGGCCAGACGTCACTCGAGAACTGTTTATCAGTGATCGATGAGTCAGCATGCTCAATCTTGGCGGCTGGGGGACTGACAGGTGAATATAATGAGCTTTGGAGAATCCAACAGTTGAAATCGATTTTGCCGACACTGCGGGAACAATTTCAGTATATCTTCCTGAATACGCCACCGGTCTTATCCAGCGCAAGCGTAGGTATCTTGGCGAGTCTAGCCGACGAGATTGTGTGGGTGGTCCGGGCAGGATCTACGCCACGGAATCTTGTGCGAAAAGCTTTCACAATGTTGAGCTCGGCGACGCGTCAGCAAGTGATTCTTAACCGAGTCGATGCGCAGAGCATGTCTCACCATATTTACGGGTATGCCATGCCCTATGCCTCGGAGCGTTTAATTGAGAAAGTGAAGTAGTAGGGCGTACGAATCGTCAGCACAGTTCACCTCATTTCTTGCCACAGTCCTAATTTCTCGATTGCTATCACGACATATCGTACATCTGCTCACCATAGTTGGCTTGTGGCAGGTGGCAGCATCATAAGGACGGACTCTATGGAACATGCACCGAAACGCGCACTCGTCTGTGCGGACCTTGATACTCTGCAGGACGGTACAGTAGGCCCGCCTATGCCGAGTCCGACCGAGGAGTCGAAGACGAGTACGACAGCCCCTAACGCGTTTACTTGCATTGCACCAGATGTCAGGCTCGGGAAGAATGTGAAATTCTCAAAATTCATCAATCTCTATGGGTGTGAAGTGGGTGATGACACAAAAATTGGAGCGTTTGTGGAGATTCAGAAGAACGCCAGAATTGGGAAACGGTGCAAGATCTCGAGCCATACCTTCATTTGCGAGGGGGTGACGATCGAGGATGAGGTCTTTATCGGACATAACGTCACATTCGTCAATGACACGTTTCCTCGTGCGACCACGCCAACGGGATCTCTACAGACCGAGGCCGATTGGAATGTCGAAGCCACATTGGTAAAGCGAGGCGCATCAATCGGATCCGGTGCGACGATTCTGGCTAATGTGGTGATCGGGGAACAAGCGCTGATTGGAGCCGGTGCGGTCGTGACAAAGGACGTGCCGGCACATGCGATCGTCGCAGGGAATCCAGGAAGAGTCGTGCGGTATGCCCGCAACGAGACCGTAAAGCCCGCTTCCCGCTTCACGAACCCCATAAGAACACCCGGAGGCCCAGATGAGTAACGCGAATATCCCGTTTCTGGATCTAGTCACTGTCCATCGAGAGTTGGAAGGAGAATTGGTCGAAGTCCTGAAGAACGCCCTGAAGACCGCTGGGTTCATCGGTGGCCCGATGGTGCAAGGGTTTGAAGAGGAGTTTGCACGATTCTGCGAAGCACAACTCTGCGTCGGTCTGGGAAGTGGTACCGATGCCCTTCGGTTTGCCCTCATCGCTGCCGGTGTAAAGTCGGGAGACATCGTCATCACCGTTCCAAACACATTCATTGCCACGACCGAGGCGATATCCCAGGCGGGCGCCCGTCCAGACTTCGTCGATATCGATCCACAAACCTATACCATGGATTCCGCTAAACTGCGCGAGTACCTCGAACGCAGGTGCAGGTGGAATCCAAAAACACGACAAGTCGTACACAACGCCACCGGTAAGCCCGTCACGGCTGTCGTTCCTGTTCATCTCTATGGCCAAATGGCTGACATGGACGCCATTCTGGATTTGGCTAGCCAATACAACCTCAAAGTAATCGAGGATGCCTGCCAAGCACAGGGAGCAGAATACTTCTCACAGAAAGACAGTCGGTGGCACAAAGCCGGTTCAATGGGGCAGGCCGCCGCGTTCAGCTTTTATCCTGGCAAGAACCTTGGCGCCTGCGGAGAAGCGGGAGCGATGACAACCAATGATGAACAACTCGCCCAGACCTGCCGACTCTTGCGTGACCATGGACAATCAAAAAAGTACTTCCACGATATCGAAGGCTATAACGGCCGCCTTGATGCGATCCAGGCCGGTTTCTTGCGCGTGAAACTCCGTCATTTGGGAAAATGGAATGAACAGCGGCAGCAGGTGGCGGAACGATACGCGAAGCTGTTAGCAGGATCAGAAGGAATCGTGACGTTGCC
>CABVSA010000121.1 GCA_902500805.1 uncultured Nitrospira sp. | reverse complement strand
AATTCATACGCTTCTTTCAGATGAAAACCTGTGCAAACAATGGGGGGAACTTCATTTTGCCATCCTTCACTAGCCTTCCAAGTTCGCCTTTTGCGTTTGTCCCGGGCTCCCCCACAAGGATTTGCAAAAAACAATGAATAGCGCTGTGAGCCTTAGTTATCGTTTCAGGATACCTACCTTCCCGAAAATCCTCGAACATCAGGGCGAGAATCTTATTTACGTGCCCCCACTTCGGATCTGATAGCGCTTTAAGTGTTGGCTTGTACAATTCCTGCTCAATGGTCTCGTCCTGTCGAGGTATGAACCCATTGCGTGTCATCAATTGATTGACAGCGAACTGTTCAAAGATGTGGTTAATGCAGTTGGCGAAGCGATCTAACTGCTGGAACGCGTCACTAACATACTTTGTGCGTTTGTCTGAATCGACTTCCTTTTTAGCTGCCTCCAAAGAGTATTGATTGATTAGTAGTTGTGCGAACTTGCTCAACATCCTCAAGACAAGTGGTTCCGCCTCTTCCATGAAGATTCGAATAAAATCGCTTTTCGCCGCCTCCCTCATGGCGCGGCTACTACCACCGGAGTAGTCTCTCGTCGGCGGAGTGCTGTGAAGATTGCTTCCCGGGCACAGTCGCAGATATGTGTTGTTGAGGTGGTATATTGCGCCTACAATTTCTTCCTCGTTTGTCGCCCATCCGCTGTTAGAGATCTGTTGTAGAGCTGTAGCCCGCCCTTCCTTCGGGACATCACTCCAACTACGCAGGTCCAGTGTTGGCTGTATCGAGTCATCAAACGCTGGCGTGTCTTCGCCGTAAAGTGCGAATTTCGGAATTTCTGAATTTGCGTTGCTCATAGGCCCTCAATGCTCGCGGTGTCCACGAAAGCCACATAACAATGGTTAGGCCGATCCGCACAAGAGCCGGATCTGCCAGTTTCTGTCCGTATAAGACGCCACTATGGTTCGTGAACAATACGTCATAACTGGTGCTGTTTCAATGAGTTGCGACTACGTGTACTATGTACACGGGTTCTTATGCGGATCGGCGTAAGACCCCCTCTGAAAGCGGTCCTCAGCACATCGACGTCGTACACGTCCGCAGGACCCACGATCGGCCCGGGGCCCGGTCGAAGGGTCAGGCCTCGCACACGCAACTCTCACCCGGAGGGGGAATTCATGTGATCGTTGACATGAACGAGCTGCGTGGGGGGCATGGCAGTCGGAAGTGTGGGTGTAGACAGATTGTTAAGCTAGCAAAGCCCGACCCCATCAATTGCCATATGCGCAGAATCGCATAAACATGGTCAGTAGTGGTAGCAGGCTCTAGACAGCTGCAAAAAACGCCGGCTCGCGGTCGGTGAACGTCTCCTTTGGTTTTCCCGGCGGGCGAATTGGAAAAAAATTGTGTATCAGCTCACCGCGTGCATCGAGGATTGGCTGATGCACCAGGAAAGTCATCCGCGTGCCTTTGCAGAAAAGCCTCCCGGCAGACGCATTGTGCCGAAACGTCCACGTATGACCGGCGACCATCTCGGCAACGGAACTGTAACCGTACCGCACGTAACCGGGCCAGGCGTGCGTGGATTTAAAACGTGGCTCTGCTTCGAAGTACGCCACGAGCGCAGCTCGTCTGGCGCTGTCGCTGCCCGGATCCTGCGGCACGTTCACGGGAATTTCACCAAGAACAAACGGCTCCTGCTCCACGCGGAAAAACGCCATGGCGAGGACTTCACGGCCCGCGTGCGACGAGCGAAGTTTCAGCTCCTTATGGAAGTTTTGCGGGGCACCTTTTGGCACCCACTGCGGCCACGTTTTATTCGGGATCGGTTGCCCGGTGTAGTCCTTGAACCCTTTCGCGATGAATGCGTTGACGACGTCCTGGTCTGTTGCAAGCGGCGTCGGGCTAAACACTTCAAACTCGTAGGCCAGAAACTCATACAGCCCTTCGCCGCCCGGCCCGGAGAAACTGCCGAGCGCGTGCTCGTATTTTGGTGCCACCACCTGCAACGCGCCACCAAGCGCTTCCTTGAGCTTGCGCAACACCGGCGCTGCTTCCCCGATGGCGCAGCCGCGGATGATGAATCGCGCGGGCACCTCTTGCTGTTTGGTGTCTTTGGGCCGTGGTTGTAGCACTTCAGGCGGGACCATCAACGTCTTTTTTGCAACGGCGTCTTCCAGCTTTTCGTAGTTGATATTTGCATCGGCGCCAGGAGTTGGCGCAATCGAAAACCCGCCGTGCGGCGAAGCGTGCGCGCCCACCATCAGATCGCGTACCGGATACTTGATCGCCGAATCGCTCTTCACCATGTCGATAAACTCTTTCAAAGAGCCGCTGCTCGGTTGAAGCCGGATCGTTTGATCCCGGATGTCAAAGAATCTGGCCAAACGATGGATGTGCGTGTCGTTCGGTCCCGCCGCTGGAGCGACCAGGGCGTAATCACGGTAGGCTGCGGGGAAATTCGCGATCGCCTGCCTGGCTGCAGCGCATGGCGCGGGAGCGGGATCGGGGAGATTCACCACGTCGTCGCGCTGCAGCGGCGTTGTCGGGCCGTCAACAGTCAGGTCAAGGCGCGCCTGATTCCGCTCGACGGTCACGCCGCTGCACGTAATGAGATAACGGGCGCGCCAGGGCTGCACGCCATGGATGGCGAGGACTTCCTCAAGCGTGCCTGGGGCCCCAACGATGAAGCTCGCCATACGCGCCGCTCAGGCCGTTGGCATCGTTTCGTTGAACGCGATGTCGAGCGCGCTGGTCGGCGTGTAATCGAACCAGCGCGCGATGAGCGACGCCTCGGCCCAGCTGGTGATGTCCGCGTCATCGCCGACGCCGCCTTCCGCGCCGTCAGCGCCTTGCGACCATAATTCAAAATCGGTGGCCTTGCCAGGCGAGCGGTATTCGTAAGCATTGCCCCACGGATCCGCAGCCGGCACGGTCCCAAACGGCGCGAGCGCTGCGAGCCCCTCGACGGTCGTCGGATACCGCGCGTTGGCCGTTTTGAACTGCTCGATTCTCCCAATGATCGCTTCCATCTCGCCCCACGCTCTTCGCTGTAATGGTGATAAAAGTGGACGCGCCTGCGGCACCGGATTCGCCGAGCGAATGCCGGGATAATTTGTTCTTGCGTGTGCCTCGATTTCTTGCGCGATCGTGACGTACGCATTCGGCTCGCCTGGTTTGTGAAAGCCGCCGCTCTCGACGAATTCGACGAACTCCCGCTCGAACCCCGGACGTACGGTGAGCACCACGCGGGCGGCTCCCGCCTTGAGAAAGGCGCGATGCAGGAAATCGGGGTGATCGAGATACTTCTTTAGTTCCCAGCGCGCGGTGTGCGACCAGAAGTACGGGTAGAGAAAGTACGTCATATTTTCCCACTCGATCGCGTGATGCAGGAATTTGGTGATCTCGCCCTGCGCGAGCACGTGGCTCCAGATGCTGTCGGTGAGCACGGATTGGTCTGAGCCGTAAACATTAGCCGGCAGGCCTGGCGCGACGAAACTAAAGCTCGGGCCGAACAGCCAGCGCAGCACGCCTTTCATGACTTCTTCGCGCTCGTTCTTGCGAAGGCTCAGCGGGTCCTGGCCGCCGATTTCCTCCTGGAGTCTGGCGAGACGTTCTTTGATCAGCGCACGTCGCATCTCGTATCGCGCGAGTGCCGCTTCGCGCAGCGTGTTCCAGGCGCGCATTTGCCAGGCTTGAAACATCGCGTCTTTCAAGCCGGCGTTGATGTTGATCTCGATGTCGAGCGCCGCCATGTACTTGACGCTCACCGCCAGCGTCAGGCGTCCCGATGCCCCGATCCATTTATTAAAATCCGTTGTAAGCTGGTGTCCGGCGCCGCTCTCATCGAATTTCCAACCACTGGTTCCCCATGTCAGGCTCCAGATTTCGTAACCTTCCGGAATTTCGACTTCGAAGCTGATAAATTGCCCGTACTCGGTGTGGTCGGGATCGGGCCAGTTGCGGGAGAACGATTTCGGAATCACGATCGTTTCCGCTGGCGGCGGTTCAATGGACACACCGAACTCGGCTGCTCTCGCCTCGTAGTTACCGCGATCGATATCGTCTGGCACGAGTTTGAACTGCGCCCATGCCGGCCCAGTCTTCGAGGTGTTGAAACCTTCCTGCAACAGTCCGCGCAGCGTATTTAGCTCGATGATCTTTGAGAGAATGTCGGAGCCCGGCTCCGGAATCGTGAGGTCGTAAGTCAGCCGCACACCGTACCGATGCAGATCGACCTGCCACTTGCGCACGAGCTGATAAAAATCGATCCGCGTCGCCTTGTCATCGAACGGATTTTTGATCTTGCGCACCGCCTGGTCCTCGGTACCCGCCGCCGACGCGACTTTAAAGCTGACCTTGTGTTCCTTACGCACACGCGAGGCGGCTTTTCTCGTGACTTCGCTGCTCTGCTGCCGGGCGACCTGCTCGGAGCGGTTCGACGATTCAGCGACGTTGTAGCCGAACGCCGAGGACACCGACACAGGACCGTAGCCGCCGGAAGCCGTGACGCTCATGTTGAAGCCAGACGAGTGCTGATTCTGCGAGTTGGTGGATTGCGACAGCTCGGATTTTTCTGTGACACCTTCCTCGCTGTACGCCTCGAGAAAATCGCTCACGATGCGCTGGAATTCCTCGGACGTATTCGACCACTCCTTGTGCGAAATGTTCACCTCCTCACCCGGACTGAGCGGCACCGAATGCATGAGCTCACCGCGCTCGATTCCGGCGGGAATGAAGTTCAGCCGTTCGAGGTGCAATAAGCCCACCGGCTCGATCTCGCGGCGCGCTCGGAAGTATTGATTAATCTCCCTGATCCGCTCGACTTCCATGCGCGAGATTGCCAGAAAACTCGCCGGCGTGAGTTCACCGTTGAACGTCGTCATCTGCTGCATCGTCTGTACCAGCGGCGCCGCATTGACACCAAGCCGCGGCGCGAGTTGCAACAACTCGTCGAGACTCGGCAGCGCGCCGGACTGGCGCGTTTCGACGCGGGCGGCGGAGCGTTGCGGACGAACCATCACGATCGACTCCCGTATCGTCGGCTGCTGGATTGTCCGCGCGCCTCTGGCGATCTTGCCCACACGCTGTCGCTCCTGCTCGCCAGCGGCCTCGCGCCCCGCAACACTCGTTGGAGTTTCAATCGTTTCGCTCAAGCGATACACCCTCGCGTCAGGGAACCCGGGGGGAGTCAGCTCGGAATCAAGGACGTGTCGGGGAGTAATAGCTGCCGTTTGTGCGGAAGCGGGCGTTTGTTGCTCGCTCGAAGCTTGCGCGCGAGCGGCGAGCAGTTGGGCCTGCACGGCGGCTGCCTCGTCGAGCGCTTGTTTGCGAATGCCCAGCAACTCATCGCCGATGCGTTGGAGAAGCGTCTCGGGAATGTCGCGGAATTTCTCCACGCTCTCGAAAGGCAGCGCTGGAGTTTCATCTGATCCTTCAATCAGAGTCTGGAGAGTCGCCAGGTGCTGGCGCTCATTCTCGTTCGCATTGGGAAACCGCTGCGCAATCTGTCGCACCTCCTGCGGTCTCAGCGAAAGGGCGGCGACGTAACTCCACTTATCCCACGCCCGCCCTTCGACCGGACGATCGCGTCGCAACTTGATCGGCGTGTAAGTGGCGCGTTCCGCAGTTCTTTTCGATCCGTGTAGCTCTGCCATGGCAGCGAATATATTGGTCCGGCACGAAGGTGTCAAGGCAGCGGCGCCACGTTGTCAACCCAATTTAGAAATGTCCGGTTTTAGGTCATGGTTGCTGCCACCTGTTGTCCTCGTTCATACACGGCCCGTGTTAGATTCATACGCGGAGAAAAGGGAACAGGCTACTTTTCAAATAGTCTCAAAGACTATTCAAAAGTAGCTATCCCCTTTTCTTTTCTGGATCCTACTAAGACGCTTCAATTCCTTTTGTCTCACTTGGTCACTTTCCCCTCGGCAAGATGCCCTTCCGTTCTAGTTCATGAATCTTTCCCTCTGCGAGTTCCATCAAGGAATCCTTCACCGTTTTTCCCTTGTGGTCTGGTGTCATTTTGACCTTGCGCTCAGTCAAGATTCCCGTCCCCGAGGTTGCTTCGTGAGCGACCAGAACAACGCGCCCACCCAGCCGATCACGGTCCATCCGAGCGAGAGATTCACGATCGCAAGCAGGAAGGAGTTGGGGTGGCCTCGTGCGAGGGCGAGAAAGGTTGGAAGGAAATACAAGAAAGTCGCACCCAGGACATAGAGGACAGAGGGGAGATCATTGTCCATGGGACGCCTCCTTCATGTGGGCATAAGGTGTTCTCTTCTACTACCACCGCCGCTTGGTGTGCAATGATCGCCCGGTTATTGTGAGATGAAATCAGAGTCGGATCTTGTTTTTTGTGTCAACCCATTACTATACAGTGACAACGCACCTGGTGGTCAAATTATGATGCTCCATGGTCTCACCCATTTCAGCACAAGCTGAGACAAGGGACCTTTTTACCTTGCACTGTGTCGCCACATGACCAAGCCTCGAGCGAACAGCTGAACTCTCCTTTTTTACGGCGTAATCTGTGCGCAGCCCTACACTGCTCGGCGCTTCTTGCTGCGTCCGCTGGCGCGCGTCGTGAGGCGCGATGTCTTTTCTGCAAAGCGGCCTGCCACAAACTTATGCAAGACGCTCGCAATCAGCGTTTGATAGGGAATACCTTCTTCCGCAGCGCGCGCTTGGATTTCAGAAAGGTCAGGGGTGGAGAGTCTAATATTGCCCCGCTTGTTTTTGCTGAGGGTCGCACGAGCATACTCGCGATATCGACGCAATGCCGCCTCGGACGTCACCGTTGATGTCAGCTTACCGGCCTCGAACGCCGACAGAACTTGTTTCTCGTAGCGATCAAGCGTTTGCATAGCTTTCCCCTCATTCCATACTCTCGTGTGGCTTTGCGGCTCGGAATAATCGTCTTCAGAAACACGTAGTCCACTTCCTCAACATGCGGCACGAGATACGCAGAGGAACTCACGGCCACGACAAAGAGGCCTTGGTTCGGATACTGAGTGGGATTGGGATGTCCTACAACATCCAGCAACCCACCAGTTTCGATGGCCAACACCACATCCTCAAAGGAAACGCCCCGACCTGCTTTCAGCAGTTCGTTCTTTCGTGAATTCCCTCGAAATGTTTTCACCCTGGAAGCATAGGCAAGTCGGTGCCTTTTGTCATCATGCCTCAGGAGCGTGGGACGACTGCTTGCCGTTACGGTTGCAGAGCAGCTATGCTGCATCACTGGCATGACACAACCCGGCGTCCTATTTTATCCGTTCCATCTGTGCCACGAGCGCACCTTGCAGTGGCTGCTGGAGCGGTATCAGCAGGTGCATTTCCGGGACTATATGGCCATACAAGTCAGTCCTTTCTGCGGGACCACGGCCTTTCCCGAACGTATGGGCGATTCCTTCCCCGACCTCCTGGCCAGCCAGCGACTGGTGCAGGGGTACAACGTCAGCGGACCGCTCACGCCGGACACCTGCATCGCCGTGGATCGTGATCTCACAGATTCAACGTGGCGTGGGCTCTTTCATAGCGCGTTAGTGGAGAATCGCCGATTCCAACGCGGTCTGTTCGACGGCACAGACATCACTGGGCGTCACAACGATGGCCATGCCGAGCAGCCCTTGATGGTTCGTCTGAAGGATGGTTCGTTCGAGACGACTCCCTTTACGGTGGCCGGTATCCGTCAACTCAGCCGGCGACGGCTCATCGGCAGAGAAGCGGATCTCTTCGACTATGGCCTGGCCCTCCTGAAAACCTCCGCCTCACTGGTGTATACCATCCAACTGGCGACGGCTGAACAGCTGGCCGTTGCGACTGACTCGCGGGCCCATTTCACATTACTCACGCGGCTAACAGAACGAATGGGCGTCACGATCGAGAATGGGTTGGTCGAACAAGGGGAGAAGTCGGGATAACAGAATATTCGATCAGATGAGGGCAAATGACGCCCGGTACGTCTGCTTTGGGTCGAGGAATGCCATCGGCCAGTAGCGGAAGTTCGGCGGCGAGAGTCGCACCGCCATAAAGCGGTCCTCAGCCCTGTCGCATCAACGTATTGCTAAGCAGAGCGTCGCCGTACCCCCGAGGAAACCGCGATACTTCTCGGCGTCCGCTTCAGCGATCTGTTGAGCTCCTATCCATCATATTGCGGCACAAATCAAAGGTACTCCGCGTGAAAGTGGTGGGACATCTAGGCGAATGTCCACCAGACCTCGAAGCCTCTTCATTGCGGCGGGGTTGGCCTTTCTGGTGACTAGCCACTTTCTTGCGGCGGCAACAATCTCTTCGCAAAACGTCTCTGAGCGAAGGATGGTCCAAGTATCTCCACTCGCCTCAATACTCGTGCAGAGGTGCATTAAGGTTCCGGGGCCAACATTAAATGCAATTAGTCGTTTATGTGCTCCAGCAGACGACTTGGCCGCTGCAGGCGCTTTGGAAGGATCAGTCAATCCTTCATGAAGAAGTTTGCAGCGAAGTGCGTACAGAACCAAACCATCTATATAGTTCATGGCGTAACATGGAAACGAGGGTAAGAACCAATCATTGACCCACTTAGCATAGCGCTCTTGAGAGCAAGTATTTGGGTTATCGACCGCGCCAGCTATGTCGGGGACCGTTAACGCAGTCACTATCGCAGGAAACGAGTGCCCATGTCTTGAGGTGCTTTCAACTGCATCCAGGATGAAATCCATGTCTTTCGTCCTCTTTTCTGTTACTCAGCCTAACTATGTTTAGGTGATCCATATCAGAACAGGACTACCCATTTTCTGTCTGTATAACACGCTACTACTGTCGGTGAAGAATACGCCATAACTGTTGCCATTTCTATGAGCTATGACTGGGTGGCCATGTGTCACAGGTGTTTATGCAGATCGGTGTAAACCCTCTTCTGGTAGCAGTCGGTCGTGTACTTCTGCTTTGGGTCAAAAGCGGTCGTTCAACAAATTACCACTTGTGAAACAGGAGAGAGTCAGCACACTACGTTATGGGAGCAGCAGTTATGAGGGTGGCTCAGAATCTTTGGCAATGCACGACGCCGTGGGCCTCAAAAAAAGGGGGCGTGCCGAACGGCAGGCCCCCCTCCTCATGATGCAGTCTGTAGACTGAATCGGTTACTTTAACGCTTCAATACCGGCACCGAAGTTAATGTGAA
>CABVSA010000120.1 GCA_902500805.1 uncultured Nitrospira sp. | reverse complement strand
AATTCATACGCTTCTTTCAGATGAAAACCTGTGCAAACAATGGGGGGAACTTCAACCCTCTCCCAGTGGGAGAGGGATGAGGGGTGAGGGATACCGAGACCGACGGGGCGAGGTATTGTTTATCGACGCGCGCAAGATGGGAACGCTGATTGACCGGGTCCATCGAGAACTGACCGACGAGGATGTCGCAAAAATTGCCGGTACCTATCATGCGTGGCGTGGGGACCTGCCTGCGCCGGAGCTTCGGCAGGCAGGTAAAGCTGCTGGCGAATACGCCGACATACCAGGTTTCTGCAAGGCCGCGAAGCTGGAAGAGATCCGCAAGCATGGCCATGTGCTGACCCCCGGCCGCTATGTCGGCGCCGAGGCTGTCGAGGACGATGGCGAGCCATTCGATGAAAAAATGAAGCGGCTTACCGCGACGTTGCGCGAGCAACAGAAGGAATCCGCGAAACTTGATGTCGCCATCGCAGCGAATCTAAGGGAATTGGGGTATGGGTAAGGACTTTGACATTGCACTCCTGCGCGCTGCAGTGGTTGAGGGCCGCATCCACTGGCATCTCCATGCGCTAGAGCGTTTTCTGGAGCGGGGGATTTCCCGTGCCGAGGTCATAAACGCGATTCTGCATGGCGAAGTCATTGAGGTCTATGCAGCGGATCGTCCCTATCCTAGTGCTCTCATTCTTCGCGTTGAGACGGAACCGGTGCATGTCGTGGCCGCCGCCGAATCTGCCGACTCGGTATGTCATGTCATCACGGCCTACCGTCCGGACCTTGAACACTTTGAAGACGATTACAAGACCAGGAGGAAAACGCTATGAGTGGACATGTCGGACGGTGTCCCCTGTGTGGAGGCGAGAAGCAACCAGGGACAACAACCTTTGCCGTGGATTTGAAATTTGGCGTGGTGGTTGTCAGAGATGTTCCGGCATTCGTCTGCGGGCAATGCGGCGATGCCTGGATTGACGATCCGGTGGCGGCGAAACTGGACGGCATCGTGTCAAATGCGCATGCCAAGCATGCAGTGGTGGAAGTCACGCAGTGGCAACAGGTCGCCTAACGTCGAGACTGGACAGCGTGGGAATGACCGATGCGGTAGACCTCACAACAGAGCAGCGCAAAACGCTGAACGATCTTTTGCACCGGTTCCTTCCCAGCGTCGCCGTGTGGGCCTATGGCTCCCGAGTAAAATGGACCGCCCGGCCTAACTCCGACCTTGATCTCGTTGCCTTCACCACTCCCCCACAACGTGCCCAAGTCGCTGACCTCAAAGACGCCCTTGCCGAAAGTAATCTTCCCTTTCCGGTGGATCTCCATGTCTGGGACGAGGTGCCCGAACGGTTCCGCGAGATCATCTGCAAGGACTATGTGGTGGTACATGAAGCCAAACCGTCGGAAAGCAAAGCGAGTGAGCTGAATGAGTGGCGTGAAGTTTCTGTCGATGAGATCAAGGCTCCATCAGAAAATGCTTTAGCAACCGGACCATTCGGCTCCAGTATAGGGTCAAGGTTCTTCAAGGCGACCGGGATTCCAGTGATACGGGGTAGCAACCTGAGTGAGGATATTGGGACTCGTCTCATTGATGAAGGACTTGTGTTCCTGACTCCGGATAAGGCTCAGGAGTTCAGTCGCTCGACGGTGCGCGAGGGTGATCTCGTTTTCACATGCTGGGGCACCGTCAACCAAATCGGCCTGATTGACGGACGCGCTACATATCGGAAGTACGTAATTTCGAACAAGCAGATGAAGCTGACTCCAGATCCGGCTAAGGCGGATAGTTTGTTCTTGTATTACTTATTTTCAAGCTCTGATCTGCAAGATCGGATCAAGAACGAAGCGATCGGCAGCTCAGTCCCAGGCTTTAACCTGGGGCAACTCAGAGCAATGCGACTCGTGATTCCTGAACCGGACGAACAACGCGCTATCGCCCACATCCTTGGCACGTTGGATGACAAGATCGAGCTGAACCGGCGGATGAACAAGACGCTGGAGGACATGGCGAGGACGTTGTTCAAGTCGTGGTTCGTGGATTTTGACCCCGTTCGCGCCAAGGCTGAAGGCTGCGACACGGGTTTGCCCAAGCATATTGCTAATCTGTTTCTGGATTCGTTCGAGGATTCGGAGCTGGGGGAGATGCCGAGGGGGTGGGCGGTTGGACAATTTGGCGACGTGGTGGATCACTTAAGGGATCAGGAGAACCCTCTTTTGTCTCCGGATGTGCTCTTTCATCACTTCAGCATTCCAGCGTTCGATGAGGGACAGACTCCGAAGCTGGAGTATGGCGAGAGTATCAAGAGCCTGAAGTCACGCGTGCCGGCGGGTGTCGTCTTACTGTCCAAGCTCAATCCTGAGATCGAGCGAGTATGGCTCGTTGATGTCGGATCAGCCGATCGAGCGGTGTGCTCAACAGAGTTCCTTGTGCTAAAACCGCGTCCGCCGTTCACGCGAAGCTTTGTGTATTGCCTTATGCGCTCACCATTCTTTCGACAGCAGATTGAGGGCCTCGTAACGGGAACGTCGAAGAGCCATCAGCGGGCGCAAGTCGAGTCGATTCTTAATCTCCCAGTAGTCGTTCCTCCTTCGTCCATCGTGGCAGCGTTCGATCGCACGTCAGAAAGCTTGCTCGCTCGCACTCTCGAATATCGGCGCGAATCCCACACACTCGCCGCTCTGCGTGACACCCTGCTGCCAAAACTTACTTCTGGCGAACTGCGAGTGAAGGATGCGGAACGGTTTATAGAGAGAGGATGTGAACCAACTGCACGGCATCATAATTCTGACATGGCCTGAGGGTAGGGGCGGTTCGCGAACCGCCCCTACGAGGAACCGTAAATCTATCAGACCATTGATTGGTTCGTAGCGAGGACGATTGAATGGTGATGAATCACGGCAGGCACCATCGCCGGTCTATTCGGCTGAAAGGCTACGATTATGCACAAGCGTGGGCATATTTGATAACGATTTGCACACAAGGTCGAGCGTGTCTGTTTGGTGACGTGGTCGATGGACAGATTCTCCTGAATGCATGTGGGCAGGTAGTGGTGGCGTCGTGGCGGTGGTTGTCTGGCCAATACCCTCATGTCGAACTAAATGAATGGGTGGTGATGCCCAACCAACTGACGGCATCATAATTCTGACATGGTCTGATGGTAGGGGCGGTTCGCGAACCGCCCCTACGAGGAACCGTAAATCTATCAGACCATTGATTGGTTCGTAGCGAGGACGATTGAATGGTGATGAATCACGGCAGGCACCATCGCCGGTCTATTCGGCTGAAAGGCTACGATTATGCACAAGCGTGGGCATATTTGATAACGATTTGCACACAAGGTCGAGCATGTCTGTTTGGTGACGTGGTCGATGGACAGATTCGGCTGAATGCATGTGGGCAGATGGTGGTGGATTCGTGGTTGTGGTTGTCTGATCGATACCCCTTCGTCGATCTGGATGAATGGGTGGTCATGCCAAACCATCTGCATGGCATCATGATTCTGACAGGGCCGGATGGGAGGGGCGGTTCGCGAACCACCCCTACGAAGAACCGTAAACCCATCGGGCAATTAATCGGAGCATTCAAAACCGTCTCTACCAAACGACTCAATACCATGCGCAATACCCCTGGCGTTTCGGTCTGGCAGCGCAACTACTACGAGCACATCGTTCGCGACGAAGAATCCCTCATCCGCATTCGCCGATACATCCTCGGCAATCCAGCCTGTTGGGAGGAAGATCCAGAGAATCCGCAGGCCGTAGCCGTAGGGGCGCTTCGCGAAGCGCCCCTACACAACCCCAAGGCCCTATGACTGCTTTCACAGAATCCGTCGTCGAAGACGCCGCCCTCGGATGGCTCGAAGCGCTGGGCTACGCCGTGCTGCACGGCCCCGCCATAGCCATTGGTGAACAGGCCGCTGAGCGCAGCGATCCCAACTATCGCGATACGATTCTGGAACGGCGCCTACGGGAAGCCCTCTTCCGGCTGAATCCAGACCTGCCGGCGGAAGCACTGGAAGACGCCTTCCGCAAGCTCACGCGCGTGGATGCGCCGTCGCTCGTGCAGCGCAACCGCGCTCTGCATCGGATGTTGGTCGATGGCGTCACGGTGGAGTATCGGCGCAAGGACGGCTCGATCGCCGGGGTGCAAGCCCGTGTGCTGGATTACAACACAGCAGACAACAACGACTGGTCAGCGGTGAATCAGTTCACCGTCTCTGAAGGCCAGCATACTCGTCGGCCTGATGTCGTGCTGTTCGTGAATGGCCTGCCGCTTGCCGTGATTGAGCTGAAAAACCCGGCGGACGAAGACGCGACGATTTGGAGTGCCTACCAACAGCTCCAGACCTACCAGTCCCAGATCCCTTCCTTCTTCACCACCAATGCGGCGCTGATTGTCTCTGACGGTGTGCAGGCTCGCATTGGGACGCTTGGGGCTGGGAAGGAATGGTTCAAGCCCTGGCGGACTATAACGGGGAAGGAGGACTATGCTTCCCCGTTACCCTCACCCCGGCCCTCTCCCACTGGGAGAGGGAGGAGCGAAGCGGATGGTGAGGGGTTCGGGCTCAAGCCCGAACTGCAAGTTGTCCTGGAAGGCGTGTTTGAGAAGCGCCGGTTCCTCAACCTGGTTCGGCATTTCATCGTCTTCGAGGACGAGGGGCATGGGAAGCTCATCAAAAAGATGGCGGGCTACCATCAGCTCCACGCGGTCAATGTGGCTGTTGAAGAAACCTTGCGAGCTGCCCGGCGTGTAACAGAACACAGGGCTGCTGATGCGTTAGGCCAATACAAGTCCGGCCACCAGCCAGGCGGTGAATCTGGCGATCGTCGGGTTGGTGTCGTGTGGCATACCCAAGGATCGGGGAAGAGTCTCACGATGGCCTTTTATGCCGGGCGGGTCATCCTGCATCCGACGATGGAGAACCCAACTATCGTGGTCCTGACTGATCGCAACGATCTGGATGATCAACTCTTCGGCACCTTTGCTCGGTGCCGTGATCTGCTTCGTCAGGATCCAGTTCAGGCAACCGACCGGGCAGACCTACGGGCCAAGCTCAGCGTGGCGTCTGGCGGCGTGGTGTTTACCACGATTCAGAAATTCATGCCGCCTTCAGCGGCACCCTCACCCCAACGCTCTCCCACTGGGAGAGGGAAAAGCGATGCGGAGGGTGAGGGAGACTGGCGCATGCCAGTCTTGTCTGATCGCCGCAATATCGTCGTGATCGCGGACGAAGCCCACCGGAGTCAGTACGATTTTATCGATGGCTTTGCCCGGCACATGCGCGATGCCTTACCCAATGCCTCGTTCATTGGATTCACCGGCACACCCATCGAAAAGACCGATGCCAATACCAGAGCAGTCTTTGGCGACTACATCAGCATCTACGACATTCAGCGGGCCGTCGTTGATAAGGCGACCGTGCCCATTTACTACGAGAGCCGGTTGGCCAAGCTCGACCTCAAGGCGTCCGAACGGCCAAAGATCGATCCCAAGTTTGAAGAGGCAACGGAAGGGGAAGAAGTCGAGCGCAAGGAGAAGCTGAAGTCGAAATGGGCACAGCTGGAAGCCGTGGTGGGGTCGGAGAATCGGATCAAGTTGATCGCGCGCGACCTCGTTGATCACTTCGAAGATCGCCTTGCCGCCATGGATGGGAAGGCAATGGTGGTCTGTATGAGCCGGCGGATCTGTGTGGGCTGTATCGGGAGATTGCCGCTCTGCGTCCACAGTGGCATGCCGAAGCCGATGACCAGGGATCGATGAAAGTGATTATGACCGGCTCTGCATCTGATCCGATTGAGTGGCAGGGCCATATACGAAACAAGAAGCGCCGGGAAGATATGGCCCTCCGGTTCCGTGCCCCCAAGGACCCCTTTCGGTTGGTCATTGTCCGCGACATGTGGCTGACTGGCTTTGACGCTCCTAGCCTCCACACGATGTATATCGATAAACCGATGCGCGGGCATGGGCTCATGCAGACGATTGCCCGGGTGAATCGAGTCTTCAAGGACAAACCCGGCGGCCTGGTGGTGGACTATCTCGGACTCGCCGACGAACTCAAACAGGCTCTTAAGACCTACACAGAGAGTGGTGGAACGGGTAAAACGGCGATTGACCAGGCGGAAGCTGTGGCTGTGATGTTGGAAAAGTATGAAATCTGCCAAGGGCTCTTCGGTTCATACCCCACGCCGAGCGGGATGGTGCCGGGTTTTGACTGGTCGCTCTGGATGACCGGCAAGCCGCAAGAGCGGCTGTCTGTGTTGCCTGCCGCGCAGGAGCATATCTTGAAGCAACTGGACGGCAAAGCACGTCTGCTCCGTGCGGTGACCGATCTCTCTCACGCCTTTGCGTTGGCTGTACCGCATGAGGAGACGTTCCGCATTCGGGATGATGTGGGGTTCTTTCAGGCCGTGCGGGCTGTCTTGGCCAAGAGTAGCCCGACAGACCAGAAGACCGACGAAGAACTCGATCAGGCCATTCGCCAAATCATTTCAAAGGCGGTGGTCTCCGAGGGAATCGTGGATATCTTTGCTGCCGCCGGGCTCAAGAAACCGGACTTGTCGATTCTCTCGGATGAATTCCTTGCCGACGTGCGTGGGATGCCGCAGAAAAACTTGGCCGTGGAGCTCTTGCGGAAATTGCTGAGCGGGGAAATTAAAGTCCGGTCTCGCAAGAACGTGGTACAGGCGAAGTCTTTCGCGGAGATGTTGGAACAGGCGGTGCGGAAGTACCAGAACCGTGCGATTGAGGCTGCCCAGGTGATTGAGGAAATGATCGGGCTCGCCAAAGACATGCGCCGGGCTCATGAGCGAGGAGAACGGCTGGGCCTGACCGAGGACGAGCTGGCCTTCTATGACGCGCTGGAAACCAACGACAGTGCGGTGCAGGTCCTTGGAGACGAGACCCTGCGAACGATCGCGCGGGAAGTGGCGGATGCGGTGCGCAAGAACGTCACGATCGACTGGACCGTACGGGAGAATGTACGAGCCCAGCTTCGCGTGATCGTGAAACGCATTCTCCGCAAGTACGGCTATCCGCCGGATAAGCAGGAAAAGGCGACGCAGACGGTGCTAGAGCAGGCTGAGGTGCTGTGTGGAGAGGTGGTTGCATAGCCGTTGCCCTTGGTTATGCCCGCGAAATTATACTTCAAGCCACGAGAGGCCATAGAACATAACAATCTAGGTCGCTTGGAAAATGTACCGGGAGCCTTGTCGTCCTCTTGAATCGGTATAATTCGCCAGGAGACTGTTTTATTGCCGTCGGGGGGATGTCGGTGGTCCTAAGAAAGGCGTTCATGTCGTTGCCCTCCAGGAGGAGCAATATTGCCTGAGGGTCTGTCCAATCATCTCTTCCTTCTTGAGTGGCTCCCCCTCGACTACTGCTGAGCCTTGCTCCTAGCCGCGCGATCCTTTTAGAATGCGCTACTCTACGAGATGCCCATGTTTATCCCATTTCCCATAGCCCTGGTGTTGTCGATCTTCTGTCTCGCCCTGCCCGCATGGGCCGATTTTCAGGCCGGCATGACGGCTCATGACCGTGAAGACTACGCGACGGCCTTGCGTGAGTGGCAGCCGCTGGCGGAGCAGGGCAATGCGTTGGCGCAGTATCACGTGGGGATGCTGTATCACAAGGGCCGCGGTGTGCCGCAGGACGATAGGCAAGCCAGGAAATGGTATGCCAAAGCGGCGGCACAGGGACAGCCCAAGGCGCAGTTCAGCCTTGGCACGTTGTATTTTAATGGAGAAGGCGGTTCGAAAGATTATCAGCAAGCGTTGCGATGGATCCGTCTGGCGGCAACCCAAGGCGAGGCGCTTGCTCAAACGAAACTCGCCATCATGTACGATGATGGGAATGGACTGCCGAAAGATACGGTCCAGGCCTATAAGTGGTTGAGTCTGGCTGCGACGAATGGGGATAAGCCGGCGCCCATGCTGCGCGACTTACTGGCCAAGGAGATGACACCGGCTCAAATCACCGAGGCCAACAAACTGGCGAGTGAGTGGAACCCAAAGGTCCGATGAGCCGTCAATCCGTGTAAAATATCCGCACGCGCCTGTCTCTCTGTTCCTTCCCGAGTGTTCTGATTCGATTGAAAGGTTCCCATGGACAAGAAATGCCCGGAGGGGTCTGTGCCCGGCCCCATACCTCCTCGTCAGCGGCATTCCACCGAGGTGCGGGTGAGTCTGGCTGCAGCGGCGGATGGCTTGGGAGCGATGGTGTGGATCGCTGCCGGGCAGGGAGCAGATGGTTCCTCTGTGCGGGGCGATCAGATCAACGACCGGGGGGTGGTTTCCCCTGCCATGCCGGGAGACGATGTTCGTTCATGTGATGAGGTGACGGTTGTGTGCCAACGCGGCGGTTTCGGCTGGACCGGCGGCCAATTCTACAAGCCGGATGAGGGGGCGTAGCGATGCATCGTCGTGCGATGCAGCCGCGTGCCGATTGGCCGGCGCGACTTGATCGGGTCGGCGTCACGTATCACAGTTTGGATGGAGGCTACTGGCGCGAAGACGCCGCCTATGAATTCAGTCAGGCGCAGGTCGACTGCCTCGAATCGGCCACGGCCTCGCTGCATCGGCTCTGTATCGAGGCCGTGGAGCGGATCATTCGCGAGGATCGGTTTGCCGATCTCTACATTCCTGAACAGTGGCGTCCCTGGATCATCGATTCCTATGAGCGGCAAGAGCCGTCGCTCTATGGGCGCTTTGATTTCTGGTATGACGGGGGCGAATCGCCGAAACTGCTCGAGTACAATGCCGATACGCCGACCTCGTTGGTGGAAGCCGCGGTCGGTCAATGGGAATGGTGGCGAGAGATCTGTCCGGAGGCGGATCAATTCAACTCTCTGCATGAGCGGTTGATCGAACAGTGGTGCGTGATCCGTCGGCGGGCCTCAACCGATCTGCTCCATTTGGTCTGTTTGGATGGGAGCGACGAGGACCGACAGACGGTGACCTATCTGGCCGACACGGCGAACCAGGCCGGATGGCAGGTACAGACCTTGCCGATCGAGCAGATCGGGTGGGAGCCATGGACGCGGCGATTTGTGGATCACCGGAACGAACCGATCTCAACGCTCTTCAAGCTCTATCCCTGGGAATGGATGTGTCAGGACGTATTTGCGGCGGAGCTGTCCCGGTCTTCGATGCTAGTGTTGGAGCCGGCCTGGAAACAGGTGCTCAGCCACAAGGGGCTGCTGGCGTTGTTGTG
>CABVSA010000119.1 GCA_902500805.1 uncultured Nitrospira sp. | reverse complement strand
TGGCGGGAAGGGTGGTTGCTGTATCGAACGGATCGCCAACGGGAAGCGATCCGTGTGTGGCAACAGATTGTCGACCAAAAAGACAGCGACATAGAACCTCAGGCGCTCTACTGGATCGCTCGCGCCCACGGGCAGCTTGGGGAGACCAAGGCGAAGGATCTGTTTGTGCAACTCTGTCAACGGTTCCCGTACACCTACTATTGTCAGATGGCGCGGGAGCAGGGGAACATACCGATTCTCTCACGACCGGAACAGGAGCCGGCTGTGTCACCCGTGTCAGCCGTTCAGCCTGTTTCTGAGCCCGTTCACGTACCGACTCAGGAGAGCCAGGTTACGAATCGGACGCAAATTGAACAACAGTCAGCCTTCCGGCGAGCAGTTGAACTGAGACTGCTTGGCCGAGAGCAGGATGCCGCGAGAGAGTTGAGCGCCTTGACGGATCGGTATAGTCGAGATCCCGAGGTGTTGGCCGCATTATCCATCATGCTGAATGAAGTCGGTGCGCACCATCATGCGCTACGCCTCGTGCGATCACGATTCCGGGAGAAATTGGAGCGGACCGGGGGAACGATCGCCGACGGTTTGTGGAACGTGGCCTATCCAACCGGATTGATCCCGACCATTAAAATGTCGGCGACCAACGGGGTTGATCCCTTTCTGGTTGCCGCAATTATCCGAGAGGAAAGCCAGTATGATTGGAAGGCGGTGTCTCGTGTCGGTGCTATCGGCTTGATGCAAGTGATGCCGACCACGGCGACTGCCGTTGCGCAGCAGCATCATCTGCCAAGCGTGTCCCGAGAGGATCTCTTCGACCAAGAAGTCAACATTCGGATCGGTGTGCGGTATGTGGAACAACTTCTGGCACAGTTTCCCGGCAATGTCGTGCAAGCGATCGCAGCATACAACGCCGGCCCGGTCGTCGTGGGGACCTGGGCGACAACCTATCGCGGGCGAAGTGAGGATGAGTTCGTGGAGCTGATTCCGTACCAGGAGACGCGGCAATACGTCAAACGGGTGCTCCGCAGTTACAAGGAGTATCTGCGTTTATTCGGTGCCCCTAAAACCGTTTCTTGACAGGATCTTGTGAAATTTTTATAGTGCGCCACAATCTATTGTGGTCCTAACCAAGAGGGGATGATTATGTCGCTGGATCGAATGGATGCGCTCGAAACGCGAATTCGTGACCTGGTCAAGCTCGTTCAAGAGCTCAAACGAAAGAACGGACTCTTGGAGGAAGAACTCAAGGCGGCTCGTCAGCAGTTGGCCCAGCAGGATGATGTGAATCGCAGATGGGAAGTGGAGCGAACTGATATCAAGACGCGAATCGAAAAAGTCATGAGCGAGATCGAGCTGCTCGAGTGTATCGAGGATCCCAAGGAGGTGGCCATTGACTAAAACTATCGATGTGGAAATTTATGGCCACCGGTATGCCATCACCGGCGATAGCGATGATGCGTATGTCCGTCGGTTGGCGCATTTCGTCGACGACCATATGAAACACCTCGCAGAGGGAATGAAGACCACGACGCCCTCAAAACTAGCGGTGCTCACCGCGATTAATCTTGCCCATCAACTCTTCGAATCCGAGAAGAAACGGGTTCAGGGGGAGGCTGATGTCGAACGGCGGATGGTGAACTTAATGGAATCGATCGAGGAGCAAATGCCGTCGTCGCTCTTCCGATAGCGGTGATTCGCCTTGCTTTCAAAGAGTCCCTTTGTTATCGTGTAGATAAGTGAATGGCGGTGGAGTAGGAAGGGCACAGCATTGAACCGTTGAATGACTTGGAAATACGTGTCAAGAAAACCACAGGTGCGGTTGTTCTGAAGGGATACGAAGTGTTTGTTCAAGAGGTGTGCAATTTGCAGATCGTGGGGAGTCAACCATGTCAGTTCGTCTTGGGACGAGAAGATGCTCAAGGTGCACCACGATCATGGCAGATGCCGGCCGGACAGGGGGGTGATCCAGCATCCGTTGCTGTATTGTCCACCGCCTCGTGTCGATGACTGAGGAGTGCGAGGCAAACAGCAGAGCCCGGCAGGTGCGAAAGTTGTATCCTGATGAATGCCTGTGCTTCCAAGTGAAGCGATTTCCAGTCTCCTAAAGCTCTTCCTTCATCATCACCGCACATGTCCGAATCGTGCCCGTTGTCCGTGATGTGTCATGGTGCGCCTGGCTCGATCCAAGGGGATCCGGCTTGGCGAAATTTAAGAAGGGGGTGACTCCCATTTCTACTGAAACGGTTGTAACCATCGTGCTGTCTCTGATTGTGGGTGCCGTGGTTGGGGCAGGGGTATTTGAGCTGCTGCGACGCCGTGTGGCGGGTGCGAAACAGGCTGAGGCGGAAGAACTTGCGAAGCAGGTTGTTCAGAATGCTCAGCGAGAAGCGGAGAATGTGCTCAAGGAAGCCAGATTTGAGGCCAAAGATCTGGCGTTTAAGGCAAAGTCCGAGTTCGAACAAGAGCAAAAGGCGAAGCTAGGTGAACTGTCCGGAGTGGAAAAACGGCTCATCCAGCGAGAAGGTGTGTTGGATGGAAAGTTGACGGCCGTTGAAAAGCGAGAAAGCGAAGCCCGGAAGCGCGAACAGGATTTCGCAAAACGGGAGGAAGGGTTGGCGGTGAAAGAGACCGCCTGTGCCAAGGCTGAGCGTGAACACCGGGAAGCCTTAGAGCGTGTTGCGGGCATGACAGCCGAAGAAGCCAAAAAACAATTGATTGCCGAGATGGAGTCGCAGGCGAAGCTGGATGCGGTGGGGATCGCCAAGCGGACCATTGAAGAGGCTCGTGAGAATGCCGAACGAGAGGCGCGGGAAATCATTACCTCATCGATTCAACGCGTGGTTCGTGACTATGTCTCGGAGTCGACGATTTCGGTTGTCCCGATTCCGAATGATGCGATGAAGGGGCGGATCATTGGTCGCGAAGGGCGCAATATTCGTGCATTGGAAGCGGCGACAGGCATTGACCTGATCATTGATGAAACGCCTGAGGCCGTGATTATTTCAGGGTTTGATCCCTTGCGGCGAGAGATTGCAAAAGTGTCCTTGGAACGCCTGATGCACGATGGACGCATCCATCCCACGCGTATCGAGGAGATCGTCGAAAAGGTCAAGGTCGACATCGACAAGTTGATGTATGAGGAGGCCGAGAAGATCATCTTTGAACTGGGCCTCTCCGATTTTAACCCGGAGTTGATAAAAGTCTTGGGTCGCCTGAAATATCGAACGAGTTACGGCCAGAACAATCTCTATCACGCCCGCGAAGCGTCCTACATCTGCGGCATCATGGCGTCGGAATTGGGCCTTGATGTCAAGTTGGCTCGACGGGGGGCGCTCCTCCATGACATCGGCAAAGCCGTCAGTCATGAAGAGGAGGGGCCGCATGCCATGTTGGGGGCTGAGATCGCTAAGAAATACGGAGAATCGGCGAAGATCGTCAATGCCATCGCGGCCCACCATGAGCAAGTAGAGCCGATTTGTCCGGAGAGCGTATTGGTGGCTGCGGCTGAGGCCCTGTCGGCCGCTCGTCCTGGAGCAAGACGCGAGGCCCTTGAGTCATACGTGAAGCGGTTAGAGAAGCTGGAGTCGCTTGCAACCGGACACAAAGGTGTCCAGAAGGCATACGCCATCCAGGCAGGGCGTGAAATTCGGGTCATTGTTCGACAGGAAGATATCACAGATTCCGAGTCATTCCAGCTCTCACGCGAGCTGGCCAAGAAGATCGAACAGGAGTTGACCTATCCGGGCCAAATCAAGGTGACGGTCATTCGGGAAAGCCGGTACGTGGAGTACGCCAAATGAAGGTGTTATGTATCGGCGACGTTATGGGAGAGCCGGGCCGTCGAGCGCTTGCCCGAACGGTGCCGCGTCTGGTTGCTCAGCGGCAGATTGATGCGGTCATCGCCAATGGGGAGAATGTGGCCGGAGGCTTCGGCATCACGCCGGAGTTAGCTGAGGAGCTTTTTGACACAGGCGTTTCAGTCGTTACGACGGGCAATCATGCGTGGGATAAAAAGGAAGCCGTCGACTATTTTTCTCGCGAGCCTCGCTTGTTGCGCCCCGCAAACTATCCGCCGGGGGTGCCTGGAAGCGGGAGTGTTGTCATTGAGACTGCGGGCGGTGAGCGCTTGGCCGTCCTCCAGGTGATGGGCCGGGTGTACATGCCGACGATTGATTGTCCCTTCCAGACGGCGAAGCGTGAAGTGTCGAGATTAAAACGGGAAACCTCAGCCATCATCGTCGACATGCATGCGGAAGCATCATCTGAAAAAATGGCCATGGGGAATTTTTTGGATGGAGAGGTAACGGCCGTTGTCGGAACACATACGCATGTGCAGACGGCCGATGAACAGATCCTTCCGAAAGGGACCGCCTATATCACGGATATCGGAATGACGGGCCCACTTCATTCGGTTATCGGGGTCAAAAAGGAACTCGCCATCGAGAAGTTCTTGACCGGTATGCCCAAGCGATTTGAGGTCGCCTCGGGGCCTTCGGTGTTTTGTGCCGTCTTGCTCGAACTGGATGCGCGCTTGGGCAAGGCTGTGGCGTTCGAACGGATTCGCCAAGTCGACTAAACAAATCGTCATCCGATGTCTTACGTGTCTCTCACTGCTTCGGATCAATTCTGAGTGCCTCAGGGTCTTCATGAGAAGAGGACTCACTCATACTAAGCCGTCGTCATCGCTTTTCCCTCTCGATTCACCCTCGAGACAGGTGCTTACCGTCTCAGAGCTGACGGCCATGGTGCGGACCTCCCTCGAGACTTCATTTTCGGAGGTGTGGCTCGAAGGGGAGATTTCCAACCTACGGGCGCCAGGGTCTGGGCATCTGTATTGTACCCTTAAGGATCAGACGAGTCAGATTCGCGCGGTGATCTTTCGATCAACTGCCCTGCGATTGCGGTTTGGCCTAGAGGATGGTCTCCATGTCATTGTCCGTGGGCGACTCTCGGTCTATGAACCTCGGGGGGAATATCAGCTCATTCTGGACCATGTGGAGCCGAGGGGACTGGGTGCCCTGCAGTTGGCCTTTGAGCAACTGAAGCGCCGCTTGGAAGACGAGGGGCTCTTCGATGCTACCCGCAAACGACCACTTCCGGCCTTTCCACGGACCGTCGGCCTTGTGACCTCGGCGACGGGGGCGGCAGTTCGAGACATGGTGGCGGTCTTGCACCGCCGATGTCCCATCGTGCGTATTATCCTCGTGCCGGTCTCAGTGCAGGGCGACGGGTCGGCGGAACAGGTCGTGGCTGCCATTGAGGCGTTGAATCGGCTGGGGTCCGTCGATGTCATGATTGTCGGACGGGGCGGTGGGTCATTGGAAGATCTCTGGAGCTTCAACGAAGAAATCGTGGTGCGGGCGGTTGCCGGCTCCATGGTTCCCGTCGTATCAGCCGTCGGACATGAGACGGATGTGACGCTGACCGATTTTGCTGCAGATGTTCGAGCTCCGACACCCTCGGCCGCTGCTGAACTGGTCGTTCCCGTCTTAACAGAGCTTGCCGATCGGCTGGAGATGCTCATCGGGCGGGCTCGGCAAGCCATCACCGCACAGTGCTTGGATCAACAGCAGCGCCTTGAGCTCGTGCTGGCCCATATGGGCCACATTCGGTTAAGGATTCTTAAGGAAGCCCAGCGGGTGGATGAGGCCGTGGTGGGTATGCGAGATGCGGCACAGGCCAAGCTGAGAGGTGCGATGGTCGAAGCCCAGGCCTGGATACAAGCGCTGATGGCGCAGAATCCGGTCTCCCACGTGCGTCGGGATCTGGGGATCGTCCCGCAACTGCAGTCGCGGTTGACCGTAGCCATGGGTCATGTCCTGACGCAGAAGATGCAACTCACACGTAGTACCCTCTGGAGGTTAAACGGACTGAGTCCACTTGCGATTCTGGAACGCGGATACGCCATTCTCGAAACGGTGCCGAGGCATCAGATCATTCGAGATGTCGGGCAGGTGGCGGTTGGAGACGAGGTGGTTGCCCGTCTGACCAATGGGCAGGTTCGTTGTACGGTGAATGACGTGGCATCGAACCCATCGGTTTCAAATCGCACGGGAGCTTCGCTATAATGATCGTTCTTGAAGGGAGAAGGTTGTGGCTGGGGTGAAATTTGAACAGGCGATGGCTCGATTGGAAGTCATCGTGGGGGAGTTAGAAAAAGGGGATCTGCCTCTCGATGAATCATTGAAGATTTTCGAGGAGGGCATTCGACTGTCAAAGAGTTGCCTCAAAGTATTGGAAGAGGCCGAACGCAAGGTCGAAGTGCTCGTTCAGGATAAGAACGGGAAGAAGCAGCTGCGAGCGTTCACCTCGGATGATATTGATGTCGTCGGTTCCGCTGAAGACGCCTAGTCAATTGTTCCGCTGACCCTCCGTTCTTTTTCTTCTTTTTTTTGGCGCGCATGGCGACACGAGTGCGACCCGAGAAACATCGATGTGACCAGGTGTTGACGGCTCAGGGGCTGGCACAGAGTCGTGACGCCGCTGCCCGAATGATTTTGGCCGGAAAGGTCAAGAGTGATGGAGTACTGGTCGACAAACCGTCCAGGCTGATTCCAATCGATGCCTCCATCGAGATTGCCGGAGGGGACCAGCCGTTTGTCGGCCGAGGTGGGGAGAAGCTCGACGCAGCACTGAACGCAGGCGTGATCGACCCACAGGGATGGACGTGTCTCGATGTCGGCTGTTCGACGGGCGGGTTCACCGACTGTCTACTCCAACGAGGCGCGGCGAAGGTCTACGCCGTTGATGTGGGCTACGGGCAATTCGATTGGCGGCTCCGACATGATCCACGTGTCGTATTGCTTGAGCGAACCAACATTCGCCATATGGAGCGCTCCGCCGTTTCGGACCCGATTCACCTGGTTGTTATCGATGTCTCATTTATCTCGTTGACGAAAGTCCTTCCGGCCATCATGCAGTTTCTCCGACCGCAGGGCCAGGTCGTGGCGTTGATCAAGCCGCAGTTTGAAGTCGGCAAAGGTCAGGTTGGCCGGGGGGGGATCGTACGGGATGAGGGACAGCGGGCGGAGGTCGTCCAGCGAGTGATACGATTTGCCGGGGAACTTGGGTTGCAGACTCTGAAAACTGTTCTCTCCGCCGTCAAAGGGAAGAAAGGAAATCAGGAGATATTCGCAATCTTTGAGTACAATGCGCCAATTCATGATATGTAAGGAGAGTCGGACGAGCGGAGTGTTCATTCGGGAGGGCCAATGAAAGTACTCGTGACGGGTGGTGCAGGGTTTATCGGGTCTCATGTGGTGGATCGACTGATTGAGGAGGGGCATCAAGTCGTTGTGGTCGACAATCTGGTGACTGGAAAGCGTAAGAACGTCAATCGTGCGGCAAGCCTCTACAAAACCGACATTAACAGCTGGCGCCTCGAACGGATTTTTCGCAACGAACGGCCGAATATCGTTCTTCATCTTGCGGCGCAGGTCAGCGTGCCTAAGTCCGTGGCAGATCCGGGATTTGATGCTCAGGTCAATGTGCTGGGTACCATGAACGTATTGCACCATGCTGTTCGGTACGGCTGCCGAAAGGTGGTGTTCTCTTCGTCCGGTGGAGCAATCTATGGTGAACAAGAGATCTTTCCGGCCCCTGAATCACATGCCACTAATCCGTTGTCGCCCTACGGCATCAGCAAGCTCTGTGGCGAACATTACCTCTCGTACTTTCAGCGAGTCGGCGGGATTCCCGTGGTCAGCCTCCGCTACGCCAACGTCTACGGACCGAGACAGGACCCGGAAGGCGAGGCAGGTGTGGTGGCGATCTTCATTCAGAAACTGTTGAACGGCGAGCAGCCCATTATTAACGGCAATGGCCGCCAAACCAGAGATTTTGTGTTCGTCGAAGATGTGGCTGAGGCCAATCTTGCCGCCATGGGGCAGGATGCGCACGGAGTCTATAACGTTGGAACCGGGGCGGAAACATCCGTGAACGAGTTGTTCCGCATGTTGGCTGGGTTGACGGGTTCGAGCGCCAAGGAAGTTCACGGGCCGGCCAAAACTGGCGAGCAGATTCGAAGCGTGGTTGACGCGTCGAGGATCAAGCAGGAGCTTGGGTGGGAGGCCAAGGTGGACCTCTCGGAGGGGCTGAAGCAGACGGTAGAGTTCTTCCAAGGGAAGGGTTGATAACCGGCCACCCCCGATACAACAGGAACGACGGTTCAGCCCTGTACGACTTTCCTTGGAACAACGGATGCTCGGCGGCCAGCGGTCTGAGTTGGATCAGTACCGGGGAACACTCCCGTCCACCTGGATCGACCAGGCATCAATCCCACCGATCAAATTCTTTACATTGGAAAATCCCTGTTGCAGTAGGAATCCAGTCGCGTCACCGCTACGCATGCCGTGGTGACAGTAGGCGATAATCTCCGTATCCCTATCCAATTTGGACAGTGACTGAGGCAATGTGCCGAGTGGAATCAGCACGGAGTTATCGAGCCTCGCCAGTTGATTCTCCCAGGGCTCACGCACGTCCAAGAGTACCAGCTGATCCCCTTTATCGATCCGAGCCTTCAGCTCTTTCGGTGTAATCGTAAAACTCATGTGACCGCCTCCTTTTTATGAAAACAAATCATAAGCGAGTGAAGAAAAGACTGTCAAATGCGGTCGGCTTGTCTGGTTAACCGGACTCCTCTGATCGTTCCGTATCCGATGGCTCGTCGAATTGCCAGCGTCCCCGTCGGTCTGCAATTTTGAGTGCCTCGATCAGCTGATTGATGAAATCGGAGCGTAGAATCTCTTCCGCTCCGAACCGCATGACATGGGGAGAGGACTGTTGGCAATCGATGAGGCGGAAGTTCCAAGCCTGGAGTTGCTGGACAAGCTTCACGAGGGCTACTTTGGATGCATCGTCGACTCTAGTGAACATGGACTCGGCAAAGAAGGCACCTCCGATCGCCACTCCATAGAGTCCGCCGACCAAAATACCCGCCTGCCAGGATTCGACGGAATGGGCATAGCCCAATTCGTGCAGGCGCGTATAGGCGTCCAACATGTCATCCGTGATCCAAGTTCCACCTTCTGGATATTGCGGGCGCGGTCCCGCGCACTGTTCCATGACCTGCTGAAAGCAGGTATCCAGCGTGACAGTGAATGCATTTGAGCGAAGTCTTTTCTTCAGGCTGCGCGGTACATGGAGCTTATCGGGAAACAACACCGCCCGGGGGTCCGGTGACCACCAGAGAATGGGATCGTCCTCGTTGTACCAAGGGAAAATGCCGTGCCGGTACGCTTCGAGTAATCGCTCAGGACGGAGGTCTCCACCGACGGCAAGCAGGCCTTCAGGAG
>CABVSA010000118.1 GCA_902500805.1 uncultured Nitrospira sp. | reverse complement strand
GTGAAAGTCGAGTTCCTTCTCCATGCCGCATAGATCTTCGTGCGGTAAGGATGTGCCGCCCCCTGCGCCATGAGCACTCCAACCGTCGGAGACATTTCGAAATGAGTACGAAACTGACCGGTAAAGCGCTCGCCGACTTCGAGGCAAAGCGCGATGTCTGACAAGAAGTCCTGGATGACGTACGGTAGATCAAAGCCGGCAGAGGAAAACGAACAAAGGTTGAAGGCAAATCGAACGTCGTTCTTGCGTGATTCATCCTGCAATTGTACTCTGACCCCTATTCGTACTGCTGAAGTAACGCGCCGTGCTATTAGCTCCAGCCTTTAGACAGAGGCATCAGATGATAGATATCCATCCCTGGCAACGGGGTCCGCGGGAACTGCTGCAGTTTGCAATAACCGCCTACGATAACCCCGATGAGGCAGGTCGTCGTATTTCCTTCCTCTTAATTGATGTCTGCGTGGAAACCACGCTTAGAACGTTTCTTGGGCTCCCGGTTAAGATTTCCGGGTCAGCGAAGGGATGTTTGGATCTAAAGCAATATGTCAATGGAAAGTTTCACGATCTGACAAAAGGAATCGAAGCTGCTGCACCTGGGAGAATTCCCGATAATGAATTGCATCACCTCCGCTTCTATCACAATGTTAGAAATCGTCTTTATCACGAAGGCAATGGGATCACAATTCCCGAGGAGCATGTTCGTGGATATGGCACTCTGGCAGCGAAGCTCCTTAAAGAGCTCCTTGAAATTGATGGCCATGCAATGCTTCCTCGCGCGTGGAAGCAAGCTGATCTCACACAGGTGGACTTTCTCAATGAAATGAGTAGAGAACTGGAACGAGAGCTTGATCAATTCGAGAATGCAATTAATGCGGTGATGGAAAAATTCGCACCTAAAATGGTGTACCCAAGTACAATACGTCGGCTTAAAGAGCTCGCTGATTTTAGCATCACGACCTTTGGAGCCGACCTGCGGTCGTTTCACGATCTCATCAATAAAAATCTTACAGACGAAAAAGCAAGGGAATGGCTCTTAAAGTTCTTGGCAGATGATCTCAATTATGATTCCCCCAACGTTGTATCAAACAGTCAATTGATTATGGAACTTGGCAAGAACCCGACAGCCTTCTATTCGTTCCTGATCGGAATGCAATTTATCCCCCTTGAGGAAATTTCCATGGACACCCTTGATAATTGGGATGACATTTCCTTTATTCAACAAGATGAGTACAGCATCCTAGGAATCTATGAGTCGGCCAAATACCTTTTGGAAATGCTTCGTGACAAGCACTGGCTTGGCATGAGCGAGACCAAATTAATTGAACGATGCAAAGATCTCCGAGACAAGCTGAAAACGATTTCACCAAAGCTAGCGGGGCTACACCTGCCCAACTAACCGCTGGAGCTGGTGGCATCATCGAGGAAGGTTCAAGACGGGATTACATTCAAGGATCTTGCTAGCCACTGCGGCTAGAGCGGCCGCTTAGACACTCCTAAACCACTATGAGCATCTACGCGACACCCTAGCGTCTTAAGTCCCCGAGGTATGAGGACATTCACACGGGATGCGAATGGATCGAGGTAACAGCTCAAGCAATGCCGCCACATATTGCCTCTTCGACACCGGGACTCGGTTACGAGAAGGGAGACCCGTATGCCGATCCCCCCAGCCGTTGTCACAAATGAGGATAGTGATGCCGGATTCATACGAGTTTTCGTGAGCATCACAGAAAAGACTGAGAATGGAACCGTACGACATCCGCGCGACTATTCGAATCCACTTCTGATGCTTGACGGAAAGCCGTACGCGAGCATGAGATGCGGCGAACTTCGCAGCCACATTTGCAATGCACTACGTGGTGATCGTCCACGGCTAGTTCTTGAAACACTGGTCCAGATAGTCTCCATTTACTCCACTCTGAAGAGTGAAGGTATCAAAAACAATGCCTACCAATCGCCTTTTCGCATATTACAACGGTCCCCTTACGCCGGCTCAGGTTGCGGAGGGTATTCAAAGCATCATCACGAATTCCAAGAAGTTGTATGCAGAAGCCAAGCTGTTACTTGAGGCTCGATGCTGGGAGCGAGCTGCAGTTCTTGCCATTCAGTCTATGGAGGAAGCATCCAAGCCAAAACACCTGCGACTTCTTCTGCTCGCAAAAACTGATGATGAGCTTCACAAAACCTGGGAGGCCTACCGAACATACGACACGAGAGAGATTAGACGGCGCCGGTTTTTATTCGTGAGACTGGGATCGAATGTAGTCGATGAAGATATGGCACCCTTGTTTGGTGACCCAACGCATGTCGCTGAATGGCTTGCCTCGCTAAGACGGCGCGGGATGTCTGTTGATGCATTCAACGCTGGCCAATGGTCAACACCTTCTATCACCCTTCACAAAGGCTTGGCAGCTAAACTCGTACAATCGGCAGAGGACATTGTATCTTCCATTTCCTTAACAATGACCACGGCTCCGACACTGACTCTCTTCGTCAAACATCTCAAACCAATTTGGATATGCACAGGTTCTCAGCTATCCAAGGCAGTTTGGGCTTGTTATCGAGAAGCCCAGGAACATGGCTTCCTTGAGGGAGACATTTCCAACTGGGTAGCGATAAGAGATGAACTGGAACCACTTGATGAACGAGACCACTTTCAGTGAAAACGCTTGGTTCTCCCGTCAAGATGGAGTCGTGCAGTTGCTCAGATAACCAAGACATACGCTTCAAACGCTCGGCATAACCTTGTCGCTTTATCGAGAAGCATTATTTTTTCCACACACATTTTAGGGCCAGGAATTACTATCTAATTTATTTCAACCTGACCCTCGACAGTCGTCAGATACGCGACACAGCCTATGGCATTGGAAGCCGGTTGACTTCTTTGTGAGGAGTAGAGATACCTCTCAGCATGCTCATTAAACGCACAACGATCCGTACGCCACGCCTCCCTTCCGCCCCGCATTCGATTCAAAAAGGCATGTCTCTAGCCGACTTACTCGATCGGGAGGCCATTGACTGTCTCGCGCATAACATCAGTCTCGTGCATCCCGACTTTGATGGGAAGGCCTTCCAACGCAGAGCGCTAATTGGTTTGAAGCCGCTCAGTATTCTGCAGCGTGGCCATCACCTGGCGGGAGCACTCCGCGAGCATCTACCAAAACGTTATGAGGACGCCGTTCACATCCTAGTCCAATCGCTGACTCCACCGCAGACAGATACAGAGGATCTCGGACTCGGCGTGTTCTTCTACCTACCACATGTGAGTTTTGTCGCAACCTATGGCTTGGATCCGACGCATAACGGCGGGCACGATCCGTTTGAGATCTCGATGCGAGCGCAATACGAACTGACCCGGCGCTTCAGTGCCGAATTTTCTATTCGCCCGTTTCTGATCCGCTGGCCCGAGCGTACCCTGGCGCACCTGATGAAATGGACCGATGACCCAGATCCCCATGTGCGACGGCTCTGTTCGGAAGGAACCCGTCCACGCTTGCCTTGGGCAATGAGGATTCCAGCCTTTATCAAAGACCCTCGTCCTGTCCTGCCGATTCTGGAAGCGCTCAAGGACGACCCGGATCTTTATGTCCGACGGAGTGTGGCCAATCACCTCGGCGATATTGCCAAGGACCACCCCCGCCTCGCCTTTGAGCTGTGCGAACGATGGTTAGAGGGCGCGTCAAAGGAGCGAAAGTGGCTCCTGCGTCATGCCGTGCGTCATCCCGCAAAGAAGGGTGTGAAGGCTGCTCTCCGCATCCGACGGCTGGCGAAATGACGCAAGAAATCTGAAGTGCTTGGAACAAGATAGTCGCTGAACTCAGTCCTGATTCATCTCGACTACCACGTTAAACCTACGATTAAAAGATGGATGCATGGTAAGTGGAATGGCCTGCAGTACCATCCCCGTTTCTCCCCCTACATCTTCAGCCGCTCCGCGTACCCGGTCAGTTCCACGTAGCCTTGACCTTTTATCGGCCTACCCTGCTTCGTGCCTGTGACTGCAACAGCCCCTTCCCAATAGGAGACGCGGCTGCTGCGCGACGTGCGCAACTCCTGATCGGCGAGCAGCGGAACGACGTCCAGTACGATGCCGAGCGATGGGAATTTTAGCTGCCATGTAGCCGGATACGTCGCCTTGCTCTCGCGGCTGGTCCAGGTTCCAGCCGAAGCAATCTCGAAGTCCGTCACATCCATGTGTCGTGCCTGTCCGTCGGGCGAGACGACTGTGCCGCTCGATGCCAGATCAGATGATCCATCTTTCAATCGCATGCGATACAGCATCAGCTCGCTGTTGTCCTCTAACTGAATGCTGAACCAATCCCAGCCGACTTGATCGGCCCCGAGGTCGCCCGACCCGAATTCATGGTCCATCCAGCTCGTGCCGGTGACGTCGAAGGATTCCCCGTCGATCGTCAACGTCCCGCTCGTGGCGAGCCTCGTGAACGAGTAGTAGTGCGAGGCTTGACCGACCTCTTTCCCTTTTTTGCTGATGCCGGCTGCACCATGCGCGACCAGCGGCTTGGCCGGCTGCAGGCTGAGGGTTAGCACGTGTGTCCCGTCTCGTGCGACCAACGTATGTACGCCAGGCGAGTCCGTCGCAGCCTCGGCTCGCCAATCATCGATCCACACACGAAGCTTTGACTCATCGGCTCCTGCCTTCCCAAGGCCCTCACGGCTAAGCTTCTCCGAGAAATGAAATCGCTTACCATTGATGTCGGTCACCGCAAAATGGGCCAGATAGAGATCCTTCACCGACCATTTGGACGGAAGCGTGGTCACATCCTCAGGCGGGATACCCCGTCGAAAGAACGTCAATTCAAAACCGAAAGACCGGCCGTCCTTGGTCTGCAGATGCCCCGTGTAGTACCACCACTCAGTCCGATAGGTCGGATGCGAGCCGTGGTCCCTGGGGAAGATGTACTGATAGCCCGCCGTTGCAGGTTGGAATGGGGCTGAGGCAGGACTTGCGGCAACCGCAAGCGAGACACCGGCACTCAGCCAGACCGCAACCAGTCCGATCCGCCAATGATCGATCACACCCTGGCTCGCCTCATGATCCACAATGACAGGCCTCCTGATGAGAGCACCCCAGACGCCTGCTTTATACCACGCGCCTCTCTCATGAACCAATCAGCAGCCTGAGAGCGGTGTTTCGCATTTCATTCTGCGCTCTTGGCTGACGGCCAGCGTTGACAATTTTCACAACCGTCAGCTATCGTGGCCCATGCAGATTGATCATGAACGGGGGCCGTCTGGTCGAGGTTCGTCCAAATCGATTGAACCATTTCCTATTCCCGACCGGCTTCCCGTGTTTCCGTTACCGAATGTGGTCTTCTTCCCCAAAACGTATCTCCCACTCCACATTTTTGAACCTCGGTATCGCCAGATGATCGCGGATGTCACCGTAGGCGAACAATGTATTGCCATGGCGCTCCTGAAGGAAGGATGGGAACAGGACTACTATGGCAATCCGGCCATTTTTCCTGCGCTCTGTATCGGAAGGATCGTCAGCGTACAACCGTTGCCGGATGGTCGCTCCAACATCTTGCTGCAGGGACTCGAACGATGCGAGCTGACCAAAGAACACTTCGACAAGCCCTATCGCGAGGCCACGATTCGGGTGACGCCCATGCGCACCGAAGAAGGCTTGACCAAAGATGTGCGGAAGGCGCTGATCGACGTGCTCGGACGATACCTGCAACAGAGAGAGGATAGTGCGGCGTGGCAAGGATTCTTCCGCGAAGAAGTGAGTGATGAAGTCTTGGTGAACACCCTATCAACCTATTTGGACTGTACACCGTTGGAAAAACAATTTCTGCTGGAGGCCGAGGGGCTGCACCAGCGCGCTCGTCGGTTGAACGATCTCGTTCAATTCATGTTGCACGAGCATCAAGGCCTAAAAGGTTGGGACTAATGGATCGTACGATCGCTATCGACGTGAGCCATCTCTGTAAAACCTATGACAGCCATCACGCTGTCAATGACCTCTCATTCCAGGTCTACGCCGGAGAGATATTCGGCTTACTGGGACCAAACGGCGCGGGGAAGAGCACTACCCTACGTACCCTGATCACGTTGCTGCACCCCACATCGGGGACGGCCACCGTGATGGGGCACGACACTGTGCGCGAGGCCGATACTGTCCGGACTCTCATCGGGTATGTCCCGCAAGAACGGGCGATCGATCGGTTTCTGACCGGGCGTGAACACCTGCAACTCCTGGGTGCGCTCTATCATTTGACAACAGACGAAGCCACGAAACGGATCAACGAACTCCTGAAATTAGTGGACTTGGAAGACCATGCCGACAGACCGGCCAAGACCTATTCAGGCGGCATGAAGCGCAAGCTCGACATCGCCTGTGGCCTGTTGCCGAATCCAAAGATTTTATTTCTCGACGAACCCACCTTGGGCCTCGACGTCCAGAGCCGTCTCCGCATTTGGGAATATGTCCGGATGCTCAAGGCCCGCGGCATGACGGTCGTCATGACGACGAACTATCTGGATGAGGCTGATCAGCTCTGTGATCGGCTCGCCATCATCGACGGCGGCAAAATCAAAACACTCGGGTCTCCGATCGAGCTCAAGATCGCGCTTGGCGGGGATATCGTGTCCCTGACCCTTAAGGAACTGGATCGGATCCCCTCGCTTGAAACTGAGTTGAAGGGCCGCCCGGCGATCAAGTCCGTCCGGACAACGACCAAGGGCCTGGACATCAGGGTGGAGTCGCCCGAGAAGGCGCTGCCCGCGATTCTCGAAGCCGCCAATCGATTGGGCTGCAGCATCGAATTCATTCAATACAACCGACCGCGCTTGGACGATGTGTTCATCGCCCATACCGGCCGGGCCATCACCGAATCGATCCCCGAGACCGAGTCGGCGTCATAGTAAGGAGTCACGTGGAGCACTATTGGCAAGAAATCAGCGCATTGACCATGCGATGGGTCCGTCGGCTCAGCCGGGAAAAATTCAGCATGCTGTTCACCCTGGTGCAGCCGATGTTGTTTTGGCTCATCTTCTTCGGCAACCTCTTTCAGCGAGCCGCGGACACCCAGGTCATGCAGGCACCCAACTACATCAGTTTTCTCGCTGCCGGTGTCGTCATCATGACGGTCCTGAACAACGGCTTGGCCGGTGGAGTTGATCTGCTGTTCGATAAGGAAAACGGATTCCTGGAACGGTTGATGTCCACACCGATCCACCGCACCTCCGTCATCCTCAGCCGCTTCATCTTCGTCATGGGGATTACATCCATGCAGGTCCTCGTCATTCTCGGTGTGTCGTACCTCTTCGGTGTCCATCCGGCAACCGGAATCCTTGGCGTCGCGACCATTCTCTTGATCGGCATGATGTTCGGCGTCGGCTTGACGGCCATCTCCATGGCCATGGCCTTCTCCGTGAAGAGTCACGGAGATTTCTTTTCCGTCCTGGGATTTCTGTCCCTGCCCATGATTTTCCTAAGCTCCGCGTTAGTGCCGCTCACCGCGATGCCGGGTTGGATGAGCTTTCTGGCGCAATTCAACCCGATGACCTGGGCGATCGATGCCGTACGCCCACTGATCTTGTCAGGCTGGACCGAAGCCTTGCCGCACGTCGGCATGGTGATCCTGGTCATGCTCGTGTTTGATGCCCTCTGTCTCTATGGTGGAGCCAAGGCGTTCCGGCGAGCCATGGGATAATCCCACCCATGAGGCCCTGATCCCTTGACTGACACTGCAATCCGTCGGATGATACCGGTATCGGTCTCATTCGGCAGATCTGTGACCGACGGCAAACGTGACCATGATGATTCCTGAAAGTCAGATACGTGCCCTGATCCGCCTCCTCTCCGATGAAGACGACCGCATCGTCCGTACCATCAGCGGAAGACTGATTGATATCGGTCCTTCAGCCGTCCCACTGCTCCAAGAAGCGGAAATAGAGCAGCCTGAAATGGCCGACCGCATTGCGTCCGTGCTCGAAGAAATCCGAGGAGGCAAGCTGGAGGACGAGCTGACGGAACTGGCTGCCCTTCCGGATGATGCGATGAGCCTTGAAACCGGGGCGCTTCTGATCGCGCGCTACGCCTATCCGACGCTGGACGTGGCTCGCTATCATGACCAATTAGATACCATGGCCGCCGAAGTTCGGGGCCGTATCGGCCAGCGGGCCTCCGGGGAAGAAGCCGTCAACGCCCTCAACCGCTACCTGTTCACAGAGCAAGGATTTAAAGGCAACACCAAGAACTATTACGAGGTGGAGAACAGCTATCTCAATTGCGTCATGGACCGACGAGTCGGGATTCCAATCAGCTTGTCGGTGGTGTACCTTCTCATCGGACAGCGGCTTGCTTTTCCGCTCTTCGGCATCGGGATGCCTGGACATTTTTTAGTGAAGTACGAGTCCGAGCGATACAAGATCTTCATTGACTGTTTCAATGGAGGAGCCCTACTGACCGAAAAAAACTGCGCCCGGTTTCTGACCGAAGCCGGCTATGGATTTGAGGAGAAATATCTCGAAAAAAGTCAGGTTCGGGCGATTTTGTCACGGATGGTCAAGAACCTCTTGGCCATCTACTCCAAGGCCGGTGATGAGGTAAAGATGGCCCGCCTCACTAAGTTCATCGAGATCCTCGGCGGGGCGCCCCGCGAAGAAGGCCTGTAGCAGGACGCTGAAATAGTCCGCCCGCTATACTCCCACGGTATGCCAAACGGGTGAAGCGTATCTCGTGAAGCGTCATTCGTTTGCGAAATACGAACAACGAGGAACGAGTGTGCGGCCTGCCCGGAGGACGGCGCGTCTTGGATCGCGACAAGCTCACTTGAGTCTCGTGCAGGGAAGGGCAGGTGAAAACCGAGGCCTTTTTGAGAAGTCTTCATGATGCCCATGTCAGTATTTAGGATGTGCTGCCCGCTACAGTGTGATTGTTAAGAAATCCCTCCCTTTCCAGATTTTCCCGCGGTACTCCTCAGCAGCCTGCGCTTTGACGTCATAGCGATCCGCAATCGGGTAGAAATGCGAGAGGACGAGTTGCCCCACCGCAGCCTCCTTCGCAATCTGCCCGCATTGGCCCGCATGCAGATGGGCGGGGCCGGGCCGATTGGCGGGAAACGAGCAATCGAGCACGGCCACATCCGCATCCCGGCATAGGGAAACAATCGCCTCGCAGTATTGCGTGTCACCTGAATACACGACCGTCTTACCTCGATATTCGATGCGATAGCCGACGCTGGAGAGATCCGGCACATGAACGACGGGCTTGGGGACAATGCGAGTGTCCCCGACCCTGAACGGCTTGTTCGCTACTTCCTTGAATGTAACCTTGAATGGCGCCGGGGAAAAGCTGGGAAAGCTCTGCATAATCGATTGCAACAGTTGAATCGTCCCCTTGGGGCCGATCAGCGTCATCCCTGGACGATGACCACCTCCGTATTTGGCATAGATGACCGCGTCGAAAAAGAAGGTGATGAAGTCTGAAA
>CABVSA010000117.1 GCA_902500805.1 uncultured Nitrospira sp. | reverse complement strand
TCGAACGCGCCGCCCCAAACGACGGTGTACCCTTCCGGCAAACGAAGCTGTGCGGCGAGCTTCGCCCGCCCTTCATCCACCACACCGCCGATATCACGGCCCACGACATTGAAGCCGACGAAGATACGGCGTTTGACATGCTCACGGCTGATGCGGAGCGGGCCTTCGCGCATCTCAATGGTTGCGAGATCGCTCATCGGGATCAGAGCTCCAGAGGCCGCCTTTACCCGAATCTCTCCGACGCTTGCGACGCTGTTCCGATAGGATTCGGGAAATCTCAGGATCAGCTGAAATCGCCGCTCACCTTCATAGACTTGCGTGGCCGACTTCCCGCCGATCGCCGTCGTGATGATGTCCTGCACATCGGCCACATTGATGCCGAACCGGGCGATCTTCTGCCGGTCGATGTCGATGGTCAGATAGGGCTGTCCGGAGATCTGTTCGATCTTGACGTCTTTGACCCCCGCAATCTGCTGCAGCAGGGCTGCGATCTCCTCCGCCTTGTCCCACAGGATATCGAGGTCGTCTCCGAACAGCTTGATTGCGCATTCCGTTCTGATACCCGAGATCAGTTCGTCCACCCGTTCCTGAATCGGTTGGCTCATGAGCACGGAGATGCCGGGAATCTCCGCCAGCTTGTTTCTGATGGCATCGGTCAGCTGCGGTTGTGTCGCCGCCGTTGTCCAGGTACTCCGGTCGCTCAGCGAGACGATCGGGTCACTTTCATTGGGTTCCTCCGGGCCGAACGCGATATCCGGCCGGCCGATTTTGCTCACGGCCATCCGAACCTCAGGGAATTCCAACATCGCCTTGTGAGTCTGCTTTTCCATCTCGATGGATTCCGGCAGCGACACGCTCGGCAATCGAACGACTTGAGGGGTCAGCGCACCTTCCTCCAACAGAGGAATAAACTCTCGCCCAATGAAGGGTACGAGGGTCATGCTGGCAAGCACGATCGCCGTCGAACCGGCCAGAACAACCGTGCGATGCCGGAGGGTCCATTCCAATACCGGCAAGTACCGCTGCCTCATCCAGCGGGTGAGGCCCGTTTCTTTCGGATGGTCCCCACGCAACAGCAAGGACGCAAGCACCGGCGACAACGTCAGCGTGACGATCACCGACGCCAGCAACGCGATGACCAGCGTGTAGGCCAGCGGCGCGAACATCTTCCCTTCAATACCTTGGAGGGTCAGGAGCGGCAAAAAGACGACGCTGATGATCAAAATTCCGAACAGGATCGGCCGGCCCACTTCCTTGGTGGCGTGGAGAATGACACTGAGCCGGCTTTCCTCTGAAGCGCCACTGTGTTGTGCGAGGTGCCGATAGGCGTTTTCGACCACCACAAGAGATCCGTCGGCAATCTCGCCGATGGCGATCGCGAGCCCGCCCAGCGTCATCAGGTTGGCCGAGAGCCCGAATCGCTCCATGGCGATGAACGTGACGAGCGGTGTGACGATCAACGTGACGGTCACGATCGCGGCGCTTCGGACATGGCCCAGAAAGAACAAGAAGACGAAGACCACCAGCACCACGCCCTCGATCAATGCATCACGTACCGTGTGAATGGCGGCATTCACCAACTCGATGCGATCATAGAACGGGATCAGTCTCATGCCTGCTGGGAGGCCATGACCCTGCTGGAGATCTTCCACCTTGGCCTTCACCGCCTCGACCACCTGACGGGCATTGCCTCCTCGGATCATGAGCACCGTGCCGGCGACCACCTCCCGTTCCCCATTGAGCACCACCGCGCCATGGCGGACGGCGTGACCGATGCGGACCTCCGCCACATCGCGAACGAAAATCGGTGTGCCACCGGATTCCTTTACGATGATTGATTCGATATCGCTCAGGCTTTTGATCAAGCCCAACCCTCGGACGATCGCACGTTCGGCATATCGCTCGAGCACATTCCCGCCGGCATTGGCATTATTCTTCGCGACAGCCTCGTAGACCTCGTGCAGGGTGAGGTTGAATTTGCGCAGTTTGGCGGGATCGACAAGGACCTGATACTGCTTGACGAACCCGCCCATCCCGTTCACATCGATGACTCCCGGCACGCTCTTGAGCAGCGGCCGCAGCACCCAGTCCTGGATGGTCCGCTGGTCCGTCAAATCCCTTTCGAGGTCCTGAGCATCGGCTACTACGGGATCAGGCCCTGCCCTGAGCTGCCCGTCCTGAGCTGGCTGAAGAGTTGAAGGACCTTCCACATAGTATTGATAGACCTCGCCCAACCCCGTGCTGACCGGCGCCATGATAGGCTCCAGCCCGTCAGGCAGTCGTTCCTTCGCTGCCATCATTCGTTCGAAGACCAACTGTCGAGCGAAGTAGATATCCACATCATCGTTGAACACCACGGTGATTTGAGAGAGGGCAAATTTTGACAGCGACCGGATCTCCGCCAATCCCGGCAGCCCGGTCATTTGTATCTCAAGCGGATAGGTGATGAAGCGTTCGACCTCCACCGGTGAAAGCCCTGGCGCGTCGGTCAACACCTGCACCTGGATGTTCGTCACGTCGGGGTAGGCATCAATCGGGATCGACTCGAAGGCAATCACACCGACGACGGACAACAGGCAAGCCAGGCCGATCACCAGGATCCGCTGCCGCAATGAGAATTCCAGAAGCGAGACGATCATGTCGAAGGCTCGATCTTGTGCCGTTCCATTTCAGATTTAAGAGCGAAGGAGCCCTTCGTCACAACCTGCTCACCGGCCTTCACCCCTTCCAGAACCCTGATCACCTCTCCCTCTTCGTTGCCCAACTTGACCGTTCGAGCCTCGAACGTACCGACATCCTGCTGAATGAACACCATCTTGCCGACAGGCCCATCCTGAACAGCTGCAAGCGGGACGCTCAGCGCGTCAGGACTCGACGTTGCATACACACTGATCACGGCAAACATTTCCGGCTTCAACAGTCGCTCGGGGTTCGATACGGTGACCCGCAGGCTCATGGTGCGAGTTGCCGGATCAAGGACATCTCCGACATAGGTGATGGTTCCACCGAAGATTGCATGGGGATAGGCCGCAAAAACCACGTTGACGTTCTGGTCCTTATGGATGAATCGGATATCCTTTTCGGGCACGTTCCCGATCACCCACACGTCGGTAAGGTTGGCCACAGTGAACAGTTTTTGATCCGTTTCAACGACTTCTCCCCGCGTGATGTTTCGTGTGATGACCCGCCCGTCGAACGGCGCGCGCAACGGCATGTCGGCTTTGATCGTATGCTCACGATCCAGCCTGTCGATTTCTTCTTGAGGCACACCAAGCAGCTCAAGACGGTTCCTAGTCTCACGGGCTTCGGCCCTGGCGGCTTTCATGGCTGCCTCACGCCGCTGTAGTTCAGCAAGGCTGACGGCCTTGTTCTCATACAACTCCTTGGCTCGCACATGGGATCGTTCGGCTTCCTCCAGCCTGGCCGCTGATTTGAGATGTTCACCCTCCGCCATACCGAGATCGACGCTGTGGAGCAGCGCCAAGCGCGTACCTTTGTTCACATCCTGCCCGACATCGACATGCACCTTGACCACCCGGCCACGAATCAAGGCCGTGACCTCGGCCAATTCGTTCTGGTTGGCTTGGACGGTGGCGGGAAATTCACGATGCGAAAGGATCTCCCCCTGCGCCACCGGCGACAACTCCAACTGCATGCGAGATAGCTCTTCCGCGGTCAAACGCAACAAGCGCAATGGGGAAGAAGGCGGGTTCTGCGCGACAGGAGTGGTATCGGTCGCCCTGTTCTCACAAGCCGCCCCTCCCGCGAGGAGGAGACAGATCACCAGACTTCGAGAACAGGCTTGTACAAGATGTCTGGCGTGGTATAGCGGCACGGGGCTGTTACCCATGAATGATCACTGCCTCTCCCGTCAGTCTCTTCGCACGGGGCGTGCCCTCCAATCATGCGATTTTCCTGCTGCAATGCTCCATTTTCGTCGCCTATTGCCACGGTGCGAAGATGGCGCTGTAGCAAAATGCAACAACTCCTATTGGAAGCGCTTGGCGCTATTGATCGGCGAGTGTGAGATACTGATTACGAAAGGGATCAACTCAGCATGGAAGTCCAAGCCCAATTCCCAAATGAACAATCGCCTATGGGAGAATTTCGACGCCAGGCAGATTCATTCCGCAACTGGGTCACGGCCGATGGCGGTTCCGGCTATCCGGCCGCTGCGGGTCGATATCATCTTTATGTGTCATGGGCCTGCCCCTGGGCCCATCGGACGATCATCGTTCGCAAGCTGAAGCAGCTTGAGTCCGTGATTGGAATGACCGTCGTGGATCCGATTCGTGATGAGCGCGGCTGGGCGTTTCGTGAAGGTCCTGGGCACTCCCCGGATCCCATCAATGGATTTTCATTTCTGAGTGAGGCCTATAAGGCGACCGACCCGCACTACATCGGACGTTTTACGGTCCCGGTACTGTGGGACTCTGCCACCAAACGCATTGTCACCAATTCCGACGATGATCTGATGAGAATTTTCAACGGTGAATTCAACCGGTTCACCCAAAGTCCGATCGACTTGTATCCGGACGGGCTCCGACAAGAGATCGACGAACTGAACAGCTTTATCTACGAGAATGTGAACGATGGCGTGTATCGAGCGGGATTCGCCACATCACAGCACGCCTACGAACGAGCGGCGCAGCGACTGTTTACGGCACTGGATCAACTGGACGCACGCCTCGCCACCCGCCGCTATCTTTTCGGGCCGGAATGTGTGGAGACCGACTGGCGGCTGTTCGTCACGCTGATTCGGTTTGATGCGGTCTACCACGGACATTTCAAGTGCAATGTCCGGCGAATTCTCGACTACCCGAACCTCTTCGGATACCTCAAAGATCTCTACCAAACAGACGGCATTGCCGAAACCGTGAATTTCGACCATATCAAGCGGCACTACTACATCACCCACGACGACATCAATCCGACCCGCATCGTTCCGATCGGCCCCGATCAGGACCTTACCGCTGCCCATGGGCGGGAACGTTTAACCGGCTAGTTCCTCTTCTGCCAAAATCCTCATCGACGCTTCAGTGATCCCAAGGACTGCTATGTGTGCAAGAGACTAGACAGCTCTGAGGATATTCTCCCCAGTACCCCGTGCTATCTCATCTTCCAGGGCCCATTCCCTCTATCTTTACGAGATTTTCAGGTGAGCATAATAGTTGCTGCATTGTCATACCAGGCTGACGAAACCTTGTGTGCTCATACGAACGTGCAGCGGATGGACGCTCCTGAAATCAGTGTCTGAAGAAGCATCGTTTGTCATATGTGCCCTGGGAAACCTGGCATTTCATTCATCAAAAGGAGGAGTTATGGACAGTCTCTTATTGTTCGGCGTGGTCATGTTTGCCATCTTAATTGGAGGCCTTGTCGTCTACAAGAAGAGTGCATAGCAGATCACGTCCTGGTTATCTTGAGGGAACTGTACAACACCTCGTGCAGTAAGCTTGTCACCAAGGGTGAGTCGTTTCTTGGTGGAGTTGCGGCAGGGTGCGGGTACGGTCCTGGATCGGTCGAAGTCCCAACAAGGGTGATGTGCTCGTTCCGTCCAGGAACGAGCACATTTCTCCATGGTACGGGTGCGCGCGAACAGCCTCTCCCGCTTACCTGACGACAAGGACTGAGCACGCGGGTTGCTGGACAAGTTTCAACGAGACGCTGCCTTGAAGGAAGCGCGCGACGGCACTCCGCCCTTTTGCGCCTGTCACAATCAAATCCGGCTGTTCGAGATTCACGATCTTCATGATTTCTTCTGCCGCCGGTCCGACCCGTGGGAATTGCCTGACCCGGTACCCGACCTTTTCCAGTTTAGCGGCCTCCTGAGCCAGCAACTGTTCTCCCGCCTCTTTCACCGCCGTATACCGCAAGAACGGCATGACATGCGCCAAGAGAATCACAAGGGGCTTGCCGTCGGCCGTAGCCTTGAATCGTTTGAGCAGAAACTGAAGGGCCTTCCCTGATGAGGCAGATCCGTCTGTTGCAAACAAGATCCGCCGAGGAGTGTGAGGCGGCTCCTTGACGATCAGGACCGGAGTCGTGGCATGGAGCGTCACGGCGGTCGACACACTCCCCAACATGAGCCGATCAATAGCGTCCAAGCCTCGACTCCCCACCACGATCAGCGAGGTACTTCCCGCATGCTTCAACAGCGCCTGTGCGCTCGGTCCTTGTTCCACGCGGACGGAACCGGTTAATTTCAACTCAGTCATCCGTTTCTTCGTGGCGAGTTCCACTTGCTTGGCTCGGGTTTCCAGCAGATGAATCGCCTCCCCGATATCAGGTTCATACCCACTGACAGATGGATAGATGAGAGCCGGTACCCGAGCGGAATCGAGATCGAGGGAATGGATCGCCGTCACCCGAGGGGCAGACCGCAAGGGAATCTTCCCCACCCAATCCAGCGCCCATTCTGAATATTTCGACCCATCAATCCCCACCACAACCTTCATTGTCATGTCACTCCTCCAGACAATAGGACATGCTGCTTCGTCATGCAGACATCACCGACGGCAGTTGGCACTCCTTGAAGATCCCTCCACCGAATGATTGCCTTCCGCTTTTCCTCATTGGTCATTGCCACTTCTTCGTCTCTCGTCCCAAGAGATCGTTACGGTGACGAGGCTGGAACAGGCTCTCGTGATTGAGCCAACCAGCGGATATAGAGCAGGACATATTGCTTCTCTTCCTTCGATAACGCCCATTTCCACGACCCCATCGCGGTGCCCCGTTCACCCTCGTGAATCGTCTTGGCCAGCTCGATATCGGACTTCCGCTGGACTGCGGGGCTCGTGAGGTCTGCTGGTGGCGGGGTAACATTGAATGCGTGACCTTTTCCCTGTTCTCCATGGCAAAACCGACAATACTCCCCATAGAGACGCTTCCCCTCCTGCAAGTCGTAATGCTCGCGGAGCGCCTTCTCACTACTCTTCTGCTCCGCGCTGGCATCCGTAAGCGGAAGACATGGGACAACAAGAAACAGAAATAACAGGACAGCCCGTGAGAACATCACCTTTCGCCCTCCCATCATACGAGGAGAACGAAGGGCAACCATCGTGCCATTAAAACGAGCCGCAATGAGGTCGCAGCCTAGTTTGAACCGATTGAAAGCACGGGGTTTCTTCGAACCGAAGGCCCTGGCTCGCTTCGAGAGTGGGGAAAATTTCACAGAAGCCTTCTGCCCACTGTCGCAGAATGCTACAGCAGCGGGAACTGCGAGTCCGGAGATCAATACGTGAGAAGCGTGGCCACAATAGCGGAGGCTGGTGGGAGAGGTAGAACCAGGAAGAACCGATCAGCAGATCCGCGGGAGTTGCTCGCCTGATAGGAGGTCGAGCACACGGTGGGTGCCAACAACCGTCCGTAAGATGACCATGGAAGGATCACGGTCCATTACGATGCCGATCTGAGCTGCCTGATTTGCCGCTTGATGTCGATGCATCACGGCCAGAGCCGCCTCTACCTGAGACTCAGGCACTATCGCAACAAAGCGTCCTTCATTCGCCACATAGAGTGGGTCGAGTCCTAAGAGCTCACAGGCTCCACGCACCGGCTCGCTCACCGGAATGGCAAGCTCTTCCACCATCGTACCGACCTTCGCTGCTGCGGCCAGTTCATTCAGCACACTCGCAAGTCCGCCTCGGGTGAGATCGCGCAGGCAATGGATCTCGATCCCACTGTCGATCAAATCGGCCACGATGCGATGCAACGGCGCCGAATCACTCTCAACATTCCCGTCGAACGTCAGTCCTTCCCGCACACTGAGCACGGCCACGCCGTGGGAGCCAAGATCGCCGCTCACAAGAATCGCGTCGCCCGGTTGTATCAACGTCGGCAAGACACGAACGCCGGACGGGACCAGACCAACACCGGACGTATTGATGAAGATGCCGTCACCCTTGCCGCGATCCACAACCTTCGTATCACCGGTGACAATCGGCACCCCAGCCACCCTCGCAGCTTCGGCCATGGAGTGCACCACTCGCTGCAACACGTCCAGACTCAGCCCTTCTTCCAAGATGAATCCCGCGCTCAGATAGAGCGGCTTGGCACCGCACATGGCCAGATCGTTGATCGTGCCGTTTACCGCCAGGCTTCCGATATCGCCTCCTGGAAAGAAGAGCGGCCGTACCACATACGAATCGGTGGTGAAAGCGAGCGTACCTTTCTCCACCAGCCACGTCGCGCCGTCGTGAAGCGACTCCAGCATGGGATTATGAAAGGCCCGCACGAAGATGTCTTGAATCAGCTCCTGCATGAGCCGCCCGCCGCCCCCATGCGCGAGTTGGATAGTATTCTTGGTTGAGAGCGGCAGTGGGCAAGTCGGCTCGAAGGCTTTATTGCTGGTCATGGCATTTTCTCGTTGTTCGTGATGCGTCGTTCGTATCTCGTATTTATCTCCTGAGTTCCAGGTTTCAAGTTCAACGTTTCAAGTTGTGCAAAAGCCAAGAACCTCAAACCTGGAATATGAAACTTGAAACCGCAGGCCGATACGCTTCACGCTTCACGAGCGACGTGGCCCCGATACCGATAGTACGCTGCGCAGGCCCCTTCGCTCGACACCATCGGCGCGCCTAGCGGCTGCTCTGGCGTGCAACGGGTCCCGAAGGCAGAACAGTCCATTGGTTTGAGTAAGCCTTGGAGGACCAGTCCACTCTGGCATTCCGGATCTTCAATGCCCACTGACAACTTCGCAAGTTCACGTTGAAACTTCACCTCCGCGTCGTAGGCACCGCAGGCAGATTTGAGGCGCAGGCCACTCGCGGGGATTTCGCCGATGCCGCGCCAGATTCGCGGCGCCGGTTCAAAGACCTCGTCGACGATGGTTCTCGCTGGTCTGTTCCCCTCTCGGCTCACCGAGCGCACGTACTGATTCTCGACCTCGACTCGTCCCTCTTCCAACTGGCTCACCAACATCGCAACGCCCTCGAGCACATCCAGTGGTTCAAAGCCGGTCACGACGATCGGGACTCGATACTTCTGGGCGATAGCCTCATACTCCTCGTAACCCATCACGGTGCAGACATGGCCGGCAGCGAGAAACCCTTGAATCCGATTTTGCGGTGACGACAGGATGGCCTCCATTGCGGGAGGTACCAACACATGGGCGATCAACAGACTGAAGTTCGTGACATCTAACTGCTTTGCCTGCGTGACTGCCATGGCCCAGGCCGGAGCAGTCGTTTCAAAACCCACCGCGAAACAGACCACTTCACGATCGGGATGCTTACGGGCAAGTTCGAGTGCGTCTAACGGCGAATAGATAATCCGGATATCTCCGCCTGCCCCCTTCACGCCGAACAGATCCCCACGGGAACCGGGCACACGCAACATGTCTCCAAAGGAGCAGAAGATCACGTTTGGCAAGGAGGCGAGGCAAACCGCCTGATCGATCAGGGATACCGAGGTCACACAGACCGGACAGCCCGGTCCATGAACGAGCGTGAGATCTTGCGGCAACAGGCTATCGAGCCCGAACCGGACAATCGCATG
>CABVSA010000116.1 GCA_902500805.1 uncultured Nitrospira sp. | reverse complement strand
CCAAGGGGAGGTTTCGCCGAATTCCCGACGTCTCCAACTAGGCGACCGAACCGACGTAGAACTGCGCGAGTTCTACCTGCGGACGCAACTCTGGGGGATGCATCTTACGCTTGGCAAACAGCAAGTCGTCTGGGGGAAGGCCGACGGGCTGAAACTGCTCGATGTCGTGAATCCACAAAACTTCAGGGAATTCATTCTGGATAACTTTGACGATTCTCGTATTCCGTTGTGGACATTCAATGCCGAATTGCCCGTTGGAGGTGGTAACTTGCAAGTGCTCTGGATCCCGGATCGCACCTATCATCGGCTGCCTCAAGCAGGTGGCACATTTGCCTTTAACTCACCGCTGGTCGTTCCTCAAGCGCCTCCTGGTGTTGGGGTGAATCTTCGGCCGCTTGATCGTCCTAACAATATCGTGATGGATTCCGACGTCGGCATGCGCTTTTCAAAGTTTTGGCATGGCTGGGACCTGACGGTGAACTATCTCTACCATTTTGCGGATTTCCCGGTGTTTTTTCAGTCCGTGTTACTAGCTCCAGGTGGTGCCACAGTGACGGTGAACCCTCGTTATGAACGCAACCATCTCATCGGGGGGTCCTTTAGTAATGCGTTCGGTAATCTGACCATGCGGGGGGAAGCCATTTACAATACCGATCAATTCGTGTTGACCATGAATCGACGGGATGGTGATGGTGTGACCAAGAGCGGTGAAATCGCCTATGTCCTCGGGCTGGATTGGTCCGGCATTCAGGATACGTTGGTGAGTGTCCAGCTGTTTCAGAGTTGGTTGCTTCATCCCGCCGACGGTATTGTACGCGACGCATTAGACACCACGAGCACCATATTACTGAGAAGGCATTTCTTGCATGAAACGTTAGAAACTGAAGTGCTCTGGCTGCAGAGCGTCAATCAAGGCGATGGACTCGTCCGGCCAAAAATTAGTTATGAGTTGCGGGATAATGTGAAAATTTGGACAGGATTTGATCTGTTTTATGGCGATCGCAATGGGTTGTTTGGACAATTTGATCGGAACGATAGGCTCGTGATTGGAATGGAGCTTGGGCTTTAGGCGGTGGTTCTTCAACTCTATAACGATCCAACCTTAGCGTATTACCTGAATCTGCCGCCAGCGTTCCGACTGATACCGCCAGAGGAGCAGCCCCATCCGCACGGTCCAATCTGCGATCATGGCCGCCCAGATATAGAAGACCGACTGGCGCATCCAGAGGGCCGCGACCAGGGCTAACGGGACACGAACGCCCCACATGCCGATCATCGTGGCGCCCATAATAAAGCGAGTGTCGCCGGCGCCACGCAACGATCCAGCCAGGACCATGGTGAGGGCCAAGGGGATTTGCAATAACGCCACGATCTTGAGGAACATCGTTCCGAGTTCGATCACCGCTTCGTCGGTGGTGAATGCGCGAAACAACGTAGAAGGAACGAAGAAAAAGAGAAGCCCCATCCCGGTCATGAGGACGATTGCCAGCCTGTTTGCTTCCCAATTTTCCAATTTCGCTCTTGTATATTTTCCGGCTCCGATGCTCTGTCCGACCATCGTGGCAGCGGCGATGGCCAGTCCGTAACCTGGGAGAAAGGAAAACGACTCGATGGATAATCCCACTTGATGCGCGGCATAGGCGACGGTGCCATAGAGGAGGACGAGTTTGGTGTAGATAAAGATGCCCGCTTGTTGGACGATGCGTTCCCCGGACACAGGCGCTCCCACATCCCAGATTGATCGAATGAGGTCTATTCGCAACCTGGATGATTCCTTGAGGATGGGACGACACTGCGATACAAGGTAGACCACCCCTGCTGCTTCGGCAAGACCGACGGCGATTGCCGCGCCCTTTAATCCCAATGCCGGAAGTCCCCACTGTCCATAGATGAGCGGGTAGGCCAGGGCGATATGCAGGAGGTTGACGGCGATGAGCCCGTACATGGGGGTCTTGGTGTCACCGGTCCCTTGAAGAATCGAGGACAGGACTTGGATGAGGATGGTACAGGGGATGATCAGAAAGATGAGTGTCGAATAGGGTAGGGCGAGTTCAATGACAGCGGATTCCGCGCCAAGCTGCTGCATCACGAACCGATTGCCGGCGATCCCTAGGGCAGCCAATAGCATTGCGATGCCGAGCGAAAGCCAGAGGAAGTGACGAGCGGCTTCTCCTGCATCCTGTCGTCGTCGTGCTCCCCAGAGTTGGGCCACGACCACATTCGTGCCAACGGAGATTCCGGAGACCAGGGTCGTGGCGACGAACGCCAGTAGCTGACCGAGCCCGACTGCGGCGATGGATGTGGCACCGAGTCCGCCGACTAAAAAGACGGCGACAATGCCTTCTGCCCGCTGGAGCAGCGTGGTCAGCGTGACGGGAATGGCTAAAGTCATCACGGCCCGTCTGATTTGAGTGACACCGTTACCCATGGGGCGCTATCCTAGCAGAGTTTCTTCGTGGACCATGTGCGAAATCACCGATCACAGCATGGATAGAAAACTAATAGTGGATTCTCAGGACAGGCTCTCTCTGGTTGCCGCAGCGCCGCGACTGTCAAAGTCCAAGTTTCTCTCCGGACTGCAATGTCACAAACGGCTCTATTTGGAAATTCATCAGCCCGCGTTGGCGACGCCGCCTGATGCGTCGATGCAGGCAATTTTGGACATGGGTACGGAGATCGGTGTCCTGGCGCAACAGTGCTTCCCGGGCGGCGTCCTTGTCAAAGCGGGCTTTCGTCAACGAGAGGCAGCGGTCGCGGAGACCACTGCCCTCCTTCAAGATCCTACGGTTCCTGCCGTCTTTGAAGGAGCCTTTGAGCACGATGGTGTGTTGGTCCGTGTCGATATTCTCGAGCGCGTCCAGACTGGTTCGGGGGAGTCCTCTTCCTGGCGTTTGATTGAAGTGAAGTCATCGACCAGGGTGAAAGATGTGCATCTCGATGATTTGTCGATTCAGAGCGCGGTCGTGCAAGGTGCTGGAGTAAACCTGGAAGCGACCTGCCTGATGCACATCAATACAGGCTATCGCTACGATGGTGGGGAGGTTGATCTACAGGCCCTCTTTTCAGTTGAACATGTTTCGGAAGCAGTGGCGGCCAGACGAATGCTGGTGTCGGAACGATTGGCTGCCATGAAGGCCATGTTGTCGGGCGCAAAGGCTCCACAGATTGAGCCAGATCAGCATTGCCACAGTCCCTATGAATGTCCCTTCTGGGCCCATTGTACCAAGGACAAGCCGCCGCGCTGGATTTATCACCTGCCGGGGAAGAAAGAGATGGTCAATCAGCTGGTTCGGCAGGGGGTCACGACGATCGACGAGATTCCGGAGGGAGCCCGACTCTCGGATGCACAGCAAAAGGTCAAGCACAACGTGGAATGGGTTTCATCGGAATTGGGTTCACTGCTTCGTTCTCTCCGGTACCCCATCCACCATCTCGATGCGGAAACCGTGATGTTGGCAGTCCCACGGTTTCCCTCCACCAGGCCCTATCAGGCCCTCCCTGTTCAGTGGTCCAATCATATTGAACTCGAATCCGGTGAAGTCGTGCATCAAGATTTTCTCCACACCGAGGCATCTGAGCCACGCTGGCGTTGGGCGGAGGCGCTCATCGAATCGCTCGGTGAATCCGGGAGCATCCTGGTGTATTCTGCGTATGAAGCCGGGCTCATTCGCCAACTGGCGGACACGTTTCCTGAGTTCAAATCCGCCCTTCGAGAGATTGGGAAACGGCTGTGGGATCTGCTGCCCGTGATCAAAGACCACTACTATCATCCTGCCTTTAACGGATCCTATTCGATCAAATCGGTCTTGCCGGCGGTGGTGCCATCGCTTGGGTATAGTGACCTGGCAATTCAAGAAGGCGGGCATGCGGCGGCGGAGTATTATCGGATGGTCTTTGTCGAAACCGACTGGGTCGAGCGGGAGACCATACGCGAGGCGCTGTTGCGGTATTGTGCTCGCGATACCTTGGCGATGGTGGAGTTGAGGCGGGTGCTCAACATCAAGGCAGGAACCCGACGGGGGAATACTCCAGAGGCCTCGTGAGCAGAACTCGTATCTGTAAACAGTAGTGTGCGGAGATCATGTGAATCGATTCAGCTGATTATTGTTGTCCACAGGGTCATCCTCCGAGTCCATGCGTGCACGTAGTTGATCAATAGGCATTTTCTCGAATGGCGTCACACTCGAAATCTGTAGGATCGTATGGAGCGGGGCATCGATGTTCAGACGTTTCGTGACCACGGTCACCAGCACATAGACCGCGATGGCGATCCAGACCTGAGCTTTGACGGGGTTCTCAGAGGTGCCAAAGAAAGCTTTGATCCGCAGATGTTGCTTGGTCCATTAAACCGAGATTTTCCATTAGCGTGTGTTCACGGTGAATACAGAGGCGTAACACTCGCAGGCAGCTCAAACGTTTTGGCCACATCCCACAGCCCCTGCATCCAGGCGCGTTGCTGCATGGCCACGGCAAGATTCAGAATGGGTTTCCGCCCCTCGGTCGTCATGTAGGCGGCCTTGGCGAACAGCTTGTAGCGGAGTGAGTGCATGACGCATAACGGTTCTAGCGTGCGGTTCTTCCTGCTCCTGTTTTGAGCTATCCGCGTATTCTGTGCTACTCTTACGCAAGGCAACTTGAGCGTGGCCGGCGTTCATCCGTCGAAAAATTCATCCACCAATGGAGGAGGAAGCCATGTCTACTATCGCACAGATCATGACAAAACGGCCTAAATCGATTGGACCAAAAGTATCCATCGCGAGTGCCGCGAAGACGATGCGTCAGGCGCGAGTCGGATCGTTGTTGATCAAAAAAGGAAAGCAGTTCGTTGGGATCGTCACCGATACCGATATTGTACGGCGAGCAGTCGCATCCGGAAAGCCGTTAGGCAAACTGACGGTCGAGAAAATTATGACGGCACCGGTGTGCACGATTGAGGGGAGTGAAGCCATTGATGACGCACAATCTATGATGGCTGATCTCGGCGTACGCCACCTTGGCGTCAGTAAGAATGGTGAGATTATTGGCGTGGTCTCTGTCCGTGACGTGCTGTCGTTTTATAAACGATATGCGCAGTCAAAAATTTCCACCGAGATATCGTATGAGGAGCCAAAAATTACGCAGGATTAGAAACTGTGAGGGGTGAAGGGTAAAGGTACAGCTTGATGTGATCCCCTAACTCCCTCACCATTTACCCCTTACCGTTACTTCGAGAGCTGCTGCACCAGATGGCCGAGTTCCGGCAGGATGAGCTTTTCCATGGCCATTTTGACGGCATGTTCTGAACCTGGAATGGAAAAAATGCACCGGCCTTTGATAATGCCGGCGGTGGCTCGGCTCATGATGGCAGGTGATCCCATTTCTTGGTAGGTCAAGAGCCGAAAAATTTCGCCGAATCCGGGAAGCCGCTTCTCCAGCATCTCGTCGACGGCTTCGAATGTGCCGTCTCGCCGTGAAATCCCCGTCCCGCCGTTGATGATCAACGCTTGAACCGCCTCGTTCGTCATCGCCCGAGCGATCCACAGCTGGATCTGTGCCGGCTCGTCCTTGACGAGATGATATTCAACAACCGTATGTCCCTGGTCTTTGAGCAGCTTTTGAATCAGCTGGCCGCTGCCGTCCGTATCGGCGATACGAGTATCGCTGCAGGTAATAATCATGCACCCGATCGAGCGAGGTGCATGGGTCTTATGTTCATGAACCGTAGGCGCCGTCATAGATGATCAGTCATGTTTCTATGAGCCACGTGTGACAACGACATTTCCTCAACCGCAGGCTCTAATGAGCTCTATTTCCAAACCGAGTCGGGATTGAGTTTAGCAACTGGCGTCCCCTTCGTCACGTGTTCATCGAGAATCGTGGCGACGTCCGCTTCCGTGACTTTAGAGTACCAGGTATTGTCAGGGTAGACGACCACGGTCGGACCCTGTTCACAAGGACCGAGGCACCCAGTCGCACTCACCAAGACCTGTCCTGGAGGAACCGCGCGCTGCATCAAGCCCATATTGAAAGCCATGAGCAGTTGTGCGGCTCCGGCTGACCCGCATGATGGCTTGGGATGGCCAGGGGGGCGCGAATTAGTGCAGACAAGAATATGATATTTTGGTTTTGGCATAATCTCCTCTATGTAAGCTGAGCCTCCCGCTGTGTGCAATCAGCCGTCGACTCACATATTACTTCGGTCTATATGACTCCCATTGCTGAATGACACTCTCTGGAAATTTCCACTGTTTGAGCCCTTTGAGCACCCAATCAAGGTAGTGATCCTTTGGCTTGAATTTCCCGATGGGGTTGGCGGCATAGGTGGTGACCAGCTCCTTTTCACCGGTCTCGGTCAAGACGGTCACCTGTAAATGACGGTAGGCTCCCTGCGGGACATCCTGCTCAAATTGATCCATACTGTTCACATCTTCATCCGTTAACTCGAACACGCCGCCCCAAGCTAGTTCACCCTGTGAGGGGACAATGCTTGCGAGTCCGCATCGCCATTGGGATGACCATCGACAAAACTTGACGGTGTGATCCGATAGAGTGGCACGATAGAGAAAATGATGTTCTGGAGCTCGCCGCTGGAGCTGTGACGGATTGAGGAGATCACCGTACAAAAAGAACTTCATACCCTCCACTCATGCTGTCCGCACTCTGGTGAGTGCTGAAACATACTTGTAACACATCGGCTTTTGATCAGACAAGCTGAGGTCCGCACTCTGGTTGGATTGACAGAACATTCCGGATCTTCCTAAGATGCAAGGCAGCGAAAGATTTTCCAGCACTGAATTTCATACATATGTCTGGTAGCGTGACTTCATTACGATCGTTCGGCACTCACGTCATCCATTACGCCGTTGTTGCCGTGTTGTTGCTCGGTGGGCTGTACTATGTGTGGACGTCGCTGCCATCGACGGCTCCGTCGAGAACGACCCAAGAGGTTGAGGCCTTGGCCCTGGTACAGCACCACCCGGCCATCGGGTTCCCCTCGATCCTTGATGCCATGAACGAGCACGTTCGTAGTATGAAAGGGCGTGGGCAGGGCGTTCGGCTCGGCGAATGGCGTGTCAAACAAGTCGAAGGACATATCTATGAAATTCGTGTTCAGCTCCGCGATCAGAGCGTGCGCGGCCAATGGTTTGAACGGGAATTCATTTGGCACGCCCACCTCGATCTCAAGAAGGTGAATGCTGCTTCCTTGCCGGCTGATGGCGTGACCCCTAAAGCACCAGATTTTGACCCACAGTCGGCTCCCCCATTCCCCCCTCCATCATAGCCTGCACTCGTGCCTGTTGTAGCGCAACCTGTCTAGTTCTTGATGTCCCCTAGAGAAGAACCACTCGACCGGGTTCTGGATGTGAACACTCTGGCACGAGGTGTAGGCGGGAGAGAAAATGTTATCTATCGGGAACAGTATCTATTTGTTGAAGGTAGGCCCTTCCGAGGAGCGTTCACGCAGCGGCGGTATCGACTAATCAGCTTTTTCTCGGTTGGACCAGATCCCACCAGCGATCAGGGCGAGTATGAGGGCTTGCGGGACAAGGCTCTGTACGGTCGGGTGGATACCCAGGATCGGTAGTGAAAAGAAACGCACATTCGTGACATTCAGTACACCTGCCGCTTGCAGCGCTGCGATGCCGTTCCCAACAAAAATCACGGCCATCACCGCCAGCAAGCTGGAGGCGACGGTGAAGAATGGCCCAATCGGCAGACGGACGCTGTATCGAAGGATCAGACCGCCGATCAGCACCAACAGCACCACCGCTACGGCGACGCCCCACACGACTGCACTGTGTCCTATCGCTCCGGCCTGCGACCATAGCGTCTCGTAGAACAGAATCACCTCGAAGAATTCGCGGTACACCACGAGGAAAGTGAGGCCGGCCATCGTCCAGAGCGTCCGTGCGGCCAGTGCGCTGTTGAGTTGCTCTTTGACATAGCGGTTCCATGCCTGTGCGTTCGAGCGGCTGTGTAACCACCATCCCACGTAGAGCAGCATGGCTGCAGCCAGCAGAGCTGTGAGACCTTCTGTCAACTCACGGTTCGCACCAGAAATACTGAGCATGTAGCGCGCAAGGATCCACGTGACGGCGCCGAGTACCATGGCTCCGATCCAACCGAGATGGATGTAGGGGAGGGCGTCACGTCGACCGGTTCTCACGACAAAGGCGACAATGGTGGAAATAATTAAGATCGACTCCAGCCCTTCACGGAGTAAGATCACCAATGAACTCACGAATGCGGTATTCGGGGATAAGGTGCTGCTGGAGAGCCGCTCTGCAGCCCGATCAAGTAATGCCGTAATCTTCGTTGCCTGCGCGGTGACGGCATCGGCGCTCGAGCCTTCTGCGATGGCCGCCCGAAGGGACATCATTTCGCGCTCTATTTCCACGCGCAGCGACGCGTCAATGTTGTTGAGTGCCGACTCGATCAGTTCCACCCCCTCGAGATAGGCGGCAATGGCGAGGCGTCGAGCCTCTTCCTTGTTCCCATTGGCATAAGCCAACGCAGTCTCTTCGGTCTTCATGCGTGAAAAAACCAATGGCTCTTGCGTTGCAGTCTGCAGGGCATGCGGCTGCCGTGTGAGATAGGCACGCACAGCGTCGAGTGACGAACCGGCAGGAGCCTGTTGCGCGGGTGTCGTCGTTACGAAGGTGCGCAAGGTTGAAAATTCTGCTTTACCCAGTCCCTGCCGCCAGAGTTCCTCGCCTTTCGTCACCATACTGGGATCGGTGCGCAGGCCGGCGGCAAAGAAGGCCAACGCCCAACGGTCGGCTTCGGAGAGTTCGCCGAAGGCGCGCATTGGAGTGCCGCGCACTCCAAGTGTGATTGTGTTGTACAACCCATAGAAGCTACGCTGACGCATCCGCGTTTCATCGTGAAAGTTACGGGGAGCCGGGTCCATTCCCTTCTTGGCCAATGGGCCATCGCCCTTCCCCTGCGTGCCGTGGCAGCCGGCACAGTATTGCACAAACAACGTCTCACCACGTCGAAGGTCTGGAGCCTGGCGTGGTGCCACATTGAGCTTCCATGATTTAATGACGTGAACGATCAGCTGATTGGCAAGAGTAGAAATCATGTCTCCGGACGCCTTCGCCTCGATCTGGGTCAAGAGTTCACGTGCCTGCTTCACCAACACATCTTGTTCAGGCACAGCAGATAACTGACCGAGGAGTGTGAGGGCCTGGACAGCAAAGTCGTGTTGTTCCGCATACTCTTCCGATTTGATCACTTGACCGTTCTGCACGGACTCAGGGTAATCGACGCCGACATAGTCAAGCATGTGGACGATGGTCTGCGCCTTGTCGTTGTCATTCACCTCTGCCAGTGCGACGCCTTGGAGACTCGCTGCCAGTAGCATGATGGGTAGCCACCAGTGAACTGTATTGAAGAAGGAGAATCGCATGGGCTACATCACGACCAGATCTTCGACGTACTCAGACCGTACACGTTCACGGTCAATGATCACTCAGACTTTGCTGAGTATTATCGAAGTTGGTATGGATCAGGAGTATGAGATCGCCGTGGTTACGGTTTAGGTCCGTTCATTGTTAATAGTGCCGCGATCTGCTGAGCAGGAAGCACAAGCAGAATGACAGTGTACAGACTAAATGATAGTTGTCTGATTCCGCAAGAGCGTGCACGCACTCACTTTTTGAAT
>CABVSA010000115.1 GCA_902500805.1 uncultured Nitrospira sp. | reverse complement strand
GTACGGCGTTTCCGACCGATCTGCCGTTGGTATTTGTTGATGGAGTGCTTCTGGAACAAGTCGTGATTAATCTTGTCGAAAACGCCGTGAAGTACACTCCTCCGAGAAGCACGATTGACCTGTCTGCGTCGGTCCGTGATCGGGAAGTCGTCGTCGAGGCTGCTGACCGTGGACCTGGGATCCATCCTGAAGAGGAGTCTCGTATTTTTGACAAGTTCTATTGTGGTAAATCTGCACGAGAAGGAGGCGTCGGGCTGGGGCTGACGATTTGTCGCGGCATCGTAGAAGCGCATGGTGGGCGTATTTGGGTAGAGAATCGGTCGGGAGGCGGAGCGCTGTTTCGGTTCACCATTCCGTTATCAGAGGAGCAGCCGGCCGTCGAAATGGAGCAGACATCGATTCGGTGAGCCGACCGGTTCACCGGAATGTGGTAGCCGGCTTCAGGAAATCTCATGCCACAGGAAGCAGCGATTCTCTTGATCGAAGACGAGCCGGAAATCCGCCGGTTTCTCAGGACAACGTTGCCCGCACATGGTTTTCGATTCCACGAAGCCGTGACGGGTAGGGATGGACTCGCAGAGGCTAAAGCAAGAAATCCAGATCTCATCCTGCTTGACTTGGGACTACCGGATGTCGAGGGAAACGAGGTAATCCGACAGATCAGGGAATGGACCACAACGCCTATTATCGTACTGTCTGCTCGTGACCAGGAACATGCGAAAGTCGCTGCGCTCGACCTCGGTGCGGACGACTATGTCACCAAACCGTTTGGACTCAACGAGCTTCTGGCACGGATACGAACCGCGCTTCGCCATGCGTCACGAACCAGCGAAAGTGTCGAATCGGTATTCACGCTCGGTGATCTTAAGGTAGATCTCGGACGTCGGCAGGTCTTTGTTTCAGAGAAGGAAATACACCTCACACCGATTGAATACAAGCTGCTCACCACGTTGATACGCTATGCCGGGAAAGTGCTGACCCACCGCCAGTTGTTGAAGGAAGTCTGGGGACCGCTTCATATGGAAGAAGGACACTATCTACGGGTCTATATGCGTCAGTTGCGGAATAAACTAGAGAAAAACCCAGCTCATCCCCGCTATCTTTTGACGGAGCTGGGAGTTGGATATCGACTCAGGACAGAATAACCTCACAGCGCTTTCTGATACGTTCCTGACCTTCGCTTCACCGGTTTTTATCCCATTTTGATATCTGGAGAAGTATAGTTGCGAGCCGACGTCGGGGAGCTTTACATGTTCAAATATCACATGCGGCAAACAGGTGCTATCCATCCATTCATGATCAATGTGAAGATGGTCACTCATGGACACAGATGGCACATATGCATCGGTCTTCTGCTAATCGTATGTGGCCTATTTACGACGGTGCCTGTCTGTGTGGCTCAAGATTTGAGTCAGGGATCAAATGAGACGGGGACTCTCGTGCCGAGCGCAGCCAATCTTAGAGAGGAAGCCACGGTCGACTGGCATTATGGAGCCTATGTCGATGTTGGATACGTCGGAAATTTTAATTTTCCCGACAATCATCTTTGGCGTAGCCGCGCTACGGCTGCTCATCATAATGAGTTGTCTCCCAACATGGGCTTGGCCTATGTGCGCAAGGATGCGAGAGAGACGTCACGTTGGGGCATGGAACTGGGTTTCCAGGGAGGGCGAGACTCTGAAGAGTTTGCGTTCTTGGTGGGCGAGAGACGCGTCGATGGGTCGGATGTGCTTCGACATCTTCATCGTGCGAATGTGTCGTATCTTGTTCCGGTCGGCAAAGGGCTGACGATCACCGCCGGCCTGTTCAACAGTTTGATGGGGTATGAGTCGCTCTATGCAAAAGACAATGCCAACTACACGCGATCATGGATTGCGGACAACACGCCCTACATGATGTTCGGCGTGAATGCCCAGTATCCTGTGAGCGACGCGCTCACCGTCACGGCCTTTGTCGTGAACAGTTATTATCATCTCGCCCATCCTAACGATCACCCCAGTTATGGAGGTCGATGGATCTGGAAAGCCACACCACGATTTACTCTCATGCAAACCGTCTATGCAGGACCGGACCAAACTGATACGTCGATGGAGTTCTGGCGATTGTACGGCAATCAGATTCTAGAATGGAAAGGCGACGACGTGACTATCGCGGCGTCTCTTGATGTTGGAACTGAACGCATTGCAAGTCAGTCTGGCAATCCCCGAGCCTTTGTCATGGGAGGAAACCTGGTCGTCAGGTGGCATGTCGCCGGGCCGTGGTCTGTGGCGCTGCGACCCGAATTCTACTGGGACCGGAACGGTCGCTGGACCGGGGCTGAACAGTTCGTGAAAGCCATTACTTCCACGGTCGAGTACCAGCTTCCCTATAAATGGACGAATACGATCGTGCGGGTTGAGCATCGGTATGACGACTCCACCGGGGCAGGAGGTGGGTTTTTCAAGAGCGGCGAGATCCGCCCCGGAGTTCCTGGCCTTGTGCCGGGACAACATCTTTTCTTACTGGGAGTCTTGGTGAGCTTCGATTCGCCCTAACCCTCTGTCGCGCGCCATCATCTCTATTTGAGGAGCCGCAGTTGCTCAGCGATGTGATTGCCGAGTGTTTGGATGACTAGCCTCTTCGCGTCGTGCAATGGGGCATTGTCATCAAGGAAGGCCGCTGCCCCTACCGCCTTCGATCGTGTCTCGACGATCTGGATAGGAGCGTGCCAGTCGGAGTGGATAGCCCACAGGTCCCCTGTGGCCATCGTGAGTACGTCGCTTTCGGTGCCAGGAGCGAGATAGGCCCCGATGATGGTCGGATAGAGCCAGGCAAAACGGTTGTTGTACCGATCGACGGCTGCGACTGCATCAACGATTAAGACCAGATCGGCTCCAAACCGAACCCCCGTCTGCCTGATTTCCTTGATGTCATTGCCGCGCAATCTGACATCCGTGAGTACGAACATGTCCGCAAGGAGCTGTTCATCTCGCAGCGGTGCGAGCTCGCGGAGGAGCTGATCTCGATCTGCGCTCAGCCACTCAACCTTTCTGATGGATGGTGTGTCGGGAACTTGATGTTTAACAAAGAAGATCCCGAGGCGAACCGGTGGGGAGGGGCGAGTGCTCCCAGGCAAGACAGGTGGGGTTTCTGAGGTTGAGTGAGAGTCGAGGTGAAGGGCTTCGTGCATCGTTATCCGATTGAATCCTTGGCTGCTCGTGCACCCTGTTGAGATGAGAATTGTCAGCACGAAGATGACTTTGGCTGTTTGCCTCAGTGGGCTCTCGCGGTTTTTTCTTGCGGACAGCAGTTCTGTAGGGTGGTCAAGATACTTGATGGAATGCCGACATTGCATAAACCGGTCATGCTCCATAGATTTGCAAACGGTGTTACTCGACGATGGGGAGAATGCGATCAGCTACCGCCTGTACGACGGATTCTTCTTCGGTTGTCGTTTTCGGACCCTTGAAGCTCAGAATCGTTCCTCCGTGACTTGGTGCCTGGATGGTGGCGCTGACCTCAACCCGATCACCGTCTTCGACCTCCGGGTCGCGAACGATTGGTTTGCCGCAGATCCCCAAGACGGCCACTGACAGGGTCGCCTCATCCTCTTCCAGACGGAACAAGTACGCGCCATAACACGGATCTCCATTCGCCAAGGTATACGGGGCCAGCGGTTGCACATCTCGTACAGTGCCTCGTACGGTCACATGCCGAAGATGGTAGATCTTCGGTTCCTCGAGAATCTGTTGGAGGCTGATGGGATCCCCGGCCCAGACCAGGGTCGAGGACAGGATCGAGGCGGAGAGTGTCAGGCAATAGAGGTGATGAGTTGCACGACGAATCATGAGTGGAAACTGCTCGGACTGGGCGTCAGTTTAACATGTTCTTCATAGGAAACCCCCAGCAGCTTTGTCTTGAACACCTCGCATCGTTATAATTCAGCCTCGTTGAGCCAAGGAGGATTACGGGTATGGGACATGAGCAACGACTCGGGGCCTTTATCGCGGAGACACGGCCTAAGTTTGAGGATCTCTTGGGCCAGATGGTGGAAGTGCCGTCGATCAGTATGGATTCGTCTCGTGCGGGAGATATGCGGCGTATGGCCGAGCTTGCGAAGCAGTATCTCGGCGATCTGGGGGCCGATCCGCACATCGTCGAGACCGGGGGCGCTCCCATTGTTTCGGGAGGCTGGACTACGGGGGCTGAGTACCCCACCGTCACGATCTACAATCACCTGGATGTGCAGCCTGCGCAGGAGCCTGAGTGGAAACAGGCTCCGTTCGCGTTTCGGAACGATCGCGGGATCTACCATGGCCGAGGGGCGACCGATGACAAGGGACCGGCCCTTACGGCCCTGTTCGGTGCAAAATATGCGATTGAGCAAGGGGTACCGATCAATATTCGGTTCTTGTGGGAGCTTGAAGAAGAGATCGGCAGCCCGCATTTTCGGGCGGGGCTTAAGGATCGTGTAGCGATTCCGAGACCGGACTCTGTCATCGTATCGGATACGATTTGGATCGCCAAGGGGCGGCCTGCGGCCCCCTATGGACTACGTGGTCTGCTGGGGGCGCGTCTGATCTTACGCACCGGGGAGAAAGACGCACATTCCGGTGTCACAGGGGGGGCGGCCCGTAATCCCCTGGCCGAGTTGATGGAGGTGGCTACCTCGTGTGTCGATGCGCGAACTGGGAGAGTGAAGATTCCCGGCTTCTATGATGATGCGGTGGAACCCACGAAGGCTGAGATCAAGAGTTTTCTGAAGTCCGGTTTTCAGGTGAAGGGTTTTAAGGAGGCCTATGGGTTTCGGTCGCTACGGGTTCAAGATCCTGCCGATGTCCTGCGGCGGATTTGGGCCTCGCCGACGTTCGAAATTCATGGTCTCAGCGGGGGCTACCATGGACAGGGTGTGAAGACCGTCGTGCCTGGCCATGCCGAACTGAAGATAAGCATGCGTCTGGTCCCAGATCAGGTTCCTGAACGTGTCTTTGCCCTCTTCAAGAAACACGTCGCCAAGATCAATCCGACTATTAAGGTAGAGCGAGAGGGGATGCTCCATCCATTTAAGGGGAGCTTTTCCGGGCCTTATGTGGATTGTGTGAAGCGGGCCGTGAAAGCGGGATTCGGAAAAGAACCGGCTTTCGTACGAGAGGGAGGATCGATTGGGGCGGTCGTCACGATGCAGAATACATGGAAGGTTCCCATCCTTTTCATGGGGTTAAGCTTACCGGAACATGGCTATCATGCGCCCAATGAATATTTCGACTGGGGGCAAGCTTCCGGTGGGATGAAGGCATTTGCCTGTTACTTTGAAGAGTTAGCACGAATGCGAAAGGGGTAGGGGTAGAATGTAGCTCTAATTGTATAGCTCGCTTATTGGACCTACAAGGGTCAGTTTTGAACAGAGCTTCACAAAAATTGGTTGACTGTGTTGTTTCTTCTGCAGTGATAGGATGAAATTTCCCAACTCCTAACGATTCTGATCCTATAAGTCATTGAAAGTGCGAGCCGGGAAAAGCCTGCCGCTTCAATCATAGGGCATAGAAGTTGCTCATTCGTTCAATGGTGAGACGGGTATATGGTTTTCTATGAGTTTCCCGTCTCGATGCGTGCCCTCTCATCACGGTTGAATGTGCAAGGATTGGTTAGGTATCCTGGCGGCCTATGGATGGCGAATTGGGGCAGACGGTTGTCGTCGTCATGGTGAGCGTGGCGAACCAAGAAGAAGCAGGGAAAATTGCCGACCTGGTGGTAAGATCCCGCCTTGCGGCTTGTGCTTCAACTATTCCCACAGTCCAGTCGACCTACCGGTGGGAAGGAAAGATTGTAAAGGATCAGGAGTCGCTTATCTTCATGAAAACAACATCCGATAAAGTCTTGCCTCTTCAAGAGGCGATTTTAAAAGTTCATTCTTATAAGGTGCCTGAAATCATAGCGATTTCTGTGACGCATGGATTTCAGCCGTATCTGGATTGGGTTCGGGGCGAGGTATCCTAGCTCATGGGGCTGACATGACTTCAGGGGCATACCGGTTTTTAGGGGGGTTGACCGGGAGGAAGAGAAGTCGGTAACGTGGCGGTCTCTACCGGGTGAACCTACCGGGATCAATTGGCAGGGGGGCGATCATTATGGCTCAGACAACAAATCAAGACGGCGGGACTTATACGGTGGTCGTCTTTCGAGGGTCGACGGCAAAACCGTTGCGCTTCAGCTTTTCAAAAAAGCTTCTCCGGACGCTGCTGACCTGTGTTGGCCTCCTTGTTGTTGCCGATCTGCTCGTTGTTTCCCACTATGTTGTGAGGACGGGAGAAGTATGGGAACTATCTTCGTTCCGAACTGAAGCGATGAGTGCGCGTGAGCAGACTGCGGCATTCACGGCAGCCATCGATGACCTCAAGAAGCGAATTGGGGCTATGAACGAGGTCAATCAACGACTTCGAGTCATGCTGGGGATCGAGGTTCCCAAGTCAGGCGATATGGTGAATGGCCGAGGTGGTGAGGACGTTCCCCTTCTTGAAGGAGGGGCCATGCCTGGCCTCAACGGGAATGTGAGTGCGGGGTCAGCAAGTTCGGGAAGTTCCAAGGATGGGGGAGAGGGGACCACCCAGGATTCTGCTGCTGGGGTTGACCTCTCAAAAGATCATCTTGAGGCGGTTGCTGCAGTCAAGGATGGTCTGGAGTGGCTCTCGAAGGCGACCACAGCCCAAGAACGCATCTTGTCGGAGTTATCCGAGGCTGCAGAGCAACGTTCCTCTCGATGGGCTTCGACACCGTCTATTTGGCCGGTAAAGGGATGGGTGACATCAGGGTTTGGCCCTCGTGTTTCTCCTTTTACTGAGAAGCCAGCGTGGCACGATGGGTTGGATATTGGGGCAGCCCCCAATACTCCGGTTCGTGCACCGGCTCAAGGCCGGGTGACCTCAGTAGGCTATGATCCGAAACTCGGGAACATGGTCCGCGTCGACCATGGGTTTGGAGTTGAAACGGTCTACGGGCATTTGGCCAAGGCTTTGGCCAAGGAAGGTCAGAGAGTCGATCGTGGCGATGTCATTGCGCTGGTCGGCAGTTCAGGTTTGTCGACGGGTCCTCACCTGCACTACATGGTGAAGCTGAACGGCCAGGCGCTTGATCCCACCAAGTACATCTTAGAGTAGCTGCGACTTCAGAGCTGAAGAACCTTCACCGTTCTCGTTGTCAGTTTCTTGCCGTTCATTGTTTTGAGACAAGTCACTAGTAGCCCGCTCTCGCCCCTATGGCGTAACGAACAGTGCTATACTCCAGCCCTGTGTGATTGAGCTCAAGCCAGAATGAGTGTCTCTTGACCGACCTAGAAATCGCGCAATCCATAACCTCTCGCCCTATTCTCGACATCGGGACCCAGCTCGGGATCCGTGCCGAAGAGCTGACCTGCTATGGACGGGATAAGGCGAAGGTCTCACCAGAGATTTTGGCCCGCCTCCAGACTACACCCAAAGGGCATTACGTCCTTGTCACGGCGATTAATCCTACACCTCTGGGCGAGGGAAAAACGACGACGTCGATTGGTCTGGCCATGGGGCTAGCCCGGCTCGGGCATCGTGCCGCTCTCACGTTGCGACAGCCGTCGCTCGGCCCGGTGTTCGGAGTAAAGGGCGGTGGCACCGGCGGCGGGCATGCCCAAGTCATTCCGATGGAGGAGATCAACCTTCACCTGACCGGAGACGCCCATGCGGTGGCTGCCAGTCATAATCTGCTCTCTGCATTCGTGGACAATCATCTGTTTCATGGAAATCGGCTCTTGATTGATCCACAAAAGATCACCTGGCCGCGAACGTTGAATGTCAACGATCGAGCACTTCGAGAAATCGCATTGGGAGAGGGGACAGGTGGGCGCGCAGGCCAATTTGTCATTACCGAGGCATCTGAGATCATGGCGGTCTTGGCCCTCGCAATGGACCGGCAAGATCTTCGAGAGCGTCTTAGTCGCATCGTCGTCGGATTGACGACGTCTGGAAAGCCGGTCAGAGCTGAGGAGCTCGGGTGTGTAGGGGCGATGGAGGTCCTGCTGAAGGATGCCTTGAAGCCGAATATCGTTCAGACCTTAGAAGGGACTCCCGCTTTTGTGCATACAGGGCCATTCGGGAATATTGCCCATGGCAATTGCTCGATCATCTCTGACGCGATTGCGTTGCGATGTGCCGATTTTGTTGTCACGGAGGCAGGGTTCGGGAGTGATCTTGGGGCGGAGAAATTTTTTAACATCAAATGCCGGGTTTCGGGCAATTCACCAGCAGTGGCGGTGGTCGTTGCGACCTTGCGGGCATTGAAACTTCATGGCGGAGGAGGTGTGGCAAAGGCGGGTGTGCCGTTGCCCATCAGTCTGACTGGGCCGAACCAGGAAGCTTTATCAAAGGGTATCGCCAATTTGGAACAACATGTGGCTAATGTGCGGGCACATGGGGTACCAGTGGTTGTCGCGGTGAATGCCTTCAAGGACGATCCACCGGATGAATTGGACTGGGTGCGCGAGCAATCGATGAAGATGGGAGCTGTCGATGCCGCCGTCTCAACTCATTGGACGGATGGAGGGAAGGGGGCCGAGCAGCTTGCAGTTGCCGTGGCAAAAGCAGTCCGAACACCAGGGCAGTTCAGGCCTCTCTATAACGTGTCCTTGCCGATCAAGAAAAAGATCGAAACCATTGCCACGACCATGTACGGAGCGGACGGGGTTCGATTCGAGTCGGAGGCTGAACGTCAAATAGATACGGCTGAGTCATTAGGGTATGGAAACTTGCCGGTCTGTATGGCCAAGACCCCTCTTTCGCTTTCACACGACTCGACACTCAAGGGCAGACCGAAAGGGTTTATCGTTCCGATCAAGGAGCTCCGAATCTTGGCCGGGGCCGGATTTGTAACAGCCGTCTGTTCAGGAATTCAGTTGATGCCTGGATTACCGAAGAAGCCAGCCGGTGAGCGGATCAGGCTGGATGCGACCAGTGGGAAAATTGTAGGACTTTCATAGCAGGATATTGAAAAAGGTCGCCAGCTTTGTTCTCGCATCGCTCAGCGATGCTCAACGTACCGAAGCGTACCCCTCACCACCTCGCTCGCTCCGGCCTTGCTGGACGGCCTTTTTGAATATCCTGCAGGTGTTTATGTCTGTTACAACTCAGCGTTGCTTCAAGTACCGGAAGAACTCGGAGTCCGGGCTCATAACCAACGTGGAGCCGTCCTTGAAGGCGCTCTTGTAGGCTTCCATCGAACGGGTGAATTCGAAGAACTTGAGGTCTTGGCGGTAGGCGTCCGCGTAGATGCGAAACGCCTTGGCGTCGCCGCCTCCCCGCAGCTCTTCCGACTCTTTATAGGCTTGGGCGAGGATAATCTCCCGGTCTTTCTCCGCTTCTGATCGAATCTTCTGCGCTTCTTCTGCGCCTTCCGCGCGATATTGTTTCGCCTGGCGCTCACGTTCCGCCTGCATCCGTGCAAACACGGCTTTCTCGTTCTGTTCCGGCAAGTCGGCCCGCTTGATCCGCACATCCTGAATCTCGATGCCGTACCCCGCAGCTTTTTCCTTTGCGCGTTCGGTGACGACGCGCATGATATCTGCTCTCGTGCTCGACACGATCTCGAGCAGCTCATGCCGGCCTAATTCCACGCGGAGCTCAGAATAGATGATATCGTGCAGGCGTTGAAGTGCGCCGCGTTGGCTCTGGAAGTTTTGATACACCTTGAGCGGGTCGACGATGCGCCATTTCGCAAAGTTATCCAACAAGAGGGTCTTCTTGTCCGAGGTAATGACGTCCTGGGCGTTCGAAT
>CABVSA010000114.1 GCA_902500805.1 uncultured Nitrospira sp. | reverse complement strand
CGAAGGGACGTTCACCCGGCGGGGTGTCATCATGGCTCACGCTCCGTGCGCATGATTCCCGTCGTTATCGGTCTTTAAATCACAATCCGCTCCACCTCATCCAGCGACACCTGATCAGTGCGCCGATCATACAGCCCCGTCGTGCGGGCGCTCTCGTGATTCGCCATCTGCTGCGCAATCTCGAGCTTCCCGCCGTTGCGGAGATATTCCGTAATCCCGGTCGCGCGGAACGAATGATTGCCGATCTTGGTCCGAATGCCGGCGGCAACCGCGCGACGGCGAATCATGCGGTAGGCATCCACCTGGGTCATCGGTTTGTCGGAGAGCTGTCCCGTCCGGCCGTGCATCGTCCGAAAGAGCGGGCTTGAGCCCTCGGTCAACTGGGCCGTCTTGAGATAGGCATGGAGGTACTCATCAAGATTGTGATGACAGGGCATCGCATGCAGCTTCCCACCTTTCTCATGCAGTCGCACCCAGGTCCGACGACCTTGAATATAGACATCCTCCACCTGCATCGCGAGGGCTGCGCCAATCCGCGCAAATGTATAGACCATCAATCCAATCAAGGCACGATCCCGCAAGCCGACGATCGTCCTCACGTCAATGGCATTAATCAACATCCGGGCTTCGTCGGCCATGAGCACCGGCGTCTTGCCTTTCTTCGTCGAATACTTCGGTCCCCGCACCGAGCTGGCGGGATTGGTGGGTATGACTTGGCCGACCACCAGCCAATCGAACAGCATGCGAATGGCGGCGAGGTGTTGTTTGACTGACGGAGCGGCCAGCCGGCGGTGCAACGTTTCAATATAGGTGGCGATATGGACTGGCTCAATGGCCTGCAAGGAGAGCCTCCCATGTCGTTCGCACCAGGTCGCAAATTCGGCAACCGCCCAGGTGTAAGCCTTTCGCGTATTCGCGTTGCGAATGTTGGCGGTGAAGAACTCGACGAATCGTTTGGCCGCGTTGGGCGTCGGTGTGAAGAGCGCGGGGAGTGTTCGGGTGCCGGGTATGGCGAGCTGTAGTCCTTGTTTCATGGCTTTCCCCCACTAACTGGTAGTGTATGATAACGTCCTTTATCATACCTATTCTTGTTATTATGTCAAGGGAAACAATGATATGTGATGTTCAGTTCACTATCATGTTTGACATAGCTGATCACCTGTCATACACTTCATACACGTATAACATGTGCGACGGAGGTGGCTGATGACATCGTTGCGATTGGGGAAAAAACTGGAAGACCGCTTAGACCAGCTTGCAGAATACACGGGCCGGACCAAGACCTATTACATCCGACTCTTGTTAGAAGAGCATCTCGACGAGTTGGAGGATCGTTTTATTGCGGAACAGCGATTAGAAACTCCAGCTCCCCGGCTCAGCTCCGACGAGATGAGGCAGAAACTTGGCTTGGACCATTGAATATGACCGGCGTGTACTCAAAGATCTGAAGCGACTCGACCGGCAGGGGCAACAGGCCATTCTTGACTATTTCGATAACCGAATTGCGCCCACTGAAGATCCACGCGTATTTGGCAAACCGCTCAAAGCGTCGTTTGCGGGGCTGTGGCGATATCGGATCGGCGATTATCGAGCCATTTGCCGGATCGAAGACAACAGAATGGTGGTCTTGGTGGTGCGGGTGGCGCATCGGAGCACGGTGTATGAGGACTGAATCTATGAAGTGACGTGCGCCTTCGCGCCACAACATAGTTAGGTACTAAGCACGATGCCATTCTCCACCCTCAGTAAGACCCAGCAAGATTGTTTGGGTGCATTACGCACCGAAGGGGTTGAGTTCATCATCGTCGGAGGGTACGCCGTTCGCTTTCACGGTGTTATGAGATCGACAGAAGACTTAGACCTCTTGATTTCGAACGAGCGACGAAACGTCGAAGCCCTCGGGCGATTCTGGTTAAAAGCCGGGGCCATCAAAGTCCCCTATATGATGATGGTTGCTCAAGAAGAAGAATGGGCAGTAATACATTGGGACGACGTTGATTTTCTCACCGCGATCAGTGGCGGAACTTTCAGACAGTTGCGTGGGCGAGCGGTATCTGAGACCGTGGCGGGTGGTCTTGCGTTGATCCTTTCAAAAGCTGATCTCATTGCTGAACGCGAAATGTCATTGTGCGATCCAAAGCAGAAAGAGCGCCACAAATGTATTGCGAGAGACCTCGATAACCTCAAATCGGGAAGCCTAGGCAGCTAACAGACGGTTGAAGCTGACACGCGTCGTGCCACAACAGGTCCAGTGCTCCCAAGAATTGTCATAAGGCCGGCCGTGATCTGACCCAACACAACAGCATGCCCCAGAGCTCGAACAACATGGGCACTAATCATCGCACCACAGACATCACAACTGGTTCCGGCAATATTTTTGCTGACCTTGAGCTTGATGATGCGGATGGACTTTTTACCCGCACAGCCCTTGGTATTCAGGTGATGAAGACGATCAGGGAAAAAGAGTTAAGCCAAAAGAAGGCCGGGAAACTGCTAGGCCTGAAGCAACCGGAAGTCTCGGCCATCATGCAAGCGAAGTTCCGTCGCTTCAGTCAGGAACGCCTGATCGGATTTCTGAACAGGCTGGAGCAGAAAGTGACGATTCAGGTCAGCCGTCACCACCGAGGCGAGCCCTAGCAACAAGTCACGGTCGTGCGATGATGCGATGCCCGTGCAGCACGAAGGAGTGGCCGTGCACCGACCTGTATTGTTGCTGATCGCAGCGAAATATCAGCGATATGTAGCTGTTGCCGTTTCTCACAGCATCTGGGATAGTCAATAGTATGTCTGTCAAGATTGATAAGTCTGGAAGGATCGTCGTGCCGAAGCCGATCCGCGATCGGCTCGGGCTGAAACCCGATATGAAACTCGAGATCCAAGAACAAGCTGATGGCATGGTGCTCCGAGTGCCCGCACCACGCCCGACGATGGTAAAGGATGATGGGGTCTGGGTTCATCAAGGGACGGCTCAGGCGAATGCCGACTGGGCGAGCGTGCTTGACGAAGTCCGTGAGAGGTTTGCGGATCTGCCGCCCGATGAGCTCCAGGCTATGATTGATGAGGCGTGTGCGTCCGTCCGGGCCGAGCGCTTCCCGCTCGCTCCAAAACCGTCAGGGACGTAGTTCGTGTTGATCAGTACGTTGCGGTCCCTCACCTTCGCAGCAGCACGTCTCGTGGTATCGTGAGACGGTTCCACCACACTGCGACAAATCACTTTCAATGGTGGGTGGTTGCACGAAGTTGTCAAATATGACAATATACGGTCCGTATGGATCGTAGTGATCATTGATGCCCGAGGTCCGGAAGACGCGCCCTGTCTCGTGGATCAAGGCAGCGCTGAAGGAATTCAGAACCTTTCCCGAAGGCGTTCAGTCCATCTGCCTCGCGGCCCTGACGATCGCAGCGGAGGGCGGCAAGGCCGATATCGCCAAACCGCTGCAGGGCCTCGGCTCTGGTGTCTTGGAAATCGCGTTGCCGTTCAGGGGCGATGCCTTCCGTGTCGTCTATGCGGTGCAGTTGGCAAAAGACATTTGGGTGGTGCACGCATTTCAGAAGAAATCCACGACTAACATCAAGACACCGAAACATGAAATCGATTTGATCAGGAACCGACTGAAGAGCCTCAAGGAGATGCTTCCATGAAGCAGAAAGACAAGCTAGAGGTCGTCTCGGGCAGCGGTAATGTGTTCCGAGATCTTGGCCGAATCCACGCGGACGCCGATCAGTTCAAGGCGATCCTTGCGACCGAGATTATCAAAACCCTGGACCGGGAACGTCTGACGGTACGGGCCGCGCAGGCGCGGACCGGCATCGCGGCGGCTGATTTCTCTCGCATTCGCCACGCCGATCTCGGGCGTTTCACCGCTGACCGACTGATTATGATTCTCAACCGCCTCGGTTCGCGGGTCGAAGTGAAAGTTCGGGTACGGCCTGCCAAGAGCGCTGCCTGATTAAAAGGTAGCCACTTCAAATAGAGTCATCCAGCCATCCTGCAGACGAGGCAAACCCGGCGCTGCGGTCCACGAGAGCCCGAAGGCGCTCAAGACACTCGCGCGTGAGATCAGGGCGTTCCGCTGGCGCTGCCCGATCTATTCGTTGTGGACGCGCGTAGACCATTTTGCGCGAAATACCCAGTGAGGGCGAGTTCCATAAATAGGTCGCGCAGCGAAGCCGGGTACAGCACACAGGCATCATAGAGCGCGGTGAAGGGGCCACAAGGTTAATAGCCCATCTTGAGGTCCTGGGCCTCGCAAGCGAGTTCGTCAAGCGCGGCGCGGCGATCAGCGTCGATTTGCCTTTTGTAGCGCATGAGATCCTCAAACAGCACTCGCCGGTGGGTACCCACCCGACGAAATGGAATCTGACCTTGTTCGAGCAGATCGATGAGAAAGGGGCGAGAGACGTTGAGCACCTCCGCCGCCTGTTGAGTCGTGAGCTCTGTGTGGATCGGAATGAGCGTCACGGCATTGCCGTTAGCCATTTCTCCGAGGATATCGAAGAGTAGCTGGATGGCCGAGGCGGGCAACTCAACAGTCTGAGTGGTCTTCTCCTTCTCCAGAATCTGGAGGCGAAGATGCATAGGGTGGGTAAGATGGCTAATTAATGCACGACGGGCTTCTTGCGCAATAACTATCTCCTCCGTGGTGGGGGCCACAGGTTCTCTGGTCTTCGAGGTCATGATTGTCATGAACGTCCTCCTATTCTGAAGAAAGCCTAACGCTCATTCGCGATAAACGCAACATTCGAAATAGGAGAAATTAGGCCATTGTTTACACGCTTTACGGAGAAGCGAAGGGCCTCCCGTTTATAGCCAGAAATGATCACATCTAAAAACCATGGTAGTGATATACTGTAAAGAACCTACTATAGAGATATAGGAATTCTGCGTTTAACTGAGTATAGTCCGCTCCAGACATGTTGCGGAGGTGTATATGAATGAAAAGAGATTCCTTATTCCCTTAGGAGCGGCTGTTGCGGCATTACTGCCGCTGAAGGTTCAGGGGGCAGTGAACACTTCAGCAATACAACCGCTCCCCGATGACGCGGTTCGATCTCTTCCCTCGGCGAAGCCCACAGAGAGTGATCCCATCATCCAGGAACTCACCTATACGATGCAGTCAGAAATGCATGCGCTCCTGCTGCGCCAGTCAAGTACCGGTATCCTCTATGCCGGACACGGATCACATGGGTCGCATGGATCGCACGGTTCCCACGGATCTCATCGTTCTGGGTACTAGATGCTGAACTAGAATTCCTAGCGAGCGCTGATGAAACGCTTTCTTCTCCCTCTCGGCACGGTCGTCGCCGCTCTCCTTGTCGATCATCCCGTCTTCGCTACCATGATTTCAACAAGCGAGCAAGTAAGCAGTTCCTCTCTTCTCGTTCATCACCAAGACGCACCGGTTCGTCAAATCGTGATCGAGGATAGTGCGCAGTCTCTGGTTATGGCGAAGCCTTCAACAACTCTGCAATTCACGAGTCACCGTTCCCATCGGTCCCATGCTTCACATCGATCGCATCGATCCGCGCGTTAGGGCACCAAGGACACATGATTTGGAAGAAGCGAGATGAGTATGAGCGACAACATGACCACCTCGACCGTCATATTTGACGGCAACGTGTTTTCACTCAATGCGGTGAAAAAAGCTGCGTACCGGCATCTGAAAGCCTTCACCGCTGATATTTCGATCATAGACAAGCAGATTCAGTGCGTGCTCACCTTTCCTACTCCCCTCAGCGAAAAAGGCCGACTACAGGTCGAGAATGAATTCAAGAAAGAGGTATTAGACCAGGACCTCCGAGAGCAATTGCACGTCGAAACCGCAGCAGTTCGAAATGTGATTCTCGCCCATGCCTTCTCGAAGACAGGATTGACCACCGATGAGCCAGTTTCAGACAATTGAACGGTATCAACCTACCCGCTCCACGTACCAACTGCTTCCTTTTCGTTTTACGCCATTAGATGAGCACCAGTACGTCCTCACCAATCTTGCGGGCGAATACATCGTTCTGAATCGGCCCAGCCTGCATGACTTACTCGCGCATCGGTTATCAAATGTAGATCCAGCCTATATTGATTTGCGGGCTCGACACTTCCTCATGGATGAGAGTGCCGCGATTACCCCCACACTGCTGAGTCTCAAGCTTCGGACACGGTATCAGCGGCTCGCCGAGTTTACGGGGCTCCATCTTTTCGTGGTGACCTTGCGATGCGAGCACTCCTGCCCGTACTGCCAGGTCTCGCGACGGTCCCAGGACACCCAACGGTACGATATGACTCCCGAGGCAGCCAACGCTGCACTCACGTTGGCTTTTCGCTCGCCCTCGCAACACATCAAGATCGAGTTCCAGGGCGGAGAGCCGCTGCTCAACTTTCCTCTTATTCAAACGATCGTGCTCGAGGCGGAATCACGGAATCAAACGTTGGGGAAAGACCTCGCTTTTGTGATCGCGACGAACCTCGCACTGATCAACGACGACATCCTGTCGTTTTGCCGCGATCATGCCATCTTACTCTCGACGTCGCTGGACGGTCCCAAAGATCTTCATAATGCCAATCGACCGCGTCCTGGAGGTGACAGCTACGAACGGACCGTGAGGGGCATTACGTTAGCACGGGAAGTCCTTGGGCACGATCGCGTGTCGGCCCTGATGACGACCACTGAGGCAAGTCTGTCACGAGTACACGACATCATCGATGAGTATGTGGCGCAGAGTTTTAACGGGATCTTTCTCCGACCGCTGTCTCCATATGGGTTCGCGCTGAAGACGCGCTCCTACCACGCGTATAACACAGAGCGTTGGTTGACCTTTTACCGACAAGGACTTGACTACATCATTGAGCTCAATCGACGGGGTCATGATTTCGCGGAATACTATGCATCGATCATTCTGAAGAAAATGTTCACGAGCGACGATCCAGGCTATGTGGATCTCATGAGTCCGGCTGGTATTGGAATCGGGGCCGCGGTCTACAACTATGATGGGTCTGTGTATGCCTCGGATGAAAGCCGAATGTTGGCTGAGATGGGCAAGGATACCTTCAAACTTGGGCACGTGCTGACTCATACGTATGAAGACCTGTTCACCTCCCCTGCATTGCTCGATCCGCTTGAAGAATCTTTCGCCTATAGCAATCCGATGTGTCATGACTGCGCCTTCGAACCCTATTGTGGTGCCGAGCCCGTATATCATTATGCGATGCATGGAGATTTTGTCGCTCGGAAGCCAGAATCCGAGTTCTGTCGACGCAACATGGAGACGTTTCGTTACCTCATCCTGAAGATGGAGAACGATCCGTTTGCAAAACGGCTCTTCCTACAATGGGCGAATCGCTGATGCTCAAACTCTCCGGACGGTTGCCAGTCTTGCAGAATCTCAACGGTGCTCCCTACCTCGCCACCGTCACAAAAGACGAACACCTCGCTCCTGACCAGAAACAGACCAGGGCGCTCTTGATGAGCGAAGGGATGAACCCAATCGGATTTAAAGCCATTCTCACTAAAGAGCACCGTCGGGTGTCACCGGGACAAGACAGTGATGTCTTTCAATTGAGAGAGGAGTTCGAGTACCTGTGCGATGGGGATATCATTCGGCTTGATCCGAGTTCAGGATCGATGCGGTGTCTTTATAGACGGAACTCCGACCACAACACGATTCTTCTGACTGAGCAGTGTGATCATTACTGCCTGATGTGCTCTCAACCACCGAAACGTATTGCTGACTCTTGGCTTTTGACGGAAGCGACCGAACTGATTTCGCGTATTCCACAAGAGACGACCTGCTTGGGCTTCTCCGGAGGTGAACCCACGTTGTATGGACGGGCCTTTATTGACTTACTTACCCATACGAAAACCTGCTTACCCATGACAGCGATCGATGTGTTATCGAACGGACGCGCCTTTAAAGACATCAGCTTTGCCAGGCAATACGCGGCCATTCAGCATCCGGATCTCTTGATCGGGATTCCCATTTATTCGGATGATCCAGTCCGCCATAACTATGTCGTGCAAAGTCAGGGCGCCTTTGATGAGACAATCCGAGGCATCCTCAATCTCAAGTCTTTGAATCAGCGTGTTGAGATCCGGATTGTCATTCATCGACAGACCGTGGGCCGTCTTGTGAAGACATGCGAATTCATTGCCCGTAACCTACTATTTGTCGACCATGTCGCGCTCATGGGCTTAGAGATCACCGGGTTCACCCGTCCCAACCTAGAGGTTCTGTGGATTGATCCTTACGAGTACAGAGACGTGCTCAGTGAAGCAGTTGGAGTCCTCAATAGCTACGGCATGCATGCCTCTGTCTATAATCATCAGCTCTGCACAGTAAACTCTGACATTGGGAGCAACTACAGAAAGTCGATTAGTGACTGGAAGAACGAGTACCTCGACGAATGTCGTGCGTGCTCAAGAATCCAGGACTGTGGAGGCTTCTTCTCTTCTTCGAAAAATCATAAGCATAGCAAGTATATTAAGCCCTTCAGGTAGCTGGATCCTTTTCGGCATGTCCAATCGGTACACCGATAGGATCGCAAGCCCGAATATGGCCTTGTCGAAACCTGTGCAAGTAGTGGTAGTTCCAAGCCCATACCCATCCAGTTTGAAATAGCAATGTACAAACAACAGCCTGTGAACCCACCCACTTATCGGGGTAGACAGCGACAAAAATGCCGTGCAGAACTATACTCAGCAAAATGAGACCATAAAGATGAGCGTGATAAATCCCCGGCAAGAGCCAGAACAGTTTTGAGGGTGACGTTATTCTCTCTGGTGGTACTCCAGTGGTTTTCGGTCGGAAAATATCCCATCCTAATGCGTCTTCTATCCGATGCTGGCAATTCTGAAGGTATCGAAAGGCATATCCCAAAGCAGCGAGATAAAGGGTTGCCCATAGAATCGAGCAATAAGCGAGAATAGAAACCAAGACAAAGATTGTATAGAAACGATCGGGAGTTTTTTCTTCGCCTGCGTACCACCAGAGGACATAAGCGTAAGCAGTTACGCTCAGAATCACGACCCAGAAAAACCGAGGGGCTTCTGTCAGCCGTGAATTAAGTTGCTCAGAAATAGTGCGATGAAACAACCCCAAGTCTTCGTTCTTGGCAGAGGGCACGGGTTCGGCTCACTATAGCGTTAAGAGGGTGCGTAGTTTAGGAGAAAAACCGGCTATGACGCAAGATATGCAACGGGCTCATCGGATGACGTGCGTTATTTCTTTCCGAGGATGGCGTCTTTCGCAGCCTTGACGACTCTGAATTTGACCACGCGTTTCGCAGGAATCTTTATTTCTTTGCCCGTTTGAGGATTGCGGCCGATGCGAGCCTTGCGGTTGGCGAGCTTGAGTTTTCCGAGACCGGGAAGAGTAAAGACGTTTTTCGCCTCGCGATAGGCCAACGTGGCGAGGTCGTCGAGAAACTGCACGATCGCTCGTTTGGTGAGTCCAGATTTCTGAGCGAGATGCTCGGCGATCTGTGACTTGGTGAGGGGTTTTCCCATTGCATGCTCCTTTCCGCATACACAGTGAGCGATGGTTGTAGCGAGATGCGACACGGGTGTCAAGACGCGTGGCACGCAGGGGTGGGAACGGACGCTCCTCACAGAGGGTCGCGCCAAACCTGACGAGACCGCACGCCAGTTGCTGCACCGTCCACCTCTATCCTCATCCTTGTGTACTCAACCGCCCCGCGCGGGGCACTCGGCATCCTCCCGCCTGCAGCACCCGACTCGCTTCGATTCAGTCGCGTAGCGATCGACGACCCACACGCCTCACGTCCGCCTCGAAGCTGACCCTTCGACCACCTGCCCCGTGACGAGCGGGTGTCGTGGCTTCGGCACGTCACAACGAGCCTCTTCGCCTCATTCCGTCCCTCTCGCGTGCTGCACCCCTGAGACCGGCATGGGTCGTGACGTGTGGTGCCTGTGCGGGCGCTGCCTTGGCCCTGGCTTTTCCCCGACGGACCGCGTCGATCACGCCAGTACACTGTCATTCCTCCGCTGAGCGCCCGCCGGTCCGCCAGGTCGCCTCGTCCTCTCTGTCTCCTTTGTCGTCGCTGTGTGACCTCCACGCCTGGTGAGAGGTCAGCACATCAACTCTAACTAAAGGAGACAGTCCATGGCACCTCACGATCAACAATTCAAACCTCAGCCGGTCGAGAAATTCAAGTGCAGCAGCATTACCGCGAGCATTTG
>CABVSA010000113.1 GCA_902500805.1 uncultured Nitrospira sp. | reverse complement strand
GGGGCGTAGCTTAAACTCGGATAAAAGCTGTCTTGACAGAGGGGTCCACTTTACCATTCACAAAGGTCGGACTAATTCAGGTTTCCGCTTGGAAAGATAGGATGTGAGTGCGGTTATCGCCTTCTCGACGCAAGCAGGACTGTTGTGTGCGGGTTCAAAAGACAAGAAGTGATATGGACCGAAGAAGATTCATGCCTGTATCTCATCCGATTCAGGATATGTTTGAGAGAGGCGACTAGCTCCTACTTGACGGCACCCTGGCTTACGATTCAGACTAGCCTTAAGGTAGGGCTGAGTGTAGAGTGTTCAGCTTGATCGTTGCCTTGATATTACCACACTGTCTTTTCAGAATGCGCCCGTAGCTCAGTCGGATAGAGCATCAGCCTTCTAAGCGGTTCCGAGCCCTCCTCCTATCTCCTTGTGGAAACTGTGAAATAGTGCTCCAGGAGCGGAGTTTGCTCATTTTACGGGTTCAGTTTTGCTCAGTTCAGTTGAGGGGAATTAGGGCCAATTGTGCTGTGGCATTAACACTCTAATAACACGTAGGGTTTTTATTTAGATAAGTCAGATTTGCTCGACGCTTCCTTTACGGTCTCTGGATGCGCTCGGTTCCTCGTTCCCTGGTGCGGGTGCTCTCTCGCCTGTCTGGTCGGCTCGTGTGACTCCTGGCTGGTCACTCACCCCCCCTTCTCTTCGGGTCCCGGATGCCCAGCTAAGAGTTCTGCTCTGCATTTTTGACCATTGGATCTTTGGGAATCGTCCTACAGGCTTCACTGGGCAAGGGGCTTCGGCGGCCATGTATCTGATGCACCGCGTCCGGAGACGCAGTGCCAGGTGGAGTCAGGCACCGTCGTGTCGCGCCACGCGACTCGACCGTGCCAAGAGAGAACAGCCGCCGCCCATCAAGGGGTGTGGCACGCCCGTGGCAACTGCGCCATCGCGAACGATGTCACGCTTGCAGCCGTTCGTAGTTACAGACTGGAAGATTCTGTTGCGCCCCCGCGTGGGTGAGGGGCGCAACACGATGGTGAGAAGAGGTCGGTGGGTGAATCCGGTGTCTGAGTCCGTTCACGATCGGTTCAGCTCCTCGAAGGTGATCGAGGAGCAGAGTAAGGGACACCGTCATGAGGGCGAGGAACGGAGAGTGTCGCGTGGTCCTGCAACTCCCTGCCACGTGAGAAAGATGGCGATGCTGTATGCTTACGTCGACGCCCTTGTAAGAAGTGGTGAATGGCCAATTCTCGTCCCATTTCCCTTTCCGAAAACGGAGTTCGTACTTCGGCCTTTGCACAGTGGACGGGATAGATGGCAAAATTGAGAAGACGGGGCGTGGCAACACATAGGGGCACACCAATTTACTTCCCAGGTTGAAGAAGGATTGTCAGGTAGCGGTCTCTTGTACGTACAGCAGACTGTTGGATGAGAACTGCATCGAAACCATTCCGAATGACGAAGGAGGTTTCCTATGATTCGTATTCTTTGCGCGCTGCCCTTTGCCCTTTTGGCGTGTGGCATGATCGCTGGCTGTGCCGATGATTCTTTTTCGGGTCGGCAACGACCCGCGCCTGGCTATGACAACGTGAATATGGGATCGTCGCAGCCGGGCCAACAGCATCGTTACGACGAACCTCCGCCGGCTTCTCAACGTGATCCTTATAGCCGGAGCCAGCCTGGATACTATTAGTAGGACGCCCTGGCCCCGAGGGTTGTGATGCGCTGAATTGTCAGTATTCGTCAAGAAACGAGAGAAGGGGCGGGTTCTGAGGAATGACAGGGAACGTTCGGTTCTTTCACAGGAGTGCGATCACTTTCGCAAGACAACGCCTCATAATCACGGCAGCGCCAGCATCAAGTGTCCAATGCGAGCAGAGGCTGGTCGAACTTTGATTTCAATATCGTAGCCGAGCCGATTCAGGCACTCCATCAGTTTGCGCTCGGACACATTAGAGAAGTCCCCACGCATCATGCTGGAGACCTTCGGTTGGGTGAGCCCCATCAGTGTGGCCGCGGCTTGCTGGGTCAGCCCTTGTTGGCGAATGGCTCTCCGGATCTCGATTACCAGCCCGGTCTTGATCTGAAGCGTCTCGGCATCTGGCAGATCCAAATCTGCAAAGACATTGCCAGACCCACGAGAGACTTCGATCCCTTCAATGACTCGTTTTTTCATGTCGTCGCTCCTTGGCCAGCGCCTCAGCCACTTTCAGCCTGGCACGTATGATGGCGAGATCCTCTTTCGGCGTGGCGATGCCATGCTTGCTCTTTTTTTGAAAACAATGCAGGACGAAGACCGCCTCCTTGAACTTCACGGTATACACCGCTCGATAGGTGCCGCTCCTGTCGTCTTCGACCACTTCAAGCACACCGGCGCTGCCGAAACCCGTGAGCACCTTCGCATCATCATGTTCATCGCCAGCCTGAGCCAGCGACAACGCGTACCCGAAGAATCGCCGAACGGCAACCGGTAACGCCATCAAATCTTTATAGCTACTGCCAATCCATTCGAGTGGCCGTTCCTGACGCGCCATGGAGTAATTATACCTGAACAGGTATAATTGTCAAACACTCGTCCGTGATGCATTGGCAGTCGTCATCGACACTGGCTTGGGCTGTCGGGTGATGATGATCTCACCCCAGTTGCTACATGGACAGCCTATCTCACCATCTCTCGCCGCCATTCACAGGATGTTCGCCAGTGGCCTCGCAGGCCGTTCGGTCTTCCACCACGTTCAGCGACTCCTGTGACATATGCATAGTCGCCTGCTGGCTGATAACCGCCACAAGCTCAAGATCATCTCGAAGCCGATTCGTTGACTCTCCTCCATCTTGGCGAACGAGCTTGGTCGCTTCGGCCTATCTGAACAGGACCTTCTCGCCTCGTCCGTTGAATCTGCTCTGTCATGCCGTGCTGTTGATGAGCGGGGACCTGCTTATGGTTTCCGGTTCGGTGCCTGTGCGCATCCGGTCGCCGTCCTGGCTTTCCACCGGCGGGCTGCGTCGATCATGCCCGCGCGCCGCGAACGATCGCGTCGTCTTTCACGGTCATTCCTCCGCATCGCGCCCACCGGCCCGCCAGGTGGCGGCGGCCTCTCTGTCTCCTTTGTCGTCGCTGTGTGGCCTCCACTGCCTCGTGAGAGGCCAACACATCAACTCTAACCAAAGGAGACAACACTATGGCACCTCAAGACAAGAAACCCCAGCCGGTCACCACGCTTCGATGCAGCAGCATCAAGGCGAGCATCTGGAAGAACGAGGGCATGAACGGTCCGTTCTACAACGTCACCGTGGCCCGCTCGTACAAGGACCGGGATGGAATTTGGAAGAATTCCGAATCCTTCGGCCTGGCGGACCTTGACGCCCTCGTGGCCGTCGCCCAACAGGCAAAACTCTGGGTCACGGAGCGGTCGGGTCGCTGACCGCAGTGAGGAAGCCTCCGGCCGTCGTGCCGGGGGCTTCCTTCAAACGAAGAAAGGAACAATGTGATGGAAACATACTTGGAATGCGCAACGCTCCTGGACGAGCTCCTCGCTGGTGCCCGCGCGGTACGGATTACCGTCCCCGAGTACATGCCGCTCTCGGTCGAGGAGATCGGCATCAGTCAGGACGGGCACCGGTTGGTCTCGCTCTGTCAGTACGGTGAACAGAATGGCGATCTCATGCGTGATTGTGATCTGGTCTTCATGGTCACTGATCTGCCAGGTGGCGCGGCAGCCGAACCGGTGTCATTTCGGAATGACTACCTCGGAATCGTGCAAGACGTCTATCGGTATGACGAGACGGGCAAACGCACGCAGGTCGTGACCTCGCTGAAACAGGAGTTGAAGGAGTTTGCCCAGGCCTGGTTTGCCACGCTCCGAGATCAGGGCTTTTTTGCCCCTACCGCGGTCCGAGAGATCCTGTCCCCGTGACATCCGTTCTCTATTCAAGGAGACATGAACGGGAACCGGACCGGAATAAGGTGGACGGCACCGCGCACTTGCCGTATGGGTGGTTCGATCGTGGCGAGCGTCCAGAAAGGGGTGTGGCTATGCCCAAGGCAACCGGTTGTACTAATCACCTGCAAGCAAGCTACCTGAGTTGATTGAGTTGGGAATTGGGCATTGATTCGCCAAGATTGTTATGGCATAAAGCGTAGGGTTTCTAGCTATTCACGCGTGTCGCATATATCGACATGGCTAATGTATTTATAAGGTCTCTGGGGAGCATTCGCATGACAAATCGCCAAATAAATTCAGAATTCAAGATTGCGATTGTTGGTGGTGGAAGCGCGGGGTACTTGGCGGCTCTTACGTTGCGGGCCTTTCATCCGACTACTGACATCACACTGATTGAATCAAGCAAGATACCAATCATTGGTGTCGGCGAAGCAACGACATCCGAAATTGTACCGTTCCTCCACGGTGTGCTCGGATTTGATCCAGCCGAATTCTATCGCGAAGTTCTTCCGACGTGGAAATTGGGCATCAAATTTCTCTGGGGGCCTCCAGAAACCTCTTTTTTTAATTATCCATTTGATCGAGGTCCGTTACTTGAGGCCTACCATTTTGAGGGACATGCGCGCAATTCCACCTTGCTATCAGCGCTGATGTCTGCAGACCGTGTGCCGGTTCTAACTAACGATGGATCGCCAACTTCGTTACTCTCGAAGCTTCCTTTTGCCTATCACCTCGACAATAAAAAGTTCGTCCAGTATCTACAGAAAAAAGCAGCCGAACGTAACATCCGACATCTCGATCGCGAGATTGTCGATGTCGTGATTTGCCCAGATGGCCAAACTATAGATTCTCTTATCACGTCCGATGGCCACGTCTTAAAGTATGATTTCTACGTTGACTGCACTGGGTACAGTTCGTTCCTCATGGAAAAGAAATTGCGGGCATCCTTTCAGAGCTATCAGTCCAGCCTGTTTACTGATTCAGCTATCGTAGCCGATGCCCCCTGTATTGGTCCCATTAAGCCATATACGACAGCCGAAACGATGGACAATGGTTGGTGTTGGAATATCCCTCAGCGCGATGAAGATCACCTCGGCTATGTATTTTCCTCCGCGTTTTGTTCGCCAGACGAGGCGATGAGCGAAATGCAGTCAAAGCATCCAAACCTTCGAAGTTTTCGAAGGGTCAAGTTCCGTTCAGGCAGGCTAGACCATTTTGTGAAAGGAAATGTTGTCGCGATTGGCAATTCTTACGGATTTGTTGAGCCCCTCGAATCAACAGGTGTCTTTGTCATTTGTCGAGAAAGCCTCCTGTTGGCTCAGAATTTAGATACGCTTCAAACAGACGCGTCAACACGTACCTTCATGAACATCTCCGTGGCGGAGATGTGGGACTATCTCAGATGGTTCCTAGCAGTCCATTACCGATTTAATACTCGCAGTAACTCGCCGTTCTGGCAGGAGTGTCGGGCTCACGTTGATATTAGCGGGGCAACTGGTCATCTTGCCGAATTCGAGAAGAACGCTCCCCTCCATTTCTATAGCACGGATGCTGGTCCCTGTGGAGGACACAACTTTAATGAGTACGGCTACGATGTCATGCTTTTGGGGCAAGGTGTATCAAGCAAATACTCACAGCCCCGCCTTTCGCAACAGGAGTATTCGCTGCACGTCCGAGATATCAGAACCCTGGCGGATAGCGCGATGAGCCAGGAAGCAGCGCTCCATTTGCTGAGTGAAAGACCGGAAATGCTAAATGATCTAGTAGCTCAAAATACATGGATTGCTTCTCTGAGAACAGCCATGCAGTGGATGTGCAAACGCGGTAATCGAGGGGAAAGTATCTTGCAGCGCTCGGCGCTAAAAAGTATTCATAGTGTGAGGAAACGCCACCAAGACTCTTGCTCATTTGAGAACCTGTCTGTGATCCAAAATGATCCTTGGTTGAGCAACCTGGCACTGGTATCCCTGGGTTAGAACCTATCGGCGTAGACGAATACTATGGAATCACCTGTATCTGGTACAGTTCAATTGAAGGTAAGCATTTTTGTTGCTGCGGTCATTGGCTTAGTGGATGCGATCCTCTTAAAAGTTGGTTGGCAGGATGTTCACGAAACATTCCTTGTCATTGTAATAGGTACAGCGGCCACTCTAAGTGCCACTCAACTGATTAATTCGTTTTATCAAAAAAAAGAGATAGATGATGCATCAGAACGTTCTAAACGAGAGATGCTTACCGCCATTCAATTGTCCAAACAGGAGCTTTCTGTTGCAGAAGAGCATTCCAAGCAGGACATACTTGCTGCCATTCAATTGTCCAAGCAGGAGCTTTCTGATTCAGGACAACGGTCCAAACAGGACATGCTCGCTGCAATGAAACTGTCGAAGCTTTTGGCTGAAAGCAACAAGGTCGCAGGCTACATAAAAGAAGTCATACATGATTATGATGCCGTTCACGAAAAGAAAAGCTGCCCGGAATTTACAGATGAAGTTCTTGCCAGAGAGTTAGACCTCTTTAGAGGTAAACTCCATGGTCTGGGAGCTGGCGAAATAGAGTGCGACCTTAATTTTGGACAGACACTCGCACCGAAATTCTTTTCTCTTTGGAAAGGTGATTGTTTCGTCACGTGCTACAGCCCATGGGGATGGTGGAGAGAGACTCCTGGTACTGCTCAACTCCAAGCGAACAAGAAGCGGATCGATGAGGGGAGAGGTCCCATAACACGGTATTTTGTTCTTTTCCGCAATACCGCTCTTCCAGACGACGACATCATCGCAAGGCATATTGATGCGGGAGTGGATATACGGGTGACTAATGGAGACGAGATAGAGAAACGGCTTCGTCTTGATGTGGGTGTATTCTTCAATGGCGACCAAATCGTCTTTCTTTCCATATGGAATAACGGAACAGAACAGAATAGCCGAACAGCACAATTACTTTTTGGTGGGCAGCGTTTCTGGCTTGCGCAAGGCGTCTATAATGAATTCACCCAAAAAGCTGCGTCTGTTCCTATTCCTACTATAGAAACATGGAAGGAATATAAAGTTAACTATCTGACTGAAAGGCAATGAAGTGCAGGTTGTCTTGCCACGGTGCACAAGTAAGCCTCAGGCAACGAGAAATGTCCTGTCAAGATGGATCAGCATGTCGTGATGATCAGTTATCCCTATCCCTGGCCCTCACCAGTCATCATAAATGGCCTCTATTGTTCTTTCGGAATTTTGAGATGACGTTGTTTTCCTTGTAGATCTTATCCCTTAATCACAGGTGCCAGTGATTCGAACCAACTAGCAGCCTACATTCTCGCCATGAACTTAGATTATCACTTACTTGTTTTCGTGTTTAGCACCACTCTTGTACTCCTCACCCCTGGTCCCACGAATACTTTGTTGGCGGCAGCTGGCCTAGGACAGGGTTCACGAGCCGCATTGCCACTCATCGCGTTCGAGCTCGCTGGCTACCTCATAGCCATATCAGTGTGGGGCGCCCTTCTCACTTCGATGCTTCCGTACTATCCATGGTTGAGCATGTCCGCGCGCATAGTCTGTAGCTGCTATCTCTTGTATGTCGCAGTTAGGATGTGGGGCGGGACACGGGAATCTTCGGTATCACTATCAAGGGAAGTGACCGGAAGAACTGTACTCATGACTACGCTATTAAACCCAAAAGGGCTGCTGTTTGCTTCTACGACCTTTCCGCACCATGCGTTCGACAGCATACAAGTGTATCTGGCAACAATCACCTTGTTCGCATGCATGGTAGTACCCATCGGAGTAGCATGGATTACCCTCGGAGCAGTAGTTGGTAGCAGGCATCTCGCGGGTTTAAACGTGGTCAAACTACATCGAGTTCTTGCCCTGGTGATATGCCTCTTCTCGGTTAGTATCGCGATAGCCACAGTTCATTGACCTAACAGCGCCATTTCCAGGGACAGATCCGAATGATAACATGGGCCACTTTGAGCCCTTCTCCAGAAGCTTGCTCATCGGGGGCTCCATTGTCTCAGTTCCGTACGATGAGCGGACGCGCCTTTGTTCTGGGGGGACCAGGACTGAATCGCTCCGCATGCCTAAGGGCAGCGGTGGGGGAAGGGGGCCTCATTCCACTTCTTCAAGGACCGTCGGCGTATGAAGGGAACCTGTTCAAAAATGGCGCTGTTGGTGGTCTATTAAATGGCTCCGGGAATGGCCTCATCCCGGCGGATTAGCAGAGCGGATGGAGAGGGATTTGGTCGGTTTTGGAGATGACCGTGATGGTGATGTAAGACCGATTTTAAGAGGTTGCAGGATATGGCTGTCGCCCGTAGTTGTATTACATTATGGATTTATTATATTCTTGTGCGCCTGTTCTCTGACCCTCCGATGCGCAGGGTGGTTCAACTAGGCTTGATGCAGGTGAGCTAATGGGGCAGCGGGCGAAACGGACGAGCATGATCGCGGTGGATCTGGGGGAACTCAAAGCCCCCTGGCAGGCTTGGTGCCAGGCCCATGGCATGACGCCGAGCCATGCGTTGCGGAACGCCCTTCGGCAGGCCATGGACCGGAACGGGACCCAGGCCCCTGCGCCTCGGGTGCGCGTCGCGCCCAAACGAGAACGAGCGACCGCCCGCATCGAACTGAACCTGACGACCTCAGAGCTCGCCGCCCTGAAGCGGATGGCTGGTCACGAAGGTTACGTGCCGACCAAATGGCTGGTGGCGATGGTGCGCACCAAGTTGACTGGGGAACCCCACATGGGGCAGCCGGAACTCGCCGCCCTGACCCGGTCGAATCAACAGCTTCTCGCCTTGGGGAGGAACCTGAACCAGATTGCGAAAGTCTTGAATACCGCGCCTCAGAACAAAGCAGCCTTTCGGGTCGAGGTCATCACGGAACTCTCTCGCGTGATCCAGGCCCATACCAAGAAGGTGTCCGATGTCTTACGCGGGACGGTGGAGCGCTGGCACCTCCAATGAGTTCGACAGGCAGCCAGATTGACCAGAAGTTGGATGAGTGGGGGAGTCGGCTCTTCAATGTCTCAACGGAGACCCTCCCACGACCGCGTCGCAGCAGGAATGTTCGTCTGAGTTCCGCCAAGTTCACGAGCACCGGCGGTCGGCTCAGCACACCGCAGGCTCGGGCGACCTATGTACGGCAGAAACTGCAGGCCATGGTCCGCCGTGCGCCACAAGTCATGGTGAAACTCGTCCGGGCGCCGAAAGGAATGAAAGGCATCTCGAACAACCTCACCTACATTTCGCGGGATGGCCAACTCGAGATTGAGGATCAAGACGGCCAGGTGATTCTCGGGAAGGAGGCCGTGGACGATTTGAAAGCCGAATGGCGCGATGGCGGGATGCCGATCGCGGCGGATTCGACCATGCGCGACGCCTTTCACCTCGTCCTCTCCATGCCGACCAGGACCGATCCATTGTCGGTCCAACGGGCAGCGCGGGACTTCGCGACACGGGAGTTTTCAGGGTTTCAGTACGCGATGGTGCTCCACACGTTCGAGACCGATCCCGACCCAAATCCCTCTCCGCATCCGCATGTCCATGTGACTGTGAAAGCCGCAGGCCTCGATGGGTTTCGCCTGAATCCGAGGAAGGCTGATCTGCAACGGTGGCGGGAGGGGTTTGCGGAGGCCTTACGCGAGCATGGGATTGAGGCCACGACCACGAGCAGGATTCACCGCACGACGCACGAACGGTGGACCGTGCGGCATCTGCCTGAACCGAGCAAAAAAGGGGAGACGCTGGAACGGCTGAAACGCACCACGCGCCGACATGGACGAGTCCAGGAAGTCATGCGGAATTATGAGCAGGTGATGCGGGCGTTAGCCCGGTCGGATCGTGGGGAGGATCGGCAACTGGCCGCAGACTTGGTTCGCTACTTGAGCGAGCGCTCGCGGGAGGTCTCGAAGACTCGTTCGCCGGAGCGCGATCGGTCTTCATGAGGAACGCAACCGTCATTCCTTTGCTGAGTGATTGCGTATACCGAGCAGCTAAATATCATGGAGCATGCATGAGCAATCTGGCTACTGCAATATCCATGGCTGGGATAGTCATGAGTACCAGGACGCATTCGAAGAGGATTTAGAACGAAATAGCCGCAAGCGGCTCGACATTGATGAGGTGAGCTAAGAATATTTTGGCCCTAGGCTGAATGGGGGTAACGGATTTCTGTAGAAGCCAGATGATTAATCCTGCTTCTTGCCTGTTTCCGGCTAAGCTCATCCTTAAGTCCAGTGATTTCTCAAGGGAAAAGCTGTAAACTTCGTGCGCATAAGCTAGATCAGTTTCCCTCTTCTGAAAGGCAGGATGGCCAATCTCGAAGATCTCCAACCCAGTGCAGCTATCCGCGGCATCCTCCCTGACTCATTAGTTACTGTCGTGAGTGTGCAATGGTTTGGTTCGGAGGCACTCGAACTAACCTACAAAGACACGGCAGGCCGTGTGGCAAACATTCTTCTGTATCGCCATGATGAGCCTCGCCTTGAGGTAGCCGAGCAGGGGCGCCCCTGGAGTTTCGACGGTGATGGCAGTCTCTTCCGCCTCGTGTCGGAAGCACACCGCATACGCCTTGCCCATCTCTTCGATCCGGTTCTAGCCGTCCACACGTCGCTCGTCGATCCGCTACCCCACCAGATCACTGCGGTCTATGAGGCCATGTTGCCACGCCAACCGCTCCGTTTCTTGCTGGCTGATGACCCCGGTGCCGGGAAGACCATCATGGCGGGGCTCTTGATGAAAGAGATGATCGCACGGGGAGATCTGCATCGCTGCTTGGTGGTCTGCCCAGGGAGTCTGGCCGAGCAATGGCAGGACGAGCTCTATCACCGATTCCATCTTCCTTTTGAAATTCTGACTAATGACAAACTCGAAGCAGCACGCACGGGGAACTGGTTCCTCGAAACAAACCTGGTCATCGCCCGTCTCGATAAACTGTCACGTAACGAGGATGTGCAGGCAAAGCTCGCGGCTCCCGATTGTCATTGGGACCTCATCGTCT
>CABVSA010000112.1 GCA_902500805.1 uncultured Nitrospira sp. | reverse complement strand
TAAAGAGGCGCTTCGTATACTTCTCGGTCGCTTCCTCGATGATGCAGTTGGCCAGATTCAAAATCGGCTGGGTACTGCGGTAATTTTCTTCCAGCTTATAAACGGTGGTACCAGGAAACAGTTCTGGGAACTCCATGATGTTCTTAAACGTCGCACCACGGAAGGCATAGATGGACTGCGAATCGTCCCCGACGACCATCACATTCTGATGGGTCGTCGCCAGCTGGCGGATGACTTCGGCCTGCAATCGATTCGTATCTTGGTATTCATCCACGAGAATATAGCGATACTGACGTGAAATATTCGTGCGAGCCCCCTCATCGAACAGGAGCAGCTGTCGCAACATCACAAGCAGATCGTCGTAATCTAACAACTGCTTCTGCCGCTTCGCCGTCTCATAGGCCTTGTGAAGCCGTCCCAGATCTTCCAAGTGATCCGCAAAATGGCTGAACTCTTCCAGAATGATCTCCTCGAGACTGCGCAAGGTGTTCGCGCTCTTGCTGATCATCTCCATGATCGTCCCCTTGCGGGGAAAGCGTTTGTCTTTTTCGTTCAACCCGAGTTGTGATCGCACTAACGCGATGAGATCTTCGGCATCACCGCGATCCAAAATAGTAAAACCGGGCTCAATCCCAATTGACCGGCCGTACCGCCGTAGCAGCAAATTCGCCACAGAGTGGAACGTCCCCCCACACACGCGACGACTACTCATCCCAATCAATTCACCGGCCCGCTCCAACATCTCTTGAGCGGACTTGCGCGTAAACGTCAGCAAAAGAATATTTGAAGGATCAACTCCAGAATCAATCAGATAGGCCACACGATAGACCAACGTGCGCGTCTTCCCGCTGCCGGCGCCCGCAATGACCAGGGAAGGGCCATCACCCGCCGTCACGGCTGCTAACTGCTGGGAATTCAGTGCAGCCGCATAGTCGATCGACAACGTGCGCGGCGTCGCTTCCTCAGCGGGCCGTTTCAGTACATAGGTTTTGACTTCTCGTTCCATGAGAAAATATGGAAGGAACTGTTACACGCTCTGATTCTTCAGGAAGGACTGATCTATACCATACCCTGATTGAGATTTACACGGCCACGACCGTCCACAGCTTGTAAACCAACCAGATGATGAAGGCGATCGTCAGCAGCAAGAGCGCCACCGTGCCACCGATAATTCCAGCAACATAGAACCAATCGGCATGGGTTTCACGATCGGACTTCAGGGCTGCCTCTCGGAGGAGCACCGCATTTCTGGCATGGCTTCGAAACCAGACCGAGAAAAGATCTCCGACGATTGGAACTGCCCCAACTGTGCCATTGATCAGGAGGTTGAGACTCATGCGGGTCAACACGATGCGGGGCACCTGGAGGCGTGTCGCGATACCGAGAATGACCGTTCCGATCAGATTGGCAATGACATCACCGATCCCTGGAATCAGTCCAAGCAACGGATCCAGTCCAATCGACCACGATGTCCCAGGAATTCTGATCGACGTATCCAGCACCTTGGCCAGAATATCCGCAATCGCAAGCAGATGCTCCCGCGCCTGATCACGCGGTAAGACCCTTACCGGTGACTCCGACTCCGTATTTCGCACCGAACGAACATCCATTATGGATAATCATCAAATGGCGTGGCATTCACTTTATCGGAACGGACACGGTATGGGCAACTTTGCCTCTAATCAAACATTTTCGAAGTACCCCATCCGCAACAATCAATTAACCAGGGCATGATGACCGATATACTGAGTTTATTGTTGTGCCCACCGAACTCTGTCCTAACCTCCCAAAGAATGAATCCCTGGATCGTCTCTTTGCTCCCCGCGCACGTCTCCGCTATAATCCGCGTTGCTCTAGAGCAAACTCATGGCTACAGCGACCACTGAATACAAAGAACGCCTCCGTCAGCTGGCCGAGCTGATGCTCGCCGTGTCGGGCGAATCGGTCACGATGATGAAGCGCAATGCGCCGGAGCAGGCACTGAAGCTCAAGCGCCAGGATGAGTGGGGCATCTACCTGGAATTTCTCAAGATCATGTTCAACCTCACGGACCGCCTGGTGGCCCTGCACATTCCGCTGAAGGATCAGCTGGAGTTCATGAACGGGCTGGAAGATGCGGTGACCCAACAGCTAAAGCAGGCACTGGAACCGGCCTTCGGCAACAATGCCGATCAAATGGAAATCATGATGACCATCGGCACCACTGTGGCCGAGAGTCGCCAGACCTACGAAGGCTACAAATTCCTGATCACCGAAGACTCCAAAACCAAGAGCGAGATGTTCCGCACTTTTGGTGAGAACGTAGCCGAGGCACTCGGTGCACCACGCAACACACAGCTCAGCGCCGCCGCATCACTCTGTGCGAGCGCCGTTGTCCCGGCGCTCAGTGCCGTGCTGCAGGGACAGGCTCCTCCCCCTCAGGAGGCGCCGCAGGTGGGAGCTCCAGCCGTTGGAGCGTCAGCTGAACAGAACAAATCAACCGGCCAGGAGATCAAGCTTGTCAGCTTGATGTCGAGTGTATCGGGCGAAGAAGTCGAGACCCGCTGGGGACTTCACCCCCGGTTCCGTGACGATCTCACGCTGTCCGAACTTCAACAACTCACGAAACTCTTGAACCGGGTCGCAAAAATTCTTGGCGAACGGTATGCCGCCGTGGCATTCTCTAAAGAGTGGGCCACGTGGCATAAGGCAGGGCACGCCTAATTCCCACCAATCATTGCCCATCATTCGCTCATACGCATTGCTCGCCTTTGACCAAAGGAGTGTTTGTGGATTCTCCAAATTCGACGAAGACTGCTCTCCCCCAGAACCTGAATCGGCTCCCTGAACTAGCACAGAATCTCTGGTGGAGCTGGACCCCGGAAGCTCGCCAGCTGTTTGAAACCATCGATCCAACCCTGTGGTTCCTGACAAATCACAATCCCGTCAAACTCCTCGCCGATATCCAGTCGGACCGACTGACGCGCCTGGCAGAGGACCCTTCGTTCCTTCGCCAATATTCGGCCGTCTTCCGCCTGTTTGATGAATATCTGGCTAATAAGAAAAGTTGGGCCGGCACTCACCATGCCGACTTGGCGAAGAAGACCATCGCGTACTTCTCAGCCGAGTTTGGGCTGCACGCCTCCGTGCCGATTTATAGCGGCGGGTTAGGAATCTTAGCCGGAGACCATTGTAAAGAAGCGAGCGATCTTGGGCTGCCGTTTGTCGGCGTTGGATTCATGTACCCGCAGGGCTATTTCCGTCAACGCATTACACCCGAGGGCTGGCAAGAAGCAGCCTACGCTCCTTTTAACCGCGATGAGTCGCCGATCCATTTAGCCCGGACTCCGTCCGGTGAATCGTGCCGGTTTACCGTCGACATGGGGAACCGGCGCGTGACCGCTGCCGTCTGGAAACTCTTGGTGGGCCGAATCACATTGTATCTCATCGATACGGACGTGCCTGAGAACAGTCCGGAAGACCGCGCCCTCTCCGCTCGACTCTATGGCGGAGATCAAGAAATGCGGATCTGCCAGGAAATTCTGCTGGGAATCGGCGGCGTGCGCATGTTGCGTTCGCTCGGGATCTCGCCGTCCGTGTGGCATGCCAATGAAGGACACTCGGCCTTCCTGACCTTGGAGCGAGTACGTGAGTTCGTTCAGAAGGGTTCGTCTCATGCGGAAGCCTGCGAATTGGTCCGTCAGAGTACCGTCTTCACCACGCATACACCTGTCCCTGCCGGGCATGACGTCTTCCCACACCATTTGATGGATCGCTACTTTACCGGATACTGGGAACAGCTCGGTCTGTCACGTGAGGAATTTCTGCGCCTGGGTGAGACTCCCGAATCACACGGTGGTTTTAACATGACCGCATTGGTCATGCGCCTCTCCGCCCATGTCAACGGCGTCAGCCGGGAGCATGGCCGCGTCACACGTGAGATGTGGCAACACTTCTGGCCTGGATTGCCGACTGACCAGATCCCCATCCGGAGCGTCACGAACGGCATTCATGCCCCGACGTGGATCTCCCCGGAACTCCACCATCTCTACAGTAAGTCACTCAGCCCGACCTGGACACAGACCTGCGACGACCCCGCCATGTGGCAACGGGTCATGGATGTTCCCGACCATGAATTGTGGGCGGTTCGCCAAGCCATGAAACGGAAACTGATGGGCTTTATCCGCGAGCGGGCCAGAGCCGGCTGGATGCATGGACATCTCCAACCCTCACAAGTGCTCACACGCGGAACCCTCATGGACCCGGAAGCGCTGACCATTGGGTTTGCCAGGCGGTTTGCAACCTACAAACGCGCCACTCTGCTCTTCCGAGACCTTGAACGGCTCAAAGCACTGCTGCAAGACCGATGGCGACCGGTCCAACTGATTTTCGCCGGCAAAGCCCACCCGGCCGATGAGCCGGGCCGGTATTTCATCCATGAGGTGCTGTCGTTCTGTCACGATCACAAACTCGGCGGTCGTGTCGCATTTCTTGAAGACTACGAAATGCATATGGCAAAGTACCTTGTGCAAGGTGTCGATATTTGGTTGAACACGCCTCGCTTCCCCCTGGAAGCCAGCGGCACCAGCGGCATGAAAGCCGCCTTGAACGGCGTGTTGAACCTCAGTGTCTTGGATGGATGGTGGGTTGAAGGGTACAACGGAGCCAATGGATGGGGCATCCAACCATTGAGCGAACAGACAGACGTGCAGACGCAAGATCATCACGATGGTGAACAGCTCTATCGTCTGCTGGAACAGGAAGTCGTTCCACTGTTCTATCAGCGAGATCGTGACGGAATCCCTCGTGGCTGGTTGCAAATGGTGAAGGAATGTATTCGCACCACCGCACCCCAGTTCTGCACCACGCGTATGTTGAAGGACTACGTCAGCCTGATGTACCGCGCCGCCACGGTGCGCATGCCTGCGACATGGTAACTCGGTTCGATCGATCGAACCGGAGTCTGTTGCGCACGCTGTCGCCTCACCTGCCCAGCGTCGCGATTGCGATTGTCGGGCTGATCGTGTTGCTTGTTGGACCGCCTGTCGAGGCTGCCACGACAAGAACACCGTCTCCAATTGAATCGAAGGCTACCGCCTTCTTCAAGGCAGGTGAGTACCCGGAAGTCACAGCGCTCTACCGAAGTCTTCCGCCGGACGCGACGCCTTCCAAAGAATTCCTCCGCCTCGCCTTGCAGAGCTATGTCCGCCTTGGACGAACAGACGAGGCCCTCTCCATTTATTCCAAACTGACCCAGCCGGGGCAATCTCACGATGCCGCGCTGCTTCGCCCCTTGGCGCTGGGCATGATCACCAGCCACGTACGAGACCGCAAGGAACATGTTCGGATCGCCGCGTACTCAGCCCTGGCGGAGTTGGGACTGCCGGAGACCACAGCTATTCTGGAGGATGGATTGCTGGATCCATCCGTCGTCGTACGGGCACGAGCCGCAGAGGCGATCGGAAAATCCGGCCTCGCGGCACAATCCGGCCCCTTGCGCCGTGCCTTGCGAGATGCAATGCCGACCGTCCGCATTGCTGCCATGACCGCCCTCGGCGAAGCGACCGCCACCGATGTTCGAGAACGATTGATAGACGTGGCTCGTACTGAGGATGGCCCTGAGTCCATTTTTGCTTCTGCAGCCTTAGTGAAGTTGGGCCAGTCCGAACAGCTGGCTGAGATTACCAGTGCTGCAACGCTACCCGATGCGGAATCTAGAATGGCCGCATTAGGTGTCTTGGGACGCCTCAAACGCCCGGCCAGCCTCGCCGTCCTTGCGCAAGCCGTCTATGACCCCGATCCATCAGTCCGTGCCTTTGCTGCCGGTGCGCTGGGGGAATTTGGATCTCCTGATGGCACCGCCCCTCTGACACATGCCATTGGAGACGAGAGCGCGATGATTCGCGCGGTTGCGGCCGCAAGCCTTGGCAAACTGGGTATCAAGAATAACCGGCCGCTGCTCTCGGCACTGACTCGCGACCCCGATGCACACGTCCGTGCCAATGCTGCAGAAGGACTACTTCGCCTTGGTGATACCTCAGCCATCGCCTTGGCGGCCGAGCTGGCCCGACATCCTGATCCATCCATACGTGGAGCAGCAGCCCAAGCCTTGAGTGCCTCACCGGATGACCAGGCCCTCACAGTATTGAAGGCGCTACTCTTAGACCAACAGCCGCTCCCTCGCCTGTCGGCCGCCAAGGCGTTGCGAAAAAGCAACGACAGAGCCATCCCTATTTTGGTACAAGGGTTACGTGATACCGATGAGGCGGTACGCATTACGGCGGCGAACAGCCTCCTCCAGCAACTCGCCAAGCAACCGGCATCAAAACGACGCCGCTAACGCAGGACCACTATGGCCAAATTTCTCACAGTCGTATTGCTTCTAGTCGGCGCGTTCGGGGCAGGCTATTACGTTGGGCAACGACCCGTAGGCACATTACAGCAGTCCGTCTCCGACCTCCAGCAATCGTTGAAGGAAGTGTCGAAAAACGTCATGGATACCACGCTCGGAATCGAGCGCGATCTCCGTCGCCGTCAGGGACTTGTCGAAGCTAAGTCTCGCTTCGTACAGGCAAAGGTATACGTGATCGACCAAAAGCATGCCGAGGCAGCGAAGGAGCTCACGGCTGTCATCGACGCAATAGAGGCCATGACAAAGGGAACGAAGGTCGATGACGCAACCGCAACGCTGCGTCATTTAATCGATTCGCTGCGGGACGTTCAATTGGAACTGGCGACGGGGAAACAGGTCGCGTTCAAGAAAATGGAGGACCTGCAACAACGGATGGATCAACAGCTGAACAAATAGTTCAGGCGTTGGCAGGTTCAGAGGTCGGCTGCTTCTTCCACTTCGCTAAAATCCGCTCGACCCGCATTTTCACGACCATATCGGAGTCTTTGAGCAACGGCTTGATCGCCTCACGCCCACGATCGTCGCCGATTGATTCCAGGGCTGCGGCTGCCGTCAATCGTGTGAACCAGTCTTTGTCACCAAGCATCTGAATGAGGGGGTCGATGGCTTCGCTACTCTTGATCCGTCCCAACGCGAGAACGGCGCATTTCCGAACGTTCTCATCCTTATCACGAAGGGCAGGGATGAGCTTCTCGACGGAGGGCACGCCCAATGCGACCAAGGCATCGATTGCATCGTCTTTAAACTCATCGTTCCGCAGCTGAAGCATCAGGGGATCCAGCACGCGCTCGTCGCGTATTTTCCCGAGGGCTGCGATGGCGTACTTGCGCACCTCCCAGTCACGGAGAAGTTTCAGTAGCGTCTCAACCGCAGGCGGTCCCACCTGGCCCATCGCTTCGATGGCGACCTCACGAACCTGCCAATCACCATCACGCAACGCACGGGCCAACGGCTCGACACACCGTTCGTCCCCCATTTCCCCTAGCGTGATCACGGCTTCTCGTCGGACCACCCAGTCAGGATCGGCCAATAGATCGATCTGGATATCGATCTCGTCCTTGACCTGCTCTTCTTCGAGCGCAACCATGCCTGGACCAGCCGTTTCCGGCTCGACGGAAGGAGACTCTGCCTGCAGACGTTCGGCGACAACCTCAGCGGCCGACTCATCCCCAGATTGCTGGCTGAGAGGATTGTTATCGGGGGAAGAGTGTTTGGTCTTGGAGTCCATAAAAATCAGTCAGTCTTTGAGACAATTTTGCACGAGAGATTAGGCTGATGCAGAAGCGGCGGCTTTGCTTCCAGCTGCCCGCTTTTTCCGCTGCACCAGGGCCCGCCGCTTCCGCTGCTCCCGTTTCAATCGCTTTTTCAACGAGCGGAGGGCGACATCCCCTTCCGGATTACCGTGCTCGGTCGTCTTTGTGGCAATCTTCTTCTTTAATTTCCCTTCATCCGATTCTTGCGCGCGCTTCTTGGCCATCGAATCATGCCTCCCCTTAATATTCACACGTATGATGGTCTTGGGCTGATAGAAAGAGTGCAGTCTAGTGGAGAGCTTTACACACTGTCAACCTGAATGGAGCCATACGGATGTTTCAGAAATGAGCCTGCATTATTAGGGGGGGGTCCACAAGTTCCGCCTCTGCATGAGCCCCTACGAGTACCCGTTAGCGAGGCAAGCAAGCGTCATCCTGAAAGGGACCAATCTCGAGGCTCTCAGGTAAGAACTAACGAAGCAACCGGAAGCTGGATTGGGTCTACCACGGACAGCATGGCAAGGGCCCACCGATTCCTCCTCGCAATCCAGAGATCGCCGGGGGAATTTCTCACGTGAGACGCCATCCCCTGCGACGTCCGGCCAACCGGAAGCCTTCGGTCTGTCAGAACGGACGACATTGGCCCGGCAAATTGCTCTGCCAGCAGCAACAACTCGGGACGGCGTGCGCCGACAACCTCGATCTGCACGTGTGCTACCCCTTCACGTTCCATTCCCAGAAGCACCGCCGCCCCATGGGAGAGATCAAGAACCCGCCCCTTTTCGTAGGGCCCACGGTCGGTCACTCGCACATGAAGATGTTTACCGTTCGACAAATTAACGACGCGGACCACACTTCCGAGTGGGATCGTCCGATGCGCAGCCGTCAACCCTTCCATATCGAATATCTCGCCGTTCGCAGCCTGCCTTCCATGAAACTGTTCACCGTACCAGGAGGCAACCCCGCGATCCTTGATCCCGACATCCAGTTGCACCTCCCCTTTGGGAACCCACGAGCAGGCACCCAGGGACAGGCACAACGCCAGGGCAAAAGAACTCTTCGAGAAGAGCCGATTGTGTGAAAGGTCCGTGTGCATACTGGATTTGCCTCCCTCTGTAAGGCTGACGTACTCTGATTTTTGATTGACTCAGAGTATGAAAGGTCTGGCACTTCGACAACACCGACGGGAGTACCCGTCTCCCCCACCTCCGTATAGCTCATCTCTGTTCAAATAAGTACCTGCAGGGACTATCGAACGGAGCTTCTATATAACCGAGGCACAGTATAAGTTCAACACCTTATAGTGTTCGAGCCGAGTCGCAAGGCAGGAGAAAGTGGTGCTCGTGCTGCCTCGACAAGCTCACTATTTTCGGATGTATTCGGAAAGCCATCCGTCTGCGTCGTGCGTTCTTATTCCAGTTCCGCAGAAAAACCCGGCAGACTGTATTCCACCACCATATTGACTGCATCGGGCGGAGTGAGTAAGATTCCTCAGAATAAGAACTGTGATCCTGTGAGCAGTACTGCTCCATATTCTCCACAGTTGTTCGCACCGATATCACTTTCGTGATTGACGTTCACAACATTACAAAGCGGTACGGCCATCATACGGCCATTGATCGCGTCACCTTTTCCGTCGCCAAGGGGGAGGTGCTGGCCTTTCTCGGCCCCAACGGGGCCGGTAAGACCACGACAATGCGAATTCTGACCTGTTTCATGCCTGCCACGGAAGGCACGGCGCGCGTCGCGGGGTTCGACTGTACCGATCACCCCTTGGAGGTGAAGCGGCAGATCGGGTATCTACCGGAAACACCTCCGGTCTACCAAGAACTGACCGTCACCGAATATCTGACCTTCGTCGGACAACTCCGTGGCATGGCAGGACCAACACTCACCTCGGCACTTGACCAATCCATCGGGAGACTTGAGCTGGGTGCTGTACGGCACCGACTGATCGGGAACCTCTCCCGTGGCTATCGGCAGCGTGTTGGATTGGCACAGGCCTTGTTGCATGATCCTCCGGTCCTCATTCTCGACGAGCCCACTGTGGGCCTCGACCCGAAACAGATTATTGAAATTCGTGAACTCATCAAGAGCCTGGCCGGCTCGCATTCTGTGATTCTCAGCACGCATATCCTTCCCGAAGCGACGGCCGTATGCCAGCGCGTGGTCATCATCAACAAGGGTCGGATCGTCGCGGAAGATACTCCCGAGCAATTATCGGCCCGCTTGCGTCAATCGGAAAAGATCTCGCTGACACTGAAGTTCTGCCCCGCAGACTGTGAGACGAAACTACGGGCAATCCGAGGTGTGCTGCAGGTACTCCCCGGACAGGGAGGAGGCACCTTCCTTATCGAATGTGAGTTAGGTCATGACCTGCGCGACGAACTTGCACGTGTCGCCGTGATGAACCAATGGGGGCTACTCGAACTTCGAACGGTATCGATGACGTTGGAAGACGTCTTCCTCCAACTGACACGTCACGAAGACCACTCCGCTGAAGCAACAGAGACCACGGTGAGCATGGCCCCAACCGAAAGCATGGACGGGTAGACGCCGTATGACCCCGGTACAGGCTATTATCGGCAAGGAACTGCGCATCTATTTCGTCTCGCCCATTGTCTATGTGGTCGGAGCGGTCTTTCTGCTGATTTTCGGACTGCTGTCATACCTCTACGTCGGATTCGCGGGCGCACAGGCCATCCAATTGATGCAGATGCAAGGTGGGCCGGCGCAGATCAACCTGAACGACCTGGTCTTTCGGAATCTCTTCGCGAGCATGCGAATCGTCCTTGTGATTATCTTGCCCATCTTGACCATGCGGTTGTTCGCGGAAGAGCGCAAGTTGCGAACCTTCGAGTTTTTGCTGACCTCGCCGCTGCGGGTCGCAGATATCGTCGTCGGCAAGTTTGTCAGCGTGTTTGTGATCTATCTTGGGCTGGTCGGACTCACCACATTGGTCCCGACAGTCCTGATGCTCTTCAGCGACTTTGACTGGAATCCCATCTGGACCGGGTATCTCGGCATGGTGCTGCTGGGAGCCCTGTTTCTGTCCGTGGGCTTGTTCGCATCGGCAGTCACGGAAAACCAAATCGTCGCCGCCTTCGTCAGCTTCGGTATGCTGCTCACAATCTGGTTGATCGCCGGACTGGGCAGCCTCTTCGGCGATACCACTGCGGGGCACCTCATCTCGTACCTGTCCTACATGGAGCACTACGAACGCCTCGTTCGGGGGCTGATCGACACGAGCGACCTGGTGTACTTCGGAAGTGGCCTCCTGCTCATGCTGTTCTTGACACATCGAGTCGTGGAATCGACCAGCTGGAAATGAAA
>CABVSA010000111.1 GCA_902500805.1 uncultured Nitrospira sp. | reverse complement strand
GCTGGATATGAGTTGTCTGAAGCCGCTCCTGAACCTTGCCCCATAAATCTCGTCCGACTTCTTGTTTAGTGTCATAAGTTTTGCCCTGAACGATGTTTGACGACCAATCGGATGGAGCAGGGATCCAGTCTTTTCTCTCAAAGAAAAACGGGTTTGCCAGAATAGTGCAGCCAATAACAGGGTCATGCTCTCGCAGCTTCTTGGCTCGGAATTTTTCAATTCTCAAACGTAATTCCTCTAGTGAAGCGGCTCCGTTTTTTCTCCAAACGCTTCCCAGGCTAACGAAAGAGGCACGTTAGAATGCTTGATGAAAAAACCTCCCCCCGCAATGAAATTATGGGGGCTATGGAGTTTGAATAAGAATAGGGAGTCGGTCGGCACCGCCTGAAATGAACCCAGTCCACTTGGGCGCCAAAAATTCACCTCATCTGGTGACCGTGCGGACAAGAACTCGAACCATTTGTTGTCTGTTACGCCAATCCAGAACTTCATGATTTCAACACCTGATCCGTAATCGAATGCTGCGGATCACCGAACAGGGCGAACATGTCCTCTTGCTTGTCGGTCTTATGCCCGGCCAGCGTTTCGATGATGGCTTTGGTGGAGAGCCGTTCATGGATGAAGAGCGGCAAGGTCGGCACATCAAATGAGAGCCGCTCGGCCTTGCCAGCCCAATTCAGAAACGGTTTACTGAGACTCTTGAGCTTTGATGCGGCAGCCTTCGCCTCTTCAAGGCTCTTCGCGTCGAGGACTTGCTTGATGAGTAGCTCCCCTTGCTCACGAGCTGGATTCTTGGCATCCCAATCGAGCGCGGGCGAGAGTGATGAATCGTAACGGTAGGTCTTCGGGGCTTTCTTCTTCTTGAACTGCGCCTGTGTCCCCACCTCCGGCCGCATGAGGCTCTTCGCCTCAGGGTGTTTGTACGGCGCGGTTTGATTGGACTTTGCCGCAGACTTGGCTTTCTTCGCCATTCACCTGGTCCTTAGTGGTGGATACGAACAATTGCGCCGAAGGATACCCTGTTAGGGCCAAGAAATCATCATCGGGATACACAAGACATCGATTATGAAGCTGTGATGGGTTTGGTTTTATAGCGGACGTGCTTCACAAGCTCCAAGGCGATTTCCTTCTGCGCTTGTTTGTCGGAAGGCCAGTCAACCACATTGGCGTGGTTGGGATTGTGCTCTGCCGGCGCGGCTACGACTCGTAATCGTTGCCGAATGTACGACGAAGCCTGGGCATCGGCTCGACCTTGGAGTTGTGTATTGGTCTGAGAAGCAACCCGATCCCCGATATCTCAAATCCTCTCCTCGGATAATTCAAGGTGCCGCGTTACGGACAACTCCACGTACTTGAATGAGATAAATGGGTCCGGCTTGACGGTCCCATCTCTTCGCACATGTTGTTTTCGAACGATGTAGCGCGCCAACCACTCGGCCTCAGTGACTGGCTGTTCCGCTACCGAAGGATTCATGCGGAGAAGACACGACGAATAGTGCGTAGAATATCTTCTGGCACTTCGCCGAGAAACGGTTCAGTACCGGATCGTTTGCTGCTGCCGATCAATGCCGCGTAGTAGACCATGCCATTCGAACTAATGCTCACTGAAAGTACTCGCGCGGGATTTTGATACCATTCCAAGGTGAGATGACCGTCGGCCTCAGCACCCACTGTCGGAACTGGAAGACCCAAAGGCAAAGCCTCCAAGAAGCGATACGCTTGCCAGCAGGTTTCTTCCTGGACTGCTTGTGCCCCATACCCATCCCAATTCGGCGTTCCGCATTCTCTTGCAACCACGAATAGCTCTTCAACGGCCCGATCAGCGCCGAGACCTATGGAATGAGCCTCCCGCAAGCGACGACGCCCTTTCTGGGATTCCTTGGCAATAAATCGGGCCTCTTCACTGGCACCATGAGTGGGAGTATTGCCGTAGGAAAGTTGGGGAGAACCAAGCGTTGTAAACATCATTCAAAACTTTTCAAAGCCTGCTCCGTAATACTGCCGAAAAACGCCTTATTTTTCAACCATCGCATCTCAATCAAACGCTGCGTCAGTAGATCGTCACGAAGGTCAAATGGCTCGGTCGAGAACACGTCAATATCGAGGAGTAATCCAAACCATTTACTGCCCGCAACCTGGATCGGCTGAACAGTACGAACGATGGTAATAATGTAGGGATACCCTGGCACAGCAAGCACGTCTCGGTGGAAGAAGCCAGCACGAGAGAGAGGCATCCCGGCAAGCACTTCGGACGGCATGCGCAGATAATCATCCGGAGGAGGACCATCAACCGGCAGTTCGATGCGGTTTATGAAACGAAGACCGAGTCGTTGGATCCCTGATGGGCTGGCAAGCCCCTGATAAATCCCCCACAGTCGCATCGCTTCGCCTTGAAACTGTTCCCAGTGGTCATAAGGTCGAAGCCGGCTGAAGACAAATCCGTCGCGATTAAATTGAGCAATATGGAGATGATCGGCAGACTCGCACCGTAACCCTCTCCAACCGAGATCCCGGTGCCGTTGCACAGCGTCCTGCCCAGGCCCGAACTGCATGTCATGTTCGAACTCACTCTGTGACTCAATTTTTTGATAGCCTGGAAGTAGTGGCGTGAGCCGTCCTCGTATGGTCGATTCTTCCCACGGCACCTCAGCGCGAGCCCGCATTTCAATCACCGCCTCAACAATAGGAGCGTGTGGTAATCGACGGAACTGCTCGGTGAGATCAACCTTTAAGATTTGCGACACCATAGAAGAAACGAAGCATACTTAATCAGAGCATCAGAATCTAGCGCAATCAAAGACCCAGCCAATTGAGTCAAGCGTAAGTCAAGGTATCCGTCAACCTGCTACTTCACTTCGGTGCGATTTCGTAGACGAGCGTTACCGTCGCTTCGATCTTCAGTTCGCCGGATGAAATCGGCACATCACCGGCGCTGGCTTCCATGGCCATACGTGCCATGGGCATAGGAGGTCGGATCATCTGGCCTCCTTCAGTGACCGAGAGAATCCGTGCGAGTTTCACGTTCAGCACGTCGCTCAGCACTGATGCCTTCTCACGGGCCTTGGCCGCCGCCTGTTTCAATGCACTGAGCCGCACTGCTTGCTCCTCGCGTAACCCCCAGTGCAACCCCTGAAAGCTGTTTGCCTCGGCCTTTAAGACTTCTTCGATCACCGTGCCAACCTTGTCCAGGGTACGGATTTCCACGGTCACCATGTTGCTGACCACGTAGCCGATGATTTCTGGAGACGTCGGCATCGTATCGTTCGGACGATTGGAGGGCGGTCGATATTGCGGCGACACGGTAAAAGATGAGGTTTGAATTCGCTCCTTGTCGATCTGTAAGTCCCGCAGCCGGTCCATGACTTTGCTCATGACGGTGCTGTTCCGCTTCTGCGCATCGGCGAGGGACTTACCGGCCGTCTCCAAACCGAACATGACAAAAGCCGTATCCGGCGCATGCGGCACAATCCCGGTTTCACTGACCGTAAGGGTTGACGTGGCAGGCGTTGTCTCATCATGAGCCAGCGTCACAACGGGAACCCCCAGCAAGATCAACAACCACACGATCAGCATACGCCGCCTCCTTATCATCAATGACCACCTCGCCCTTCCCACAGCTCCACACCAACAGACCCAGCATAGTCCTGGTACAACAATGACGCAAGAAATGCTCCCTCATCGCCACTTGACCTCACTGTATACATGCGGCATCTTCTCCATGGGAAATATAACAAGAGGCTCTCTCATGGCCATGACTTCAACCATACTCCCGCTTGGAACCACAGCACCGCCGTTCGGTTTACAGGACGTCGTGACTGGACAACGCTACTCGCTCGACTCGTTCACTGCGAAGACAGGTCTACTGGTCATGTTCATCTGCCGGCACTGTCCCTATGTGGTGCATGTGGAACAAGAGCTGGCCAAACTCGGACATGACTATCAGGATACAAATTTGGGGATCATCGCCATCAGCAGCAATGACCCCATCAACTATCCCGATGATGCCCCACCGAGGCTGAAGGAAATGGCCATACGCCTGGGCTTTACCTTTCCATTCTGTCACGACGAGACGCAGGAGGTCGCGAAAGCCTATCGCGCCGCCTGTACTCCGGAATTCTATCTTTTTGATCGAGATCGCCGTCTGGCCTACCATGGGCAGCTCGATGACAGCCGCCCCGGCAACAACAAGCCGGTCACAGGTCGCGATCTCCGCGCAGCCATCCAAGCCGTGCTCACCGGCAAGCCCGTTGATGGCAATCAGAGACCCAGCATAGGATGTAGCATCAAGTGGAAGCCGGGCCATGCTCCGCCTTATGCTTGAGAGGCGATTTAAAAAAGCCTCTCCGCATCGTACTCAAATCATGGAAGCCCGTTCAGCTCGCAAGGCCCAACCCCGCCGAGAATCCATCTCTCCACCTGACATGAAACGGTCACGCAAAGACCTCTGGTGTCTCAGCCGCGATGGAACCTAAGAAATCCAGATGGGTGCCTAAAATCCTGCCGTTAATAATGAGAAGTGGCACGAGAATTCACATTCCACACCTTCTGTGGATAGCTCTGTGCATAAAGCGCAGAATTCAATAAAAGACGGTGCAAATGGCGTGTGGATTTATCAAATTGCCTATTTTTTAGGCATCCGCCTCATCCTGGCATCACCACAAGTAATAGTGGCAACGGCCTGAGTTCATTGCGTTATTGCATATTCCTAGAAATAAATCTTGACACGATCCAAGCAAACCGCCCCAATCCTGGCACTCGTGTCACCAATCCCACGGTTATCCACAGGTTCAACACATTTCTGGGGATGACGGCTCTCAGCAGCAGGAGCGCGGTTTCGTTTCTGTCAAGAGGCGGGAGGACGAAAAGGCGGTTTCATCGATTGAAAAAAGAGATCTAGGGACCAATTTCTCAAACCAGAGCCAAATGGCTGACGCGATACTCGATTTGGAATCGTCATCTACGATCCACCGTATCCATCTGTATCCATCCAAACCGTGCCTCCCCTAACTATCTCAATGTTTTTCGTGGCCCCGTCCATTCCCCCCGCCACGTGAGACACGACGGCGGCAATTGAACAGCCTTTACTCATGTTCCGACCCGTGCACTCCCTCGAAGGACAAGGAGTGCACGGAATGCCAGGGAGCCTCCCGAACTACTATTCGCAAGAATGCCTCCCTGACGCCCCGCCGACCAACGAAACACTAGCCAACCTGGATCTCAATGGCTTTCGGCTTCGCCTTCACCGATTTCGGGAGATGCACCTGAAGCATGCCGTCATTGAAGTCGGCCGTCACCTTGCCGCCATCTGCATCCTCAGGAAGCGAGAAGCTGCGCACGAAACTCCCGTAGGCGCGTTCGACCCGGTGATACTTTTTGCTCTTTTCTTCCTTCTCGAATTTCCGCTCACCGGAAATCGCCAGGACATCGTTCTCGACCGTGAGACGCACGTCCTCTTTCTTCATATCAGGCAATTCGGCTTTGATCAGGTATTCCTTCTCATCTTCAATAATATCCACCAGCGGCGACCATTGAGTCACCGTCAGGGCTTCCTTTCCTCCGTTGCCCGTCGCCTCCCGACCGGCCAATAACGTCGCCAAACGGCTTTCCAGTTCATCCCGATCCTTGAACGGATTCCACCGAGTTCTGCTCATGGGATCCCAGCGTAAGATAGTGTTCATGGCCTCATCTCCTTGTTGTCATCACAGCATTCGACATCTCTGATTAATCGATTCCGATCACTGGATCTTTTTCCCCGCCTTGGCCGACGGAGCCTTGTGGTACCACTGATCCGCCCACTTCATCAGCTCACGCTTTTTATCGCCATACCGCTCCTGGACTTTGCCGACAAATCTGTCGTAGTTCCCTCCGATCTCCTGCAGATCATTGTCCGTAAACTTGCCCCACTTCTCTTTCAGGTCACCTTTGAACTGCATCCATCTCCCTTTGAGTTGTTCAGCATTCATCGCTTTGTCCTCCTTGTTGATGATCGAACTTGAGGCAGGGGCCGGATCGTCATGGTGAAACCCCTCAGACGACCCATCACCCCTCGGTCAAACCGTTCGACTGGTGCGTCCCACGAACAAGTGAATCGCTAGTACCGCTAGCATCCCGGCTAAGACCAGAATCCACGAAACCTGAACCACGACCGTCGAGATCCCGACGAGATTCAGCGCGCCGGCGATCAAGCCGACGACCAGGAACATCAGTGCGTAATAGAGCATGGGTACTCCCCTTTTGATGGAATGCGGATGTGAGTCGAGTAGTCCCCTGCAGCACGGCCGGCGTCCTGGCCGCCTCCATCAGCAGGCCATCACACCAAACTTGCAACGAGTCAGAGAGACGGTGATGTAAACGCGGCGGAGACTGGGGAATCGGTCACGCTGGGAAGAGTCATGAAGCGCAAGGGATAGGACAGCCAGCGGGGCTTCACACCTGACACCTTCACCCTGGGCGCAATGGGTACAGGAGTCAAGCAATATATATTGCGTAGAAAACTGAGACGTGATCGGACAGATGCTGTCGGAAGCGACCGGCAGGTCGCGACCCAAAGCAGAAGTACATGACCGACCGCTACCAGAGAGTCATGACGCACATCGCATCTGCAGGTGTCGATACTTCACGAGAGCCCGGGCTGAGGCACGAAACGGGAATTTCCCGATCCACTGTGCGGCAGCTGGTCACTCGCTATTCGCGTAAGAGATGAAACCAACGACCAGGAGCATGAGTGCCATGAACGCGAACGTTATGAGGATGCTAACCATGTCTATGCCTTTCGATCGAGCCAAGAACGCCCCAACTCACGCAATCGGATAAACGCCTTATGGGCTCACGCTCAATGCATCATAGCTCTTGTTGATGATCATTCTTCTCATGTCCGTCCCTCCCTTAGGTTTGATTCGCGGCATGATCGCCTGAATTGCACCTGATTCATCGTGGACTCCTTGGTGCGAAGGTGAGAGCCTCCCGCCCCTCTCGGCGACACAACGAGCCCCGCGTTTTCAGGTGAGAGGGCAGCGACGATACCTCTGGTGTAACAACGGCGGAGACTGGGGAATCGGTCACGCTGGGAAGGGTCAGGAAGCGCGAGAGATAGGACAGCCAGCGGGGCTTCACACCTGACACCATCACCCTGGGCGCAATGGGGATAGGAGTCAAGCGATATATATTGGGTAGAAACTGAGACGTGATCGGGCAGATGCTGTCGGAAGCAACGGCAGTCCACGACCCAAAGCCGAAGCACCTGACCAACCACTACAGTATGGTCCACTCGAAGACGGTATTGAAACCAACGTAACACTCCCATCGAGACCGAACCATACAGCTGTTATCGATTGCTCGCTGGCCACCGCTCGTCCTCGAGCATCTACCTGGGGTAACTGGAATATATTCATCGCATCCTTCCTCCTAAATCCCATCGCCTGAGATCATCACGACGATAGTGGTCTGAAATCGATGGCAACAGTGGTGATGTGGCTACGCCTCCCCCCGGATTACCGGTGGACACCTTCTGAAACGATCATTCCAAATGAAGTCAGCAGCCAGACCACACATCTGCTGAGCCTTTTGGTGAATCAGATTTGATTCACCCTACGTATCGCTTTCGATACAGGCGACTGTGATCAGGAGATGGGCTGATAGATACATGCTTGCTCGGCAACTCGTCCAACGCTGAAGTTGCAGGAGATTGAGGATGACATCTGATGTTTCAACAGTCCCATTGCATGCTGGCATCTAGCTTGCGATAGACCAATGCAGCATCGCACAAGAGAAGGTCTAGTAGGTGAACACGTCATGGTGGTCCCTGTGTCATGGAAAGGAGGCTGCGGGAGGACGATCCGCATGCGAGGTAGTGAGGAGAACCCAATCACTGCAATGGGCTAAAGTGGCTGAGTTTGTCGGGTGTACTTCTGGAGAGCCGCCAACGTGTTCTACGGGCGGAAAGTGACAGATCCGGCTCGTATGCGGATCAGCCTAAACATTGTTAGTCATCACGGGTGAGAATGGAAGGTGCCAGCGTAGTGGCAGTTGTGTTCTGTGTCGCACCAGCAGAAAGACGTAGGGAACAACGCAGGTTGGAGTTTGGCCACCAATGCAAATAGGAGAAGAACCATGGCAATTTTCACAGTCGATCCGAATCGTTTTCAGGCGGTAGGCACCCCCCAGGAGAACGCTGAGAAGCATAGGCTCTCAGTGTCGAGACAAGTGGTGGCAAATGTTCGGCCGCCACAACCAGACAACGGAGATTTCGCGCAGGCAGACAAGCGGGGCAGCTTCAGCAAGGGCTTGAAGCACGACCCCGCTACAGGCTTGGTCGATCCGGCCGCGTTCACGGGTTTCGCGAATGCACTCTCCAGCGATCGTCTGGCGGTGTTTGCCGCCATTGAGAGCATCAGTGATGCGCACCGTGGCTTCGGGCCCAATACGCGAAAGTGGGTCAATCCGGTCGCGGGGCGCGCATTTGCCGTGGTCGGCGGTGATCCGCAGCAGTTTGCCATGCCGGTAGCGCCAAAGTTCGGTAGCGATGAGCTGACGTTCGAGATGGCTGAGAACTACTGGATGGCCGCCCTACGCGACGTACCCTTCTCTGAATACGCGTCAAACCCAATCGCACAACAAGCCGCACTCGAACTCACCCAGCTACGGAATGCCGCAGTCGCCGAGCGCATGGACATCGCACGACGTCCAGACCTGACCCCTGCTCAACGAAATGAAGAGCTGGCACCGACTGCAGCTGGCGCCATCACACCAGAACTGCTGTTTCGAGGATTGACACCTGGCGATCGCGTTGGCCCGTACCTATCTCAGTTTCTGATTCATCCAGTGCCCTTCGGCGTGCAGGGATTCCACCAGCGCAACAAGACTCTGCGAGCCGGTCAGGACTTCATGACCCTCTGGAACGAGTGGCTCGCCGTTCAGAACGGCGCGCAGCGCGATTTCGTGCCCAGCCATTTCGACGATGAATTGCACTATATACGTAATGGCCGCGATTTGTCGCAATGGGTACACATCGATGTGCTGTTCCAAGGCTACTTCAATGCGTGCCTAATGCTGCTTCACGGCGCGGGAGCTACCTCCTCGGTGGGGGGAGCCATTGGCGCCGGGCCGTCCATGGTCAACCCATACCACCCTAGTGGGTTGAAGCAGGAGGGGTTCGGTACGCTCGGCGCCCCGGGCCACATCGGCATGATGTGCGAAGTAGCGGCGCTGGCACTCAAGGCCGTATGGTTCCAGAAATGGTACGTGCATCTGCGTCTGCGCCCTGAGGTTTACGCCGGACGCATCGATGTGGAGCGCCGTATGCCCGGCACTTTCAATCTGCCCGCGAACCTGATGAACTCAATCGCTGTGCAAGGAAACTTGTTGCGTTATGGCTCGGCGCTGCTGCCTATGGCATTTCCAGAGGGTTCACCGATGCACCCCGCCTACGGCGCGGGACACGCCACCGTGGCCGGCGCTTGCGTGACCATCTTAAAGGCGCTCTTCGATGTGAGCGGCACATTCCCGAACCCGGTGGACATGACGGTGGATCAGACCGGTCACGAGACCCTCATGGCCTATACCGGGGGGCCGCTGACGATCGAAGGCGAATTGAATAAACTCGCCTCGAATATCGCAATCGGACGCAACATCGCTGGCGTGCACTGGCGATCCGACGGAACCTACTCGCTGCAGCTCGGCGAGCAGGTGGCCATCAAGCTGCTTGAAGCCTATGCGCGCAGCTATGCAGAACTGTCCCCTGGCACCTTAGCATTCCGGTTCACCAAGTTTGACGGAACCCAACAGGACGTCAGTGCATAACCACAAGACTTGATGATTAACAACAGCATGCAGCGGACGGCGCTGCGCGCCGCCGCCGCATGCTGAGCGTCAATGCAACAGAGCTGAGGACCGGTTTCTGGTGGGGCAATCTCGGTGCCAAACTGCCGCTCGTGGCCGATGGCAGTCCTCGACCCAAAGCAGAAGTCCACGATTGACCGCTATCAGAAGCGGGCCTCACATCGATTTGCATAAGAACCCGTGATACAGGCCCCCCCGTCGCAGCTCATTTGAAGCGACAGCGAACATGGCATATTTTCATGAACGGTCGTGGCGTGTGATACGGATAGAAGATGGGAGATCTGGCGCTTGTGCGGATCGGCCCAAACATTGCTAGGCGTCGCAATCAAGTCCTACACAGAGGTGCACCATGTCCGCCCTTCAATGGTTCGGCGTTATCGCACTCAGTATCGTCGTGCTATTGTTCGTACTTGGATCACTATTTGGACACGCATCCAGAAATCGAGCCAGGTATAGGGATATTTCCTTCTCACGCGAAGACATACTCGCAAAGGTGAACTCTGATTTTGCAGAGTCCGAACGGGCATTCGCGATCGAACAACTAGAACGTCTCGGACCTCTCGGCGAGAAATTCGGCTGGGTTGGTCAAGCTCAGTTTTCAGCACTGGTTCTTGCCGACCGTGACATCAAGGCGCTCCCGCAATACTGTGACTTCAGCATCCAGGGTGATACACGCGACATAATCGCAAAAGCCGGCCTCGGTTAGATCAACGCGTCGCCCTCCAACCTAACGTTTTCGGCTCCTCATATGGCGCCTAGGCTATCCCGTCGCTGCAGTGGACCGCCTTGTGACGGTGCGATCTCGGCGACGAACTTCCGCTCGAGACAGGAACTAGGGGTCGGACCAGGCAATGCGTTCCAGACGGTTAGGTGAATCGACTTGAGATAAGGCGGTTTGCTGGTTGGCAGAAAAACCTGTGAGAGATGGTCCTGTCCTGACTATTCATTGAGCGTACGGCATGGCCCATTGTTCACAAGCCGTGTTCAGAAAATATACTCTGACCCCAATGGCATTTCTCGAAAGCCGGGAGGCCTTCACGAACCCAGATCATTTTCGTATTGCTTTCGTTGTGAGACCGTCAGTATGTTATCCAGAAGTGGCCAGGGAACCCAACGTGCCTGCGACCTTGAGCCTGGCGCTGTTTCTACCCTGTCGCAGATA
>CABVSA010000110.1 GCA_902500805.1 uncultured Nitrospira sp. | reverse complement strand
TCGCTCTTGGCGCGATTGGCCACCTCGGCGACTTCTTTGGCGACACGAAGCACCTGCTCCACGTGATGCCGTTCGGTTGCTTCGAGCGCGAGCGTCGCCAGAGTCGCGAGCATGCAGCAGAGGTACATGTCTTGCTGACTCCATCGTCGAGGTTTTCCGACAGATTCAGCGCAGAGTATCCCGACAAGTTCCCCTTTTCGCCTGATTGGTGCACTCAGTGTGGATTGGATTTTGAATCGAGCGAAGTAGATCTGTGCTAGGTCGCGGGTTCGAGGATCCTGGGAAGCTTGCTCTATCGCGACGGCGCGACGTTCACGGCGTAGTGAGTGAAGATACGCAGGACAGTCGCTGTATTTGAAGATGAGTCCTGGATTGGGGTGCCCTGACCTGGGTTCAGACAGGTCAAGGAATATGAGTTCATTCTGGTCTTCAGACAACAGCCATATACTTGTGCGGTTGACTCGCAGGAGTTTGGCGCAGGTGTGAGAAATCGCCCGGAACGCTTGGACCATGTCACCACTGCTTAAGGCCTCGCTTTGCGCTAGTCGCTGGAGCACGTCTTGGTACTGTTTCAGAACGGCAGTTGAGTTGCGTTTTGGCGCCGGCGGAGCTGAGCGGGGAGTTGTAGATTTCTGTGCAGCGATCGCTTGATTGGGAGTGGTACGAGTCCGTCGAGAGTGCTGCACGGGTTTCGAAACCTGTTTATGAGATTCTACCCGTGGATGTCGTGGCATGAGCCCATGAATACTTCAGGGAATAGGTAGGCCTGCTGGTCGTTGTGTCCGTCTATTCCGAGGACACCGTCGACTCGGTTCGCCGTTTTCGAGGAATCCCGAGTGCAGCGGGCGATACAATTGTGTGCCAACAATCGGCTACGCGTTCGGTGAATCTTGGACCAACGACAACATGCTGGCCGATCTGGTTCTATTCCGCCCTTCCTGTTTGGCTTGATAGAGCGCTTGGTCTGCAGCCTTCACAAGATCGGTAGGAGAAGAGTGTCTGCTTGGGACAACACAGGCGTACCCGACGCTGATGGTCACGGGCTCCCCCTCGGTTTGTTGAATGCCGAGGGCCTCAACTCGGCGGCGAAGGCTCTCCGCGACTTGTGCCGCACCGTCTATCCCGGTTCCGGGGAGGACCGTGACGAACTCATCTCCGCCATAGCGGGCGACCAAATCGCCGGGACGATTCACGGCACTAGAAATTGTCGCGCAGATTTGCTTTAAACATTCGTCCCCCGCAGTGTGTCCTTTGGAATCATTATAGGCTTTAAATCGATCGATATCGAACATGATCAGAGAGAGCGGCGTCGATTCACGTAAGGCTCTTCGCCACTCCTGATCGAGGAAATCATCGAATTGGCGTCGGTTGGTGATGCCAGTCAACCCGTCTAAGCAGGAGAGCCGAAGCAACATTTGATTCGCTTCCTGGAGTTGACGCATGACCTCAAGGAGTTCGTGCTCTCGTGCGCGGCGGCGGTCGATCTCGTGAACGAGTCGGAGTACCGATCGGACCCGCGTGAGGAGCTCAATCTTATTGATCGGTTTGGCGACGTAGTCCATCGCCCCTGCAGCGAATGCCAGTTGAAGATCCACAGGGTCCGTTTTTACAGTCACCATGATGACTGGGGTGTCACGGAAGCGGTCGACGGCCTTGATCTGGCGGCAGGCTTCAATGCCGTTCATTTGTGGCATGAGCATATCCATGAGAATCAGATCGACACGCGCCAGGCCTTGTTTCCCCCCATCCAGCCCGAGCTGTTTGAAGGCGGCTGCGGCGCAGTCCGTTGCGATGATATGCTCATAGCCTGCTGCAGATAGGATAGCCTGGAGCAGGAGCCGATCATCCGGCGAATCATCGATGAGGAGGATGCTCATAGGTGTAACGGGACTGAGAACGATGTGAACTGGAAGAATCCTACCAGCTAGTCTTGGTAAACACCAGGATAAAGCTTTTTGAGGCAAGGTTGACAGATGCCGTGACTGAACTCGGCTTCCGAGTGTTCGCCGATATACTCTTCGATTTGTTGCCAGAACCCTCCATCGTTACGGATTTTTTTGCACGAGGCACAGATTGGAATCAAGCCCCGTAGCACTTTGACTTCCCGTAGGGCCTGCTGTAACTCTTCGTTCGTGCGGCGGAGCTCCGATTCACGCAACTTGCGGCAGTCCATTTCTTTCTTCAGCGTGATGGCGGAGGCGACTCGGGCGAGGAGCTCGACGCTTTTGACGGGCTTGTTGATATAGTCCATGGCTCCAGCAGAAAAGGCTTCATGCAGGTTCTCGAGGTCGTTCTTGGCCGTGACCATGATGATGGGAATGTCGCGAAGATGGGTCTGCTGTTTGATTCGACGGCAAGCCTGCACCCCGTCGATTTCCGGCATGAGCACATCCATCAAGATCAGGTCGATGTCGGTTGCCGACTGTATTCCATCCACATTCAGCATTGAAAAGGCTGCCTGGGCGGATTCGGCTCCGAGGATCTGATGGTGGCCTGCTTTGGTCAGGATGGATCGGAGGAGCGCATAGTGATCCGTTGAGTCGTCGACGATGAGAATAGCCATAGCTCTTACTCTACGGCTGAAACCTGATGAAACTGAAGTCGAGAGGGGACTGGCCAGAGCAAACCACCTGTGGAGGAGTCAGGAGAGTTTGCGCTTCACAAGCTCGCTGACATGCTTGCCGTCGACAGTTTGGCCCCCAAGACGCGCCATGACGGCCTTCATCACCGCTCCCATCTCCTTCATCGATCGAGAGCCTGTGTCGGCAATGACTGACGTGACCAGGGTCTCAAGCTCTTCCGGTGAAATCGGTTTAGGAAGATAGGATTCAATGATCTCGATTTCTTGACGCTCCTTGGCAGCCAACTCCTGACGTTGCGCTTTCTCAAACTGTTCAATTGACTCTCTGCGTTGCTTGACGAGCGTGGTCATGACTCGACTCATTTCTGCATCATCAAGATCGCGCTTCAGTTCCACCTCTTTATTCAACACCGCAGCCTTGATCATCCGGATCACATCCATGCGGAGTTGATTGCGTGATTTCATGGCGAATTTGAGGTCTTCGGTTAGGCGGTCATAGAGCGACATGAGGAGCCTCTTTGTGGTGACACCGTTATGTGCTGCGGAGCATACCTGCCTTGTTCGAGTGAGTCAACGAGCTGGATTCTCAACGGCATTCAGAGGAAAGAGGTGGTATGATGCACCGCGTGGATCGTAGATCGTGGCCAAGGAGGAAGAGAATGCTTGCAGAACTCATGGAGAGGGCAGGAGGCAGGTGGTGCGTGGTGGTTGCAATGGGGATCGGAGTGGCAATCGCGACAGGGTGTGCGACGGAATCACCCAAGCCAGCCCCGGTTATGACGCCGGAACAGGTCAAGAGCAATGCCGACAAATCGTTTGAACGACTCAAACAAGAAGAGAAAAATCGCGCCGTCGGTTCCGAGGCTGCTCCTTACTGATTGAGACCGGTCGGCCGCCGTGAGAATTGGCGTAAAGATTTCAAGAGCGGGAGTTCCCACAGCAGGCCTCTGTGGGCACGTTGTTCCACTTGGCGAGGTTCGTGAAACGTCCGGAGGAGTGTTGCTGAGACGATCAAGCGAAGCAGACCGGAGAGAAAGAAGATAAACGGAATATTGGAGACAGGTTCCAGTGTAAAGGTTCCAAGATGAAGCCTGTCCGGTATCGTAGTGATCAAGAGGCTTCCAACTACGGTTCCTATGGCCCACCCGATGGCGTTCACGATACTTGAGACGGCGACTGCCTTCGCACGATCCTCAGGCTGTACCGCATCATAGACGTAATTGTTCAAGCCAAGGCCTAATCCTGCCCAGACCACCCCTCCGAAAAAATTGACGATGACAAGAAAGAGCCAGGCGCTGCTGAACAGATACAGCATCGGGAGGAATGCGACGAGGAGTCCGGTGAACGTGAGTAACGCTTTGTTGCCAAAACGATCACCGAATTGTCCCCAACCTGGCAAGGTCAGAAACTGACCGAGAATGCCTGCCGCGAGCCAGGTCCCATATTGCCAATGAGCCAAATGGAGATCTTGGATGAGGTAGAGGACGAAGAACGGACCAGCAACCAGTACTGCGGCGTGCATGAGCCCTGAAAAGAGTACAAAATGGCGGAAGTTGTGAGAGACACCGGTGCGAAGAAAATTCAGAAAGCCTGTTGGAGTGCTGCCGGGGTCATGCTGAGGGAGCACGGCGATTGTTCGGAGCAGAAGCGCCGAGGCACTCCGACAGAGCCCTGCCGTCAGAAAGATAATCGTGAAGCCTATCCACAATAGATTTAGTTTTTCAAAGAGACTCAGTAAGGCCCCTGCTGCACAAAGCACTAGAAGGCTTGTGATGGCAACGACTCGAGATCGTTTGGCGAAATACGCTCCCCGCTCATTGGGGTCCAGTAATTCGGTGATGAGACTGTTCCAGGCAGGAGACGTGAAATGGGTGCAAGTGAAATACACTGCAACTCCTGCAATGAGAAGCCAAGGTCCATGTTCCGGCCAAAGTAAGGGTAATGCCAGGATTGGAACCCAGGAAACGGATTGGCCGATAATACCCCAGTAGACTTGGGAGGCCTGGCTTGGGAACCAATGCGAAACTTTGACGGAAATCAGCTGAGCCCAGGTGCCGAGAAGTTGGGGAATGGCCGAGAGGACACTTAATTGGAACGGTGTTGCGGAGAGGAGGATAGCGAAGGCTGAAAGGTAGTGTTCACCTCCTCCTTGGGCGACGGCTTGAAACATCCCATCACGAATGCCGAAGCGCCGGCCAGATTCATGTGGGCCTGATACGGTAGGGTGAGATCGTGCGAGTGCATGTGAAGAGGGCACGGGCTGTTCAGTCATGCGATAACATTGCAATCACTCTACCATAGCATTGACCTGGTACAAGGTTTCATCGATGATTGCCGCATAGAATTGACCCCTGGGATCGAGGTCAGTACGATAATCCCTATGCGCTCTGAGACCACTGTATGGCGAATGATGGAAGGCTGTGTAGTTGCAGGTATGTTGTCCATCACGCTTTACTGTCAGCAGGCAGGCGAGGCGAAGGAGCTCCTGCCACTAAAGGAACAGGAGTCCACCGAAGTTGGATCGACCCAGAGCCCGTCATTTGATGATCAACAAGCCGGTATCCCGCAGTCGCTCTTTACATGGGTTAAAATGGCCAAGGGGTTTGACGTGGAATGGGATACCTTTGGTCGAAAAGGGTGGTATACCCAAGATCCACGTTTAAAACCGATTGGACCTGGTTCTGTATTTACGCCAGAGACTCCAACCATTTATATCGTGTTTGAAGTGGCCCCACTGGAAGACCCGACTCAGTTTGGAGTGCAATGGTATCGAGAGGAGCCAAACAGTCAGATGCGTCAGGAACAGTTAGGCAAGGACGTGTTGGAACTGCCTGGCCATGAGCGGTATGGATATCTGGAAATAACACGATCAGGCGACCGATGGATCGTGGGCAACTACGTTGCCAAGATCTATATCGCGCCGATTGGGCAACAGCCGTTTCATGCCGGGAATCAGGTCGGCATGATGCGGTTTCGGGTCTTGCCTTCTGAATAAGCCGCGATGAGGTAGGTTCCTCACAACAGGAGACATATGGGAGAGCGTTTGAAGATTACAGATCCTGAAAAACTGGCATTACTCTATGAGCGATTCCGGGACGTTTGTTTGGTTGAGAAAGAGATTTGGAAAGAGATTTTTATGCCTCGCGATATCTCGCAGGGGCCGGTGCGGACGAACATTCAAGACCGTTATGAAGTCGAAATTGATGATTCTGCCGTCGAGGCCGCGCTTGATGACAATATCGTACTGGGATCGGCTGCCTTGGGGGCGGCGATCCAAGAGTATCGGCATCACATCATGTTTTATCGGAATTTGTGACGCCCGCCAGGTTTGGCGGGCGTCAGACGAACTACGGTTGGGTTGTTGTTTCCGTTACAACTGCTCTAACGCCGCAATACGTGCATCGATGGGTGGATGCGTTGCGAACAACTGCATGAAGCCGGAAGAGTTTCCTGAGATCTTCATCGTGGCTAAGGCGTCTTGATTCGAGTATTCAAATTGCGCACGGTTGACCCAGCGGTCGATGCCTCGGAGGGCGTTGATCATGGCGTCTTTCCCGTACACCTTGGCTGCGAATGCATCGGCGGCAAACTCGCGGCGGCGGGAATGCCACCCGATGACAATTGATGCAAGAATTGTCAGCACGACTTGCAGGAAGAAGTAGACGATCATCGCCAAGAAGGGGTTGCCTGCGGATCCCTCCTCACGATCTTGACTGGGTTGCGCAATCAGGTGAGAAATAAAGTTACTGATGTAATAGACAAAGGTATTCATCAGACCGGCGAGAACGGTCGTGGTAAACATATCTCCGTTATACACATGCCCCATCTCGTGGGCGAGCACGGCTTTGACTTCTTCTTCCTTTAGGTTTTGTAAGAGACCCGTGGATACAGCGACCATCGAGTTATTCTTGCTTGGACCAGTCGCGAAGGCGTTGGGGTCTGGCGAGTCATAGATCCACACTTCCGGCATGGTGATGTGGAGCCGTTGGGCAATCTCTTGAACCGACCCAAAGATGACGTGTTCGGCATGCGATCGGGGTTGGGTGATCTGTTGACAGCTCAGCATGGCGCGAGCCATCTGCTTAGAAAAGGCCAAACTGATGAATGCCCCGCCGAACCCGATGACCAATGAGAACACCAGCAGCTGCTGGTTGAATACTCCACGGACGTCAATCCCAAATGTCGGTAATACGGTGTTGATTAAGAGATTGGCGGTGAATGACAGCGTGATAAAGATGAGAAAGTTTGCAATCAGGAACAAGCCAATACCTTTGAGCCACTTCATGGATATCCTCCTTCGCAATAAGCTTTCGCCTATGCAGTCATTTCAAAACCTGAACATGGAACAGCCAACATTATACACAAACCATTTTATAGAGTCGCAGTATTCCAAGACCGTTGCTTTCAACAAATAAGAATGTCTTGATGAAAGTCAAGGTGCTGGAAGTCGATGAAAGTACAATGGAAAGTTGACCCTTTCCGGTGGTTCCTGTTAGAAATCTCTCATGATGTTCATTGAAAAGTCTTTTGGGCCCATCGGCATGGAAGGCATACTGGGAATCACGTGATGGCTCATCCCCTGGCGATCGACTCGTCCAAAAAGGAAACGTTGCTCCGTGACCTTCTGAAACGGGTCTCACGCTTATTTTACACGACGTTAGTAGTGGTGCCTGCAAATGTGCGTGATCAGGTGGGGCTCGCGTATCTCTTTGCCCGGGCTGCCGATACCATTGCTGATACCGAACTCATCGATAGACCACGTCGACTTGGTTTTCTTCACCGGCTCCGGGAGCAATTTGTCAACGAGCATCTCGACTGGGAGCAGATTCGGTCTATCCAACAGGCTGTTGGGTCGGTGCAACACGATTCGGCGGAGCGGATCCTGCTGGAACGGTTGGATGAGTGTTTCCAGCTATTTCTGGCCTGCTCATTGGACGACCAGCATCGGATTCGGCGCGTGATCGTCACGCTGACGCAGGGAATGGAGATGGATCTCAATACGTTTCCCGGTACCGCTCCTGGGGAACTGACTGCGCTCAAGACCGTTGATGATCTAGACCGCTATACCTACTCGGTGGCCGGTTGTGTCGGCGAATTCTGGACGGCGCTGATGTGCGCTCATCGCAAGGCCCTCGTGGATTGGGATGTGCAACAGATGTCTGAGCGAGGGGTGCGGTTCGGGAAGGGGCTGCAGCTGACGAACATCGTCAAAGATATCGCCCACGACCTTCAGAAGGGGCGATGCTACATTCCTGAAACGATGCTGACCGAAGTCGGACTCAAACCCCACGATCTTTTGCATCAGGATAACCTCACTCGCTTCAGACCTGTGTTGAGCAAGCTTGTTCGTCTCGCACTGGAACACCTGGATCAGGGGTGGGCCTATACGATGGCGATACCACGCCATGAAACGAGGTTGCGACTGGCCTGTATGTGGCCGATCCTCTCCGCTGGAGAATCGCTCAAGCTTGTCATGAGTTCTCCGGACCTTTTGAGTCATGCGGTGAAGGTGAAGATTCCACGCAGCAAGGTCTATCAGATTATGGCCATGACCACGGGAACGGTTGCCTGTGGATACGCCGGGACCGCCTATTGGGGGCATTTGCGCAAGCAGATCGTCTGATCTTCCAGCCCCTTCTCTATTCTACTTTTTTTGTGGTTCCAATAGTTTGTCGCCTTTCTTGAATACAGCGTAGATCGCCTGTGATGGGCAAGCGTCGAGGCAGAGCCGACAGCTTTCAAGGCAACGGGAGGGATCGAACTTATAGGGAGGTGTCGAGAGCCAGGCGCTGGTCGGACAGATCGGAACACAGACGGCCTGGTGGGTACAACGGTCCGGATGCCGGACAAGATGATCACGAATGACCAACATGGGCTTCACTCCTTCAAAGAGACCTTGCGAGAAGATCTCGAACATATTCTTATTGGGTAGACTACTCACTTCCATTCCTTGACAAGTTCTTTCAACCGATTCTTGAGCTCCGGAATTTGCTCCAAATTATTCTGAATGGCGCCGATGATTTTTTCCAGCCGAGCCGAGCGAAGCGCTTCCCTGTCTTGCATGACCAGCCGGTCATACTCCTGATACGCCGCGCGGTGTTTGGGTTCGAGGTATTGCCTCGCATCGAGTAGGGCCTGGCCAAACTCCCATGGCTCCGGTGCCAATGGGGGAGCGATGGTAAACGAACCGTCCGTAAACACTATCACCGAAGCACCCGGTTTCCCACTCAACTGGATCACGTGCTCGATGGTTTTACCTTCACAGAGTGTCCAGTTCAGTGTGAGCCCTGGAAAGTGTTTCGTGAAGGCCACCTTTTCCATATTGGCCTTCCATTTGTCTTCAGTGGGCATAGCGGTGATGGGGATCGTCTACGGCTGCTTGAGCGGAATGAGCTGCTGAGGAACCGGGTGGTCTGGCATGAGCAAGCGAGTCACGACCTCCCCTCGGAGAACATGGCGTTCCATGATCTCAGTCACGTCAGCTTCTGATCCGATCCAATACCAGACGCCTTCAGGATAGATCACCACGCTCGGACCGAGTTCACAATGATCCAGGCAGCCTGCTTTGTTGGCTCGGACGACACCTTTCAGATTGAGTCGTTTGGCTTCACTCTTGAAATGGGCGTGAAGCTTTTCAGATCCTAAATTGGCACAACAACCACGCGGGTCATCCTTCGGACGCTGATTGGTGCATACGAAAATATGTCGCTGAAATGGTGGCATAGACGTGTTTGCTAGACGGGCATCGTTAAGGTATTGAGCCGTTCCATCAGGACGGTGACGTCTCGGTTGCTGAGGAACTGAGATGTCTGTTGAGGCGCGTTTAGCATCGTCATGATTTCATGTAGTCGCAACGAGGCACGTCGAAATTCGTCAGCTTTGGACAGTTCAGAAACAAATCCAGATCGCAATTTATCGAATTCGGAAAGGATGGCGCGAAAATCTCGCTGGAAGTCTTTGTGCAAGGAACAGGATGTACAGTACCACCGTGGGTTTTGATCTGACGATGGCGACAAACGATCATAGGGGCGTCCAAAAAAATCTTTCCCCAGCGACAACTTGGTCAGTGGGCTACTAGGGGATCCACAGGCCTGACAGGAGTGATTCCAGGCGTCCATTTCTACCTCCTCACAACGGCGAACGCGCATCTTACAACATGACTTTCCGGACTGTCCATGGTCCGTGGTTCGTGGAGATGTCAAAAACAGTACCTGATCGGGCTGAGGTCCAGAGGTCTGAGGTATAATAACTGATAGGTGTCGGGGTGCTTAGCCAAGGGGAGGGGGGAGTCAGCATGGTGATCGGCGTTCCAAAGGAAATGAAAGATCACGAGTATCGAGTCAGCCTAACGCCAGATAGTGCTGCGAGCTTGTGCCAAAATGGACACGAAGTCTGGATCGAACCATCAGCTGGTGTGGGGAGTGGGTTTTCGGATGATGAGTACCGTAAGGTCGGCGCCACGATCGCGAGTTCAAAGGCTGAGGTGTTCGAAAAGTCGGAGCTGATTTTGAAGGTTAAGGAGCCGATGCTGTCCGAATGTGCCCTATTTCGTCCCGGTCACGTCTTGTTCACGTACTTGCATCTTGCTGCCGTTCCGGATGTCACGAAAGAATTACTCGGCCGAAAAGTTACTGCGATTGCCTATGAGACAACTGAGGCCAAGGATGGGAGTCTTCCTATGCTCAGGCCGATGAGCGAAATTGCGGGTCGGATGTCGATCCAGATCGGCGCCCACTATCTTGAGAGAACCCATGGAGGACGTGGAGTCTTGTTGGGAGGGGTTCCAGGTGTGGAACCGGGTCGAGTGGTGGTCCTCGGAGCTGGAATTGTCGGCGCTTCTGCCGTCCGGATGGCTGTGGGGTTAGGAGCGCAGGTGACAGTAATCAATCTCGATATTGAGCGGTTACGTGTCCTTGATGATCAGTATCATGGGCGCATTGTCACCCGTGCTGCGAGTCCTGCTGCCATTGAAGAAGCCGTCTGTTCGGCAGATCTGGTGATTGGTGCGGTGCTTGTTCCAGGCGCCAAGGCCCCCAAGTTGGTGTCGCGTGTGCTGGTTTCACAGATGAGGCCAGGTTCCGTGATCGTCGATGTCGCAGTCGATCAGGGCGGCTGTATCGAGACAACTCGACCAACGACCCATTCTGACCCAGTGTATTTACTGGAGGAGGTGATCCACTATTGTGTAGCCAACATGCCCGGAATTGTTCCTCGCACATCCACCTATGCTCTCACCAATGCGACTATGCCGTATCTGCTCCGCCTTGCTTCCGAAGGGGTGGAGCGAGCTATTCGCTCCGACCCTGGTTTGGCTAAGGGAGTCAACTTGAAAGAGGGAAAAGTGACACATTCCGGTGTGGCGGAATCGCATGGGTTGCCTTTTACCCCTCTTTTGTAAGACAATCACATCTTCGATTGAGTGCT
>CABVSA010000109.1 GCA_902500805.1 uncultured Nitrospira sp. | reverse complement strand
TCCTGATTCGCCGAAAACTTGAACTCACCGATACAGTCGGTCTTCTCGGAGAATGCACGTTCGGCTGTATCCAGAACCCGCAGTCCATTCACATCAACCGGTCGACTCTGCCGTTGGTTTAACCTTGTGCGCAAACGGTCCAGCACGATGTTCACGCCGCCCCCGCCGGTCTTCGTGCCCAAGTACCGTTCAACCACCTCAGCGCACCAATCTCCATCGCGTTTCGCAACACCTACGAGACCTTCACTAGCTTTTCGAGCCCAACCCGCTAAGAAGACCCCCTCCATCACCTTGCCGGTCGATTCATCATACGCCTGGAACAGGGCATCATCAGGATCATTCCCGGTCTTGTTCGGATTGGTGGTAAACACTCCATTCTTATAGGGGAGCCCGACCGTCTCATCGACCCTATCACCAACAGCAAACACCACTGAATCGCAAGGGAACTCGTAGTACTCTTTCAGGCCGACAGCGACCGTATCCTCTCCCTTGGGATCGAGCCGATTGTCTTCCATTTCGAGTCCGCGCACGCGATTGTTGGAATCAATGAGAATCCGTTTGGGAGAAGCAAGAAAACGAAAACCCATCTGTGTCTCAGACACTTTTGGTTCGCACTTGGTAAACTCGTCGGTAAATGCCTTCAAAACTTCCTCAGGGTTCTGTCCAACCTTAATGAGGCGGTCCTTGATACGGGTAAACTCAGAGTTGATCCCCTCAAGATCCATGTTGGCACAGATACTCCGAATCTCCTTGGGATTGTATTTTCGTTCAACCGGTCCACGTCGCACGATCGCCGTAACCCGTTCGACCTGTTTATAGCGGGTTAACCAGTGGGCAATATCCACCATCACGTCACCAGCCCCGATCACCGCAACGTGCTTTCCCATGTCAAAGGGGCGATCCCCAAATCCCGGAAGCCGATTGAAGTGATAGACGACATCTTTTGCGTGAAACACACCTTGCGCAGAATCTCCTTCTACACCGATGGCTTTTGTTCCCTGGGCACCGATCGTAAAGACAACCGCGCTCGCGCCAAGCCCTCGTACGTCTTCAACCGTAAGATCTTTTCCGTTCCCAATCGTGACATTCCCAAAATAATGGACGTTCTTCTGTTGTAACAGTTCCCAATACTGCTTTTTCAGGCCACCACGGAGTTTCAACTTGGAGGGAAAGATTCCATATTCAGCTAATCCGCCGAATTTGATATCCCGGTTGAGAATAATAACTTCGTGTCCCGCTTTTGCGAGGGTACTGGCTACTGCCATACCAGCCGGCCCTGCTCCTGCCACGATAACGACATGTGTCTGCGATCCGCTCATATTCACTCGTCCTTCGATGTACGTAGAAAAGCCTTGATTATCAACAATTCTCGGACTGTAGCATAGCGATTCCCGCACTGTCAAAACAGGTAGAACATTGACGACTAAATTGAAAAACCACCCATTACCTCCACTTGCACAGTCCTCGTCTGTCGTCTAAAATCCACAGGCTTCGACGGAGAAGCACTGCGGATCATCCACAAGATCCGTTTCGGTCTTGCTTCATAGATATCCAGGACCTCCGGTGCCTATCTCTTTCTGGATAGGCAGGTCCATCTCAACCAGCGAGGCTCGGCAAGATTCTTCATGCCCTCACATCCGGCAACAGCCCCATCAGACACCGGCCCCCGCCCCACGTCCATTCATTTCCATCCAGTGTGCAAGGATGACCAGCCTTTCCGTCCCAGGCAATTGCGCCCGGACGAAGCCTATCTTGTACCGGACTTTGATCAGGCAGAAGTACTCATTGCTCAAGGCATCAATAGCGCTCGCGTGGCAATCAGTGATCGCGATCCGGAATACTCTCAGGTGGCGGGAGAACTGCAGCTCGTGCCTACCTCACCATTCACATTTGACGAATCCATCATTGTGGTCCTTCCAACCTATAATGAACGAGCGAATCTAGAGGCACTGGTTACGGCAATCGGCCAATATCTCGTCACCGATATTGTGATTGTGGATGACAACTCACCGGATGGAACCGGCAAACTGGCCGATCAGCTCAGCGCCCGCTCCGCTCATGTCCATGTACTCCATCGGCCCCAAAAGGAAGGGCTCGGGCCCGCCTATCTCGCGGGCTTTCAGTGGGCCCTCCAGCGACCGTATGATCGAATCATTGAGATGGATTGCGACTTCAGCCATGCCCCGTGGGATCTTCCCCGCTTAGTTCACCGCAGCCACACAGCCGACTTGGTCATTGGAAGTCGTTATGTGCCTGGTGGTGGAACGGAAAACTGGAACGCCCGCCGACGCCTTGTGTCCCAATGCGGCAATCGCTACGTGAGCCTGTTTCTGGGCTCAATCATCCGGGACTGGACCGGAGGCTTTCGGTGTTATCGCCGCGGACTGCTGGAGGAAATGGCCTTGTCAACCGTGCAAGCCAAAGGATACATTTTTCAAGTCGAGTTAGCCTGGCGAGCCGTACAGCTTGGAGCGAAGGTGTCCGAACTCCCCATTCGATTTAGCGACCGTGTCTTAGGCCAGAGCAAGCTTGGGTGGTCATCGATCATCGAAGGGCTGATGGAAGTACCCAAGATGTGCTTCAGGAGACCAGCCAGGCGCTAGAGCTCTCGCCTCCCAAACTTGTACGCCTGCACACTCGTTTCCCTGCCGAAGACACCAACGGAGAGATCAGCTGGGATCCCGCGAGCAGAAGGGCTGACCGTTCATGCAGGTCCTCATGAGCAATGTGACCGGCTCAGAAGATTCAAGTTTGGTTAAATCAATAACCAGCTCATCTTTGGCGTTGGCAAAGATCTCATCAAGCAGGCTGCTTTGTAGGGGAACCACCGCCTCAACCGGCTGAAAGAGCAGGTCAAAACCCTTAGCCGCCGTCGGCCTCATAGGATAGCGGCGGTCGTAGATCATGCCATAGGCTGGAATACCGTAAATGATCCGCCAATTGCCCAGCAAAAAATGCAACTCCGCGCCATGGATATACAATCCACCCGTCGTAATAATGCGCCGAGCAAATGTTTGCGGTTGGCTGAGATAAAACGTGACACGCTCGTTATAGGAGGCTTCTGCCAATGCTCCCGCCAGTTGAGCCGACAAGAGCGTAACCTCCTCATCCGTGAACGCCTGAACCAATGGAGACTCTCCAAGAAACCACCGTTGCAGGACGGTCCGGTGTTCCTGCACCTTCATGCCCGTCAAGAGTGTACGTATGGTTCCCGGTTCGATGAGAAATGGATGGGTATGGTGAGTCGGTGGCCATTCAGCGAGCACATCGGCATCTTCTTCGAGTCGCACATAGTTTACAGGATCTTCATACATGATCCGTGAGGGGATGTGTGGTACCGCGCAACCGACCAACCATACTGGAGAAAGAGTCAGCCATACGATAACAATCGACATCACCGCCTTCAGTTTTTGATCCTGCGTCCTCCGATCGTTCACCCCTCCTTCCCCCTTGTACCTGTTCACCCCTCGCTGATCGTGACGGTCATTTCAGCACGCTCCAATGGATTGTCCCTGCCGTCACGTTTCATCGCGACAATCTTGTCGGCGACGTCCATACCGCTCACCACTTCTCCGAAGACGGTATATTGCCAATCAAGGAAGTTTGCATCGGCGACACAGATAAAGAACTGCGACCCGGCACTATCTGGATCATTCGATCGGGCCATCGAGACGATGCCTCGCTTATGGGGAGTACTGTTGAACTCCGCCTTCACTTTGTACCCAGGCCCACCCATGCCATGCGAGGAACGATCTGGACTCTTGCTGTTCGGGTCACCACCTTGAATCATGAATCCAGGAATCACTCGATGAAACGTTGTCCCGTCGTAAAATCCCTCTTTGGAAAGCTTGATAAAGTTCGTGACATGACCGGGCGCCACATCTGAAAAAAACTTGAGCACAATGTCGCCTATCGGTTGCCCCTTGCTCGTCACGGCAATGGTTGCTTGGACTTTCTCACTGTTCTCAGCCATTCGATCTATCCTTTCTCACATTATCGAAAGAGAAACGGCGGTGGCGCAACTCCGGCCTCCAACCCCTCATTCACGGCAATCCATGAGCTCCCGTCCTCGCTCCGGAACACTCCGGAACTTGTTCCGACATAGAGCCCTGTTTCTTTGGATCCGATCAACACCTGGATTGCCAGGTTCGTCAATCCCCTGTTCACCGGAGTCCATTGCTTCCCCTGATCCACGGTCTTAAAAATTCCGTTCCCTGTCGCCACAATCAATGTCCGATTGCTCGACACAATACCCCGGATGGAATCATTGGGCAATGCCCGACTGATCGGTCGCCAAGTCAGTCCACCATCGGCACTGCGGAAAACGCCGCCGTCGAACGTTCCGGCGACAATGTTCTGATCATAATCGATGACGAGGACGCGGATGAAGTTTTCGATCATCCCTTCATGATCTTTCAAGCCATGATGGAGCCGTACCCACCCTGATGACCGAGGGCTGAACCGAAAGAGGCCTTTCCCAGATGTTCCGGCGAATAATGTCCCATCAGCCGAGCGCGCCAGGGCATGAACCAAAATATCATCCAAGCCTGTCGTGACGGGAATCCAACGATCGTCCGAGTGCCGCAGACGATACACACCATCACCTGTTCCAGCGAAGAGTTCTTGATCAACTGCCAGAAGGGCTTTCACCTCCAGCTGTTTAAGCCCAGTACTGACCGGCTGCCACGAGTGGCCGTCGTCTCGGGAGCGAAACACCCCTCCACGAAACGTCCCGGCATAGATCGCGCCATCCTTGGTGGAGGACAGGCTCAATATAAACGGATCGGTCACTCCCCCCCCTACTCGAACCCATGTGGAGCCGCGATCGGCGCTACGAAAGATGCCATGTCCAAATGACCCAGCGTAAATCGCCCCATGGCCGTCCATGACGAGCGCTTGCACGCTCGCAATGGATTGTTCAAATGGGCCCGGTGATGATACGGGATCGACCGCCGGGATCAGTCGCGGTGACGACGCGAGAGGCGCCTGAAAGGCCTCACCCTCTGCCACATACTGAAAACCAGCCCCCACGAGCATGGTCACCGTGAGAAGAGCGGTCCGACAAACTTTTATACATTGAACCGTCATCGCACCCTCGTTCCCGCAGTCTTGATCGGCAGATCCGGGTCAAGCGGCAAATCAACGTCGCGGTGTGTCGGATTCCGTCCAAACAACCGCGCGCCAAGAATCCCGACCTCATACAGCGCCATCAGAGGAACGGCCATCAGCAACATTGTAAACAGTGTGGCATCGGGCGTGACAACCGCCGAGATGATGAGGCAGAGCAAGATCGCATGTTTCCGGTACCGGGCGAACATGTGTGCAGAAGCGAATCCCGTCATTGCCGCAAGTGTCATGACCAACGGCAATTCAAACGCACACCCGAAGATCAGCAAGAACTTCACATTGAAATCAATGTAGGTCCCCACGCTCAGTTCCGGGGTAATGTCGCGGTCCAACCCAAAACTCACAAACCACTCGATCACGAGCGGTAGAATCACCACATTGCAGAACACCAATCCTAATGCGAACAACCCACCAGCGATCATAAACAGCGGGATGGCCCAGCGTTGTTCAGTCGGCAACAACGCTGGTTCAATGAACTTCCAACACTGGTAGAAAATGACCGGCAGACTCAAGATCACCGCCGCCAACAATGAGACCTTGATCGAAGCAAAGAGCGCTTCCGTCGGCCCATAAAAGGCCAGCTGGTTCGGGAACGGGCGATTCAGCCAGGCCACCATCTCCGACGAAAACGTGAACGTAAGCACCAGTGCACTCAGCATCGTCGCCCCGATGATGAGCAATCGCCGCTTGACGGCTTGGATATGAAGGGCAAGCGGATGCACGACGTGCTGCATAAAACCGGCTAAGGATCCTCAGTCTGCCTGTCAAGTAGGTGATTACCGTGCTGGCTCCAGTTGCTGGTCCCGATACAGACGAATGAATTCCGCCAGCTTGTCTTTCTTGACTAATTTCTCTTTTTGAATCCGTTTTTTCTCGATCTCTTCGTTTGGCGTCAGGACATGACGCCTTTGTAGCTCATTGAGCTCAAGATCCAGGCGATGGTGAGACTCTTCCAGCTCTCGAAATTCGGTGTTGGTGTGGCGAAGCTGTAACATGATCGCATCTTCCGTCAACATACGACACCTCCCTGGTTAGAGTGAATCTGGCAACGGTGAGTCACCTCCTGAGCGGCCGGTTTGATCACGCTGCCGCCCACCGGGCAGCACAAGCGGATTCATTTCCATTAAGAGTGCATCTTCTGTGGGATGGGTGTAATACTGAGGACGCTTGCCGACCGGCATAAACCCCATCTGTGTATACAGCGATCGTGCAGCATCGTTCGAGGCTCTGACTTCAAGGATCGCTCGAGTGGCGGCCTGTTCAAACCCCTGGCGGCAGGCCTCCATCACCAATGCCCGCCCCACTCCCTGCCTGCGCATCGTCCCTTGAACCGCCAAATTCATCAGCCGCAGCTCTTCAAACACAATCCAAAAGCAATGATACCCGAGAATCGCTGAATTTGCTTCTCCCCTCCACCGATCCTGGCTCAACGCGACAAGAAAATGTGCGAAGGGATTCCCCGTCAACTCAGCCTCCAACATTTTGCGCGTCCAAGGCGCCGAGAAGCAAGCCTCTTCTAGTGAAACAATCGCGGGCAACATATCCGCTGTCGCGGGAAGAATATGCAGATCCAACATCGCGCTACCACCACACGGAGGAATCACGCCCTCGATCGTTTCCGGCCTCGCGCCAATCGCTCCGCCGTCTTTCGCTCAACACGGATTTGGCGCCTCGCGACTGAGGAAAGCCCTCCTGACTGTTCATATTGAATATCGGCCTCAGCCCGTTGGACATAGAGCGGAGCCACGACCTCCCCAGCAACCTCCCCTCGCTGAAGCCGACTCATCCCGACGCGGGCAACCGAGACGGCCGACGGTGAAAAGAGCTGGTCTGATCCGACCCTCACCATACCCGCCGTTGTCAGCCGGTCGTGGGTCTCTGGTGCCATCGCCGCCCATCCCGCACCACAGACCAATGTCGGTTCATGAAGACTCTGAACGAACGCCTGTTCCGTCCCGACCTGCTCACCGAGCACACGCTCGATACACCCGTCCACGCCCCAACGAAAGATAGCCCAATACACTTCTCCCCGACGGCTGGGCAACAGAGGACAAACCGGCATCGTGCTGTCCACATTCCAGGCCATGGCCTCCAATGTTGGAACAAGAACCAAGGGAAGTCCGGTTGCGGCTCGAAGTCCGAGGCCTGTGGCGAGACCGACTCGGATCCCCGTAAACGAGCCAGGCCCAGCTGAGCAGATCAGCCCGCTCAGCTCATGAAGTTGCACTCTCGATTGCGTCAGCAGGCGATCGATGGTCGGCAACAGCAATGCACTATGAGCCCCACCGGCCTCTTCCCCATGCTGGACCAGGACGCCGTTTTCATCAAGAATCGCCACACTCTGCCACGTCGTGGCCGTTTCAATCGCGAGGATCTTCATCGTGGTTATGAGGTCTGTCCCAAGTCTTCCGCTGTAATCGTCTGATTCTGATGCAACTCATGGAAGGTGACCTGCAGGGCCCCCTGCCCTCGGCCATCCTCAAGAGAAACTTTGAACGGGCGCAGGGATCGAGTCTCTGCATCGGCGAGGGTCTGCGACGACAAGGGACCGCCCTCATCGAGGAGCCTAAAATCATCGTAGCGAATCGTGGCTTCAATCTCCCCATCCCCGCCGAGCCGTTCCTCCTGCACCACCAGCAGGCGATGATCAAACCAGAGACGGCGGATGAGTGTCCTCGACGAATAGCCTACTCCCCGTGCCATCCCGTAGACATCAAGGCGATACCGACTCCGCTCCAGTACAAGCTTGGCAGTTTCTTCTCTGGCAAGCGCATTCGCACCCAACAGACCTCCGATGGCCCATGCACTCAGCTGAGAGAACCGAGCCAGATGCCCCTGGTCTTTTAAGTCGGTTTGAGAACCGGTATAGACTTTCCCTTCCATCGGGAGCCGAAGCCGGTACCACTCATCGGCTTGCACGAATTCAAACAACTCACCTCCGAACGGCGTGAAGCCTTTCAGCCTCAGGGCATTCGGCCGTCGATAGTAGACCGTTCCCTCGATCCGGGAAAGGATCGGAATCAGCCCACCCCGTACCTTGGCGCTGAACAATCCTTTCATGGACGAGACCGCGGCGTCACGTTGGCGCAACAGGGCGGTTAAGTCCTCAACCGTGACTCGTTTGAGCGGCAGCTCTTCCTTGGGACCGACCACTGCACAGCCGGCAACCAAGACGAGCGGCCCAAGGAGCAAAACCAAGAACAGACGCGTGATGATCATCTGTGGTGACCGTTCCATCCCAACCAACACACTACGCCAAGACCACGTCGAGCGCCTCTCTGACCTCTTGAATGCCAATCAATTCCATCCCCTCGATTGGGTCCAGCTTCGTCAAGTTTCGCTCAGGTAAGAGACAGCGTTTGAATCCCATTTTTGCCGCTTCACGGATGCGCGCCTCAGCCTGACTGACCGCGCGGACCTCCCCGCCTAAGCCGATCTCGCCTAACATCAAAAACCCCGGTTCGATAGGAACATCCCGGAGGCTCGATGCGACCGCCGCCACAATCCCCACATCAATCGCCGGCTCGTCGATGTGCATGCCACCCACGACATTCACATAGACGTCTTGCCCTGAGAGATGCACGCCCAACCGTTTTTCCATCACCGCAAGCAACAGCGAGACGCGATTCAATTCCACTCCATTCGCCATCCGCTTGGGCATGGCATAGCTCGTCGATGACACCAACGCCTGCAGCTCGACTAGGATCGGTCTTGTTCCCTCAAGACTCGACACCACCACCGATCCCGCACTCCGCTGGGAACGCTCAGCCAAGAACAACTCCGAAGGATTGTTCACTTCTTCGAGCCCGGCGTCTTTCATCTCAAAGACGCCGATTTCGTTCGTTGATCCGAATCGATTTTTCACGGCACGGAGAATTCGATAGCTGTGGCCCTTATCACCTTCGAAATACAACACGGTATCGACGATGTGCTCCAATAACCGCGGCCCAGCGATCGCCCCTTCCTTCGTGACATGTCCGATGATGAAGACCGGTACGCCGGCGCGCTTCGCAAACCACATCAGTTGCCCAGCCACCTCTTGCACTTGACTGATGCTGCCCGGCGCAGACGTGATCTGTTCTGTATACACCGTCTGAATGGAATCGACGACCACCGCAACCGGTCGCACTTCCTGAACCGCCTTTAAGATCAGTTCGAGAGACGTTTCAGCCAGAATCAACAGATGCGGGTGTTCGATCCCCAACCGCTGTCCCCGCATTTTGATTTGCCGAGGCGATTCTTCCCCTGAGACATAGAGAACCGGAGCCTCCTTCGTCGCCAACCGTGGCAAGGCCTGGAGTAACAACGTGGTCTTCCCGATTCCGGGATCGCCACCGATCAAGATCACCGACCCGGGAATGACACCACCTCCCAAGACTCGATCAAACTCCCCGATGTGGGTCAACCGACGGTCCTCGCCCACCACCTCGATCTCTGCGATGGGTGTGGCCTTGGCTTGAGCGGTTTTCAAATCAGCAGGCCGGCCCTTGCCGGTCGCCGCTTGCCGCTCTTCTTTCATGGTATTCCAGCCGCCGCAGTCGGGACAGCGGCCAAGCCACCGAGGCGATTGATGGCCACAAGCCTGGCAGGAAAAAACGACCTTCGACTTCAACGATGGATCCTCACAGATAACAATCCTCCCACTCGCTATCTTAATGGATGGAGTAAGGGAAGGAAAGGACCAGCCCTGCTGGATGCCATTGCGTGGTCGATCGGATCATCTCAAGATTTGCGATGTCCCGTCCGATATCGCTCAGTGACAGCCTCTAACAGCCTATGAAAAAGCACATCCGCATCGAAGAGTTGACGCTGGGCATGGTGATCGACAAGCTCGACCGATCTTGGTTGAGCACACCGTTCTTTTGCCACAAGATGACGATCACCTCCGCCAAGCAAATCGCACAGCTGAAAGCCTGCGGCGTGCAGACCCTGACCGTCCGCATGGAGGCCGAAGAGATCCGTGAAGAAGCACCGGCACCATCGACTCCTGAGGACAGACCCGTCGAATCAACAAGCGAGTTCACGGGTCCCACCCCATCCCCCACTCCGACATATGTCCCATTCGAGGAAGAGTTACCGGCGGCCAAGCAGGTTTATCAGGCCGCCAAGACCATCGTGCAAAATGCGATGCAAGACGTACGGCTGGGACGAGCGCTCAATGTCGATGCCGTGCAAACCGTCATCACCGACATGACCGAGAGCGTCTTTCGCAATCCGGACGCCCTCCCCAGCCTGTCACGGCTTAAGCGATTCGACGAATACACCTTTTACCACTCTGTGAATACGGCTTTGCTCGCAATGTCTCTGGGCCGGAGCCTTGGCTTCGATCGGTCGATGATTCATCTCGCCGGCGTCGGCACGCTCTTGCACGATATCGGAAAGATGAAGGTCCCTCTCGAACTTCTCAATAAACCTGGTCGGTTCGAGCCTCATGAAATGGAGATTGTGAAACAACATGTACTCAGGGGTGTTGAAGTCCTTTCCAGCACGACCGGCCTGGGCGACACGTACATCCAGCCGGCACTCGAACATCATGAGCGAGTCAACGGCGACGGCTATCCGCATCGACGCGCTCATCAAGACATCAGTCAGGTCGGTCTGATCACGGCGATTGTCGATATCTATGACGCCATGACAAGCGACCGGGTCTACCATAAGGGCAAACCGGCCCATGAAGTCCTCCAATTGCTGTATCGGCTCTCGCTCGAAGGTCACCTCGACCCCACACTCGTTCAACGATTTATCCAGGTTGTCGGAGTCTATCCGGTCGGATCAGTGGTGGAGCTGAATACCGGTGAGACCGGTATCGTCAAACGGATCAACCATAATGCGCCACTGGCACCGGTGGTACTGTTCGTCAAGGGCGCAGGAAATACGCTCCTCTCACACCCGCAGGAAGAGGATCTCTCTCAGCAGACAGCGACACCCCCTCGGAGCATCAAGGCTGTCCTCCACCCCCACCAGACCGGCATCGACCCAACGCTCTACCTCGATAAGAAAGCCGCCTAGCCCTAAGCATAAGATCCTGCATCTCGTTCGCGGCTTACCACCTCACCGGACCTGCCACGGCTCATTGCACCTCAAGATTTGCGAATAGTGGGCCGATACCACGTAGCGAAGGATCCGATTGACCGCCCCATTGCCATGAAAAAGCGCATTGGAA
>CABVSA010000108.1 GCA_902500805.1 uncultured Nitrospira sp. | reverse complement strand
CTGTCGCCTGCCGATACGAGAGGTAGTAATACTCATTGGTGTTCGGCTTGAAAATACGTAACGCTTGCGGCAACGTACCGTCCGGCGTCGTCCCGATAGCTCCCAGTTGATACGACCCAGATGTCGTGACAGTCTGTACGGCATTGGGAAAGGCGTTGAGCCAACCCATCTGGTGCAGATGCGGGCTGTTGAAGTTGCGCAAGGCCCGCGAGCTGCCCATCGGATCCGATGGAATCCCCATACTCCACGTTCATCACTCCATCATTTTCCGGATCCGTCCCAGCGTGCGCCATATTCAGATTGTGGCCCAGTTCATGGGTATACACCATCATGGACTGAGGCTCGGCGATATAGGACTTACTGCCACCAATATAGGCCAACCCAGCCCAACCGCAGTCCGGCAATTGTGAGTACGGAGGGAGTATATAGATACGATGTTGATAGAGCGCGAGATTGACACCGGCCGCCTGGGCAGCGATGTCGGCGGCGGTTCCCCATGCAGACCAGTTGCAGCCGACTTTGGAGAGCGAAATATTGTACGGCCCCACCACGTCGGGCTGCCCGTTGCCGTCCGTATCGGTCTTGAACGTCACCTGCCCATAGGAACTATTGAGATAGAGCTCCCGCATCGATTGTGTGGCCGTGAAGATTTTCCCCGCCACATAACTTGGCGTATAGGTACAGGTCGCCGCATCGGCACAGAGCGTGGCGTCGCTGAGGTTGACGAGAATCGCGATGGCCGTACGCTCGCTCAGGACCGGCGCCGCTACAGTACTCCCTTCTCCAGTGGCGCCACCGGCATCCAACGCCGCGACATCCTTCACCCAGATAACCGAGTTCTGCTGACGCCCACGAACTGTAACCCGCCGACCCGTAATCAGACTAGCTGATGGGGACTCATCGAAACCTAACTCGAATAGTTCATGCGTTGTGAGGTTCCGAACGAAATAGCGGATGAAGGACTGAGGTGCTACGATACCATCGCCATGAATCACCTCCATGTCACCATCGAGTTTCACCGACTGCCCTCCCACGAAAGGCTGTGGCCGCCCCTGCGCCAACAACCGGTGGAGGTCTCCCTCATGGGCATGTCCTACCCCCAGAATTCCGGCAACGAATAGGCCCGTCATCACGCCACTCACCATTGCGCGCATTGTTCGCCTGGTCATGCATACCTCCGTGCGTTGAAGTCATGAATGAGTCGGACTACGCACAAACCGCAGAATGTCATCTCAGCCACTTCGCCCTTGGAACTGATGGAGCCATATCGGTCTCCGTGGTATTCGTAACAGTTGGGATGCACGACACAGGTCCAGCGTGGTCAACACCATCAGTTCCCTCACTCTGTAGGTTATTGTGGAATCGAGCCGCGTACGACCTTGCTGGGGTACGCTTCCTTTGTCACACAAAGGGAACGGGAGGCAGCAAGCGGCGTGCCGCCAGGAGCAGCATGGGCACTTGGTTGGTTTGGAGAGATTCTCAATCCTGCCAGGAACACATTGCGCAATCGTTCAACAGCAATTGCACAGTAACGCCTCAGAGGTGGCCAAGTTTGAACAGCGTGCACAAAGCTTTGGCTGAGGCTGAGGACTTATGGCTTGAAGGAAGGGATGAGGGTTTTGGCGATGCAGGTCACCGAAAGAGCAGTGTAGGCGAAGCGGTTGTCGCACATGGCGATAGGACGCTATTCCTTAAGACAGACCAACAGGCTCGCAATTCTGTGAGTCAGCTGATGAAACTGTGTTCTGCAACCACGACATGGCATTCAGTTCTTGCGTGGTGGATGCACCGCGTAATGCCGCTCTTCTGTAAGGCAATGATGCACCAGCCGAGGTCATACCGCAGTCAGCAATTAGCGTAGAGACCTTGGGGAGATGGGTCCAAATCTCGCAGGCCCTGCCTCGTTCAGCCTCCAAGACTTCAAAGCTTAGTTACTGGAAAAACCCGGCGGCGCCCCGAAAGCCCAGTTCACCGAGAATAAAGGCTATCGGTGGTATTCACAGAAATGAGACGTGAAAGGCATGAGACGCAAAATGGGCATCCAGTGCCATAAAGCAGCGCCAGCCCCCTATGCAACTGCTTTAGACCTTCGCACCTCCTTCATGACGCGATTCCCAATCTGATCCTCAGCAATATCGAGATCGTAGCGGCTCTGCAAGTGAAGCCAGTACTGCGGACTCTGGTTGAGATACCGGCCAAGGCGTAACGCCAACTCTGCCGTCATAGGCCGCTGCCCACGCACCACATGGCTAATACGCATAGCAGGCACGCCAAGTTCCTGAGCCAGTCGATACTGCGACACTGCTAGCTCATCTAGAATTTCCTTCAGATACGCACCCGGATGTATTGGTTCAATACGAGACTTAGACATGGCCCCTCCTCAATGGTAATCGACGACCTGAACACGCTCCGCATGGCCATCTCGCCAAAGAAAGCAGATTCGCCACTGGTCATTGATGCGAATGCTGTGCTCCCCCTTTCGATCCCCTTTGAGCGCTTCAAGCCTATTCGAGGCCGGCAACCGAAGATCTTCCAGTCTGACAGCCGCGTCAATCGCGTTGAGCTTCATAAATGCCCGCCGCTGAATCTCGCGCGGGAGTCCTTTCACAAACTCACGCTTGAAGATTCGCTCGGCGTTGGCATCACGGAATGACTTGATCACCGCAAATAGTAAACATTCTGGTTATTATCAGTCAAGCACACACCACGACCTCGCCGACCCAGCCTGGTTCGGCCTCCAAGACTTCAAAGTACTGCTACTAGAAAAACCCGGCGGCGCCCCGAAGGCCCAGTTCACCGAGAACAAAGGCTATCGGTGGTATTCACAGAAATAAGAAGGTTGAGGGCAGCCCGGTTCGTTCCCTGTGCTCGTTGACCGCCCACGCAGGAACTATCGAACTCCTCTATCGTGGCGGTGCTTGTTCAATGCGCGCAGTAGAGCAAGATGCCCTCAGTTGAAGGGAAAAGTGAAAAGGAAAGCTGGGGAAAGCCCCTCTCATTATTTTGCTGTTCTCCTCAGCAAACAGCTTCCTCAGGCTGCAAATTCAACTCGAATTGTCCGCCCAAGACGTGCTTCAAGCGTAATAAGCATTTCGAGGCTGAACTTGTCCCATTTTCCTCGGACGAGATCGGACACACGCGATTGCGAAATACCAAGTCGTTTGGCAGCTTCCATTTGAGTCAGCTTGTGCTTTTCAATGTACAGACGAAGATCACTCATGAGATTCGAGCGCATTTGCAGCACGGCCGCCTCGGCCGGATCAAATCCGAGATCAATAAACACATTGCCGCTCGATCTGGTCATTTTCTTTCTCATGTCTGTTCTCCAATCATGCAATACCGTTCACGTGCCAGCGCGATGTCTTCCCTCCTGGTCTTCTGCGCTTTTTTCTGGAACACGTGAAGCACATATACCGCCTTGGCAAACTTTGCAACGTAGAGCACGCGCCACTCTCCCAAGACGTGGATGCGAATCTCTCAGACACCGGTGCCCACTTCCTTCATCGACTTCCAGTCCGAAGGCTGCAACCCGCGTTGAACGAACCCTAACTCAAACCCCGCTGCTCGCCGGGCTTCCGCTGGAAATTCCCTCAGATCGTCACGGCTTGATCCGACGAACACCAAGGGCTTCATCATCGGCATTATATAAGTTTATTAATAGTTGGTTCAACAAGCCATACCATGAGAAGCCATCCCGGCCTGGTTCGGCCTCCAAGACTTCAAAGTGTTGTTACTGGGAAAACCCGGCGGCGCCCCGAAAGCCCAGTTCACGGAGAACAAAGGCTATCGGTGGTATTCGCAGCGGCAAACTCAGCGAGGGAGAGGGAGATTCCTCCCGCTACTGCTCAAGCTCATCATCGACCAGAATTTCGTCTACAACATCTTCCACAACTGAGTGCAGCTCGATGCTGAACCACTGCTGAAAAGTCTTGAATTCCCGTTTCTGCGGCCAGGCCGACGGGTCGGTATGCCAGTCATCCAATTCCCGTTCAAAGATCTCGGCATAGACACGTTTGAGAACCCGCAGCCCTTCTTCATCGCTCTCGAACTCAGGAATCAGGTAGACGGTCTTCTCGCCCTCGACATCCGGAACAAAACCGGAATCATCCAGCCCCGCCGCCCAATCAAGAAAGGGCTGCTTCGGACGGACGATCAATGCAGCGCGATTCAACATGACTCAACTTTTGAGTCTCATGGTTAGACAGACGTGTTTTAAGAGCCGGATCAAACGCCATCCTCCTCATAGCGTTTGCATCAGTGGCACTGCAGCCCCACTAAGGCAACAATAACTCACGACCCCATGTTCTTCCTTCTCATTGAACGGTTTTTCGGAGTCTTAAAAAAGAGGCGCGGAGGATCATTCGCAACTGGATCGAGTGGTACAATCAGGACCGCCCACATCAGACCCTCGGGTATCGGAGCCCGGTGCAATACCGGGCGCAACAATCAACTCAGGTGGCTTGATTTCTGGAGAGTACTACAGACGCGCCGTATGCACTCAGCATCCCCCGTGCATTCGGCATAAGGTGTTGGCATGTGCCAAGCATTTCTTCACCGCATTGTATCTATTTTGCATATAGAGCGTGCAGTTGGTTCGTTCGGCCTGTGAACTTTCCGATTGGCATCCCCGTATATCGCCGGCTATGTCCCAGCTTTCGATTCCAGTTTCCAACACCACCACTTGTTCGACCCAGAACTTCTTCGGGTCCCACCTGGCTCTCCACGCATTAATGATCCCGTCTGGTTGGCATCCAACCATTTCAAGCCTAACCGTCTCGTAGTCAGATGCAAGGCCATTTTGTGTCACCATCAACAGTAGGAGCACAGCTCCAAGTAGGACGCGAACGAGTGTCATCCTGGTGTTCCTTTCGTGTCATTGGTGTCGTAATTTAGGCGAGGGGCACCGCTGGTCTACCTCCGATCCAGGAGCTTGCTCCAACTCTGTAGCAGCACCTTCTTTCCATTCCCATAACTCAATATTCAGGCCAGGCCCCACTCCTTCACTTGGTGCAAAGTCAGGCAACGACCCCAAGCTTGTTCCCCAGTTTCGACTGACTTTCCATCATCGATTTTCCTTAACCCATTACCAGCTTAACGCCTCGCATAACCGGCTGGCGGCGCCGCACTGCATCGCTGCGTACCACGAGGGAGCGTAGCGGACTCGCGACGGTCCGAGTTGACGCGAAAGTTAGGACTCATCGGTACTCAATGCGCTCTTTAATTTCTTCACTGTAAGATCTTGGATGCTCCTCGATCCACTTCCCCACAGACAGGTTGGGAAACAAGTCCTCAACCGCATATGAGTGTTTTTCTAATAGCGCCATAGTTTTGGGGTACTGTTGCCTATAGAGAGCCAGCGTCTTTGCATACTTCTCTCTTACTTTCAAATTCGAACTGGACGACTCACCGACAGACAATTCTCGAATATGAAGAAGCTGTGGTACTACATATCTATCAAGTTCAGTCTGCCATACATAATCCGATTGAATGGCGCTTCCAAGAAAACCGTATGTTTCCAGATGCTCTATACAGTGTGTAACGAAGGTATAGTTGAAATGAGAATTGAATTCCACTGTCTTGAAAATGCGGCTATATGGAACGAGTGACTTTTCCATAAAAAGTCCGATAGCCTTGAGGCTCTTTTCTGCGGAGTGCGCCTTGATCAGTGCCGAGCCATGGTAGAACGGAATTGAATTCAACTCGACATGAGTAAAGTCTCCTTCGACCAGGAGTGCACGAAACATTATTGCTCGCTTTATCAACCGCGCCTGGAGATCTTGAGCGAACTCACAAAGCATTGTGACAAGATCTGCTTTGAAGCGTTGCGTATCAATCCGATCTATTTCCGTGTTGTAGACCAACACGGTGTCAGAAAAGACGATCGTCTTAAACCCAGGATGTGTGTGTACATTCAGACTTGCGATGCATTCATATAGATCGGCTAGTCGGTCTGCTCCGTTAGCCACGAGGCTCGAGAATCCCAGAATGTCGATGTATAGGAGCAGGCGATGCGACATGCTTGCCAATGAGTCCTAACTATTTAGTAGATCGGTTAGCCCATCCCACCAGTCCCTTGATTTCGACCAATCATAGTAATATTTCCATTTACTCAGCAATATATTCAACGACCATCCGGATCCTGACAAACACTGCATGCTTGGTCAGCCTATTCCAATTGCCAAATCCATCAACCGGCGAACTAGGCAATCTTTCTTCGCCGCATCGCCTTATCCAGATCAAACGTCGCCTGGAGGTTCATCCAGAGCTTGGCAGATGTTCCGAGCACGCGCGCAAGATCTAAGCCGGAGTCCGCCGTAATATCACGCTTCCCTTTGATCAGTTCGTTCAGGTGTGCTCTCGTCCACCCAAGCTTCTGTGCCAGGTATCTTTCCAGAAACCAGAAACTCTTTGAGCAACACCTCGTCAGGATGAAATGGGTTTTCCAGAAGTCTTATCATACCGTCCGCCTTATAAGAGCTACCTCACAATGGCCCCAATATCTTCAGCTTCTTCATTAGGATCATGCTGCTAGATTTTCTGCCAATTGAGACATCCCTCAGAACTGACAGATTTGAGCAAGGCCACCGGCTGAAAATTGAAAATCCCATAACCCGGAACATCAATAATCTTGATGATTTTCGTCTCAGCTTCAACCAACTTCATTTTTGATCTAAATGGCTCCGGCAAGATGGCAAGGTTCAGACCTTCTCGGAATGCCACGCTCGGATAAACGATAGCATCTATTGGTGTGCATGGATTCAAATCTCCATTCAATAAGACATCAGACAAGGCACTTGTTATCTTGTAGTCCGTTTGGGTTGTTGCCGGCTTGATGAATTCATCTGCTAGGAATGCGTCGATAAGTGCAGTTATATCCCAATCCTTTTCGCGATTAGCCACTTCATACGGCTCCGCTGACTGTGGGGTCTCATGGCCCATGTAGGTACGGCCGGTGCATCGGAAATAATCTAATTCTCCAACTGGAATGAGAACGATGTCTTTCGGCATCATGAAGGTCGAGATGGCATAGTGCCCTCCCAATTCTGCATTGACCTCAGCGAGCGCTATGTCTTCATAGAGAGAGCAGTAACAGAGCGGGCGCTTGGGTTGGTGACAACGCCCGTAGGCAATCGTTTCTTCTGGTTTGGGATTCCCCAGGTCCTGCACCAATTTAAACCACTTTTCATCCTCTAGTCGCCTTGCGCGGTGAACAGGCAGAGATTTCGGAAGCGTATAGGTCTGATACACACCACTTTGGGCCCATTCTGAAATAATCGTTCGGACCTGATTGTATGACAATCGGCCTTTGGCGTCTCCGCGAAGCTTCTCAATAGTTTCTCGTACCTGTTTAAGTTCTAGGCTCGGAAGATTTTCAGTCATCCTCAAAATCATCCTATCCGCATCGCTAAATCAATCAGCACCCCTTCTCTCAATCCCAAATCACTCACCATACATTCCTCCCGACCTAGCGTCTCCATGATCGTTCGAATAATAATCGCGCCAGCTGCAATGACTTCTTCGCGGTTCTTTTCCAAGCCCGGCACCCCGACTCGCTCGGCTTTCGTTCGACTCAGCAATGTCTGTTCGAGTTCTTGGATCCGGTCGAGCTTCAGCACATAGCTATGGATGCGTGCTGGCTCATAAGCAGGGAGTTTCTGAGCCATGGCAGCCAGAGCTGTGACTGTCCCGGCAGTTCCGACGAACGTGGCCTGTCGATAGTCATCCATCTCAGCAACCGCCGACTTCGTCTCCCGCGTGATCCACTCACGTGCATGGCGCACTTCCTCCTCAGTCGGAGGGTCGTGACGCAAAAGTCGTTCACAGAGGCGGACGACGCCGATATCGATTGAGCGAACGATCCTTTTCTGTCCTGGCCGATCAAGGATGAACTCGGTACTCCCTCCACCAATATCCAGCGCCAGAATGTCTGTGACTCCGATCGGCAATCCGGAACGAATGCCCAGCAAGGTCCGCCTCGCTTCTTCCTCGCCCGAGATGAGTTCGACCTCAAGACCACACTCTGCTTTCACCCGTGCCAAGAATTCCGCTCGATTGCTGGCATCCCGAACAGCACTGGTCGCCACAACCGCCGTGGCTTCAACCTGATAGCTCTCAATGACGCTTCGCCACTCTTGGAGACAGTGGATCACACGATCCATGGCGGCAGGGCTCAGCCGTTTCATCTGATCGACGCCTTCTCCTAGCCGGAGAATACGCCGTTCAGATTGAAGTTCTTTGAGGGGATGCCCTGAGGTGAGATCTGCAATTAACAACCGACAGGTGAGGGTGCCGATATCGATGCCGGCCAAACGCCGTGTCCGCTTCGTCGGCTCGGTCATTGCTCGTTCCGAATGGCTTCCATCTCGGCTTCCAACTTCTTCTGCGACTCTTTCACAACTTCAACCTCCTTGACCAGACGCACGATCTCGGCATCGTAAACGACACGCTCTGCCGTTTCGCCTCGCTCCTTCATATCCACCGCCCGCTCGCCTATATCCTTGTACAGATCCGACAACTGCTGGTCGAGCTTGCGGAGTTCTAATCGCATACGGAGCAGTTCTGTCTCTTCCAGCGCACGTCCCGCTGCATGAACAGTCCCGAGGCGGAGCGTGGCGATCCCAGTTCGCAGATCATCTTTGATTCGCTGAAAGAGTCCCATGGCAGTCCTAGCTGATTGATCCGAGCTCGAGCTTCTTCTCCCACTTACGGAGCATCGCTTCGCGCAATCCCTGATGGGCTGACTCTTTCAGCCCTGGGTCAGATTGTAGCAGCGAAAAGGCCTCCTGCCTGGCCTGCTCCAGCAGATCACCATCGCGCACCAGGTTGGCCACGCGAAACTCCGGCATACCCCATTGCCGTAACCCAAAGAACTCACCAGGCCCTCGAATGCGCAGATCGTCCTCAGCAATGACAAACCCATCGTTTGACCGGACAAGCGCCTCCAACCGTTCCCCTGCCGCCGACATCGACTCTTCACTGCCCAGAGTCCGTCTACGTGATTCCGTTTTCCTCCGTCCTAGGTTTTGTGCCATCAACAGACAATAGGCTTGATGGCTGCTGCGCCCGACGCGACCGCGCAGTTGGTGCAACTGTGCCAGTCCAAATCGCTCGGCATGTTCAATCAGGATGACCGTTGCGTTCGGGACATCCACGCCAACTTCAATGACGGTCGTGGCGATCAACAGCTGAATCGTACCAGACTTAAAATCGGCCATCACCGCTTCTTTTTCAACCGCCTTCATGCGTCCATGCAACAGGCCGACACGAAAGTCTGAAAACTCTCCATTCTTCAACTGTTCAGCACCTTGAATCGCCGCTTGAAGGTCGACCTTCTCCGATTCTTCCACCAGCGGATAGACGATGTAGGCTTGTTTATCGGCACGCAATTCATCGCGCACAATCTGGTAGGCTTTCCGCCGTTGTCCCTCACTAAACAAGAACGTCCGCACCGGTTTACGCCCTGGAGGAAGGGCATCGATGACCGACACATCAAGATCCCCGTAGGCGGTCATTGCCAGCGTGCGGGGAATAGGAGTGGCCGTCAGCACCAGTACGTCCGGCCTATAGCCCTTCTCGATCATCGCCTTTCGCTGCAACACGCCGAACTTGTGCTGTTCATCGATGACCGCCAAGCCAAGATTTTTGAATGTGACACCTTGCTGCAGGAGAGCATGGGTCCCGATTGCTACTTTGACATCACCCGCAGCCAGCTGTTCAACCTGCACATTCTTGACCGAGGCTTTCTCACCACCACGAACTAAGACCGCCTGCAGTCCCAAGGCCTGCAACAGTCCTGATAGGTTGCGGTAATGCTGTTCCGCAAGGATTTCTGTCGGAGCCAACAAGGCAGCTTGATAGCCTGACCCACAGGCCATCACGATTGCCTGCAACGCGACCGCAGTTTTTCCTGATCCCACATCTCCTTGGACTAACCGATTCATGGGGCGTGGGGAAATCATGTCCCGAAAAACTTCACGAATGACTCGCTCCTGCGCCGCCGTGAGACGAAAGGGTAAGAGGCTGGTCAGCTGTGCTAGGAGGGGAGTTCTGGGATTGAACCGTACCTCTTTCCGTTCTTCATGGACCGATCGGTGCCGAGACGCTAACGCCAGTTGCAGCAGCAACAGTTCCTCAAATGCCAACCGCCGATGGGCCGCCGTCTTTCCTCGCTCCAACAGATGGCCATCAGTTCCTGCCCTTGGGAAATGCACATCCTGGAATGCCTCATGGATCGGGATCAGTCGCTGTCTCGCCCGAAGCGGTACCGGCAAATGATCAATGAGATCCATCCCATGGTCCGCCAACAGATTCCGTACAAGCACCCGCATCTGACGAGATGTCCATCCCTTGGTTTCATGATACACGGGGACAATTCGTCCAACATGCAGCGCCGATTCCCCCCCCTCTCCGACGACCTCGTACTGTGCAACATCCATTCGCGGCACCATCCAGTCCCCTCGGCCAGAGATCACCCGCCCGCTCAACATCACACGAGTTCCAACCGTCAGGGTATCTTCCAGATAGGGTTGATTGAAGAACACCACCTCCAGACGACCGGACTGATCTTCGATGCCGACCTCCAATATGCTCAGCCGTCGATTTCTTGTCCGTTTTGGTTCGCACTTCCCGACTATCCCGCAAATTGACGCCACCATCCCCGGGACAAGATTTCCGATGGGTGTCATGACCGATCGATCTTCATACCGCCAGGGAACGGTCCAGAACACATCTTCTACTGTTTCGATGCCCAACCGTTGGAGGACACCAGTGCGTTTGGGTCCAACCCCTTTGGCGAATCTGACAGAAAGGCGCCAGAGCTCGGTTCGTCCGCCATCAGTCAATGCGGCTTCATGAACAGATCCTGCCGGCAACGTCTGGGCAGCCGCAGGCTGCTGCACGGCCTTTCGAAGAGCCCGGATGTGCAACCCCGCCGCATGCAATCGGCGACGCTGTTCATCCGGGGAAAGGGACGATGAAAAATCAACGAAGAGGTCACGGAGTGAAATCAGACGAGCTTCGATCGCCCTTGAATACGTCTGCCTGCGAAGAGCCGACAGCACTTGCGTGGAGATGAAATCACTCAGATTGGTGATGGCCTTTAAGTGGGCGCCATCATCTCGGCTTGCAAATTCAATCGGCCTGGCGATGCGATCCAGCCACTCCTGAAACGGCACCAACGAACTCGATTCAGTCTCTCCCTGCATATGGCGCAGAATCGTAGCACAGCATAATTCATCGCACAACGCAGCCGGCGAGCCTTGTAGCTAGCACATCATCTGTCCGGTTTTTGTAGCACGTGAAGTGTCCGGTTTAG
>CABVSA010000107.1 GCA_902500805.1 uncultured Nitrospira sp. | reverse complement strand
CGTGAACCAATCGGTCCAGAACGGTGTGACCCCGCTCCACGTTGCCGCACAGAACGGCCATCGGGAGGTTGTGACTCTGCTGCTGAAAAAGAAAGCAGCCATCAATCAACAGGCACGAAACCGCGCAACCCCGCTCTTCCTTGCCGTGCAAAACAACCACCGAGACGTCGCGACACTCCTCTTAGAAAAAGGCGCCTTGGTCAACCAATCCACGCCTGATGGCGCGACCCCCCTCCACATCGCAACCGCAGCAGGCTATCGCGAGATGGCCGCCCTTCTCTTGAAAAAAGGCGCGGCGATCAACGCGCAGACCGCAGACGGGAAAACCCCCTTGCATCTGGGTGCCTATCATGGCAATCGAGAGCTCGTGTCGCTCCTGCTCAAGCATGGAGGAAACAAACGTGCGAAGACACAATCGGGTGAACACCCACTCGATCTTGCTCGTCAACAAGGCCACCGCACACTCTATGCGCTTCTGAAGCTATAGCCCACAGTATTCAGGAATGCGTCGACTGCAATCCCCGGCATGCGACTGCCATACGCTGAAACCGTGTGAAGAGACTCGGAACTCTCTGTCATCGCACCTCTAGAAACCAAGAGCGCATGAAATGACGTCGGATACACTGAATTGGAAACGAGTCCTCTGGTCTCTTGCACTGCTGTTGATCAGTGGCTGCACCACATCACCGGAAGAGCAACTCCGCCGAGCGGCGGCGGATGGGAATCTGCTCCGAGTGGGGACCTTTCTTGGACAGGGCGTCCATACAGAATCAGCCGATGCGCGTGGGATCACACCGCTCCACCTCGCCGCCAAGCATGGGCGTCCGGACGTGGTGGCGCTGCTGCTCGAACGAGGTGCAGCGGTGAATCCCAGAAGTCAGGATGGCGTCACGCCGCTCTCTATCGCGGTCCAAGAGGGACGGCCAGAGATAGTGGCGTTACTCTTGGCAAAGGGCGCGCAGGTGAATGAACAAGTTCAGATTGGTGGCGTGACGTTGTTACATGTCGCAGCCTATCGAGGGGATCAGGATATTGTCAGTCTTCTCCTTCGACATGGCGCGGACAAGCAGGCGAGAATGACATCTGGAGAACGCCCGGTAGACTTGGCTCAGCAGCAAGGCCACCAGGCGCTGGTTCCACTCCTTGAGCCATAATGGGCTGAATCAAAGTACTCTAAAAGGATACGCCGATCGGCCAACCGCCACATGAGGCGAGAATTGTTCGTCGTATCGGAACCGCCGCCAACTCCCTTCCTCCATGAACATACTTCTGAAAGCTGCTACTGTCTCCTGCAAACCGGGCATCAGGCATAACAGACCGCAGCCTTTACACTCCAGACCTCAAACTTGGTTTTTAGAAGGGCCTCTGCTAGACTCGTTTCTATGGGGCAATCACTCACTATCGACATCCCGGTAGAGCTGTTGCAAGTGATCGGGACAGAAGACGAAGCACGCCGAGAAGCCAAGACAGCCCTGATATTGGATCTCGTTCGCCGAGGCAAGATCTCGCGATCTCGCGCAGCGGAATTTCTCCAGATCTCGTTAGCGGATTTCCCGGCCCTCTTGGCTCAATACCAGATCCCCTGGTTTGATTATTCGGTAGAGACACTCCGTGACGATCTGCGGACATTGGCCACGCCACCCCCTCCATCCGTGTGATTCTCGTCCTTGACTCCAGCCCGTTGATCACCCTGGCACGAATCAGTTCGCTCAGCGTATTGCGTCAACTGGCTGATCACATTGTCATTCCTGAGGCCGTCTATGCAGAAAGCGTGAGCCTCGCGGCAGGTCGTCCCGGAAGCAGTGAGATCGCTCAGGCCGACTGGATCACACACCGCACAGTCACAAATCAAGCGCAGGTCGAGCGCCTTCACACCCGAGTTGGTTTAGGAGAAGCCGAAGCCATCGTCCTCACACAGGAGATCGGAGTCGATGCCATCGTGGTCCTGGATGATGCTACAGCTCGACGACTCGCCGAACACGAAGGATGCCGAGTTGTAGGATTGCTCGGTTTGCTCGTGGTGGCAAAACAGCGTGGCCTGCTCTCAGGAGTGAGACCTCTCCTTGATGCAATGAGGAGCAGCGGCTTCTTTGTCAGTGACGATCTCTCTAGTATCATCCTCAAACAAGTCGGCGAAGAGTAACCCATGTCGCCGGCCTGTATGTGCAGAACAACCGAGAGTCCAGATGAACGCATCAGCGAGCGCTCCTTATAAAGGTATCCGACCCCATACTGTCTTCCACAAAGATATCCGACCGCATACTGTTTCCCGGTGCAGCCGCTGGTTCGGGACGCGCTTCGCGTCCGGAACCACGCGCGCGAGCCGCGGAAGAGTTAGAACTCATCTTTGCAGTGGTGCGAAGAAGGGGCCGAATTGAGCACAGACTAGACCGACGTACTGGGTCAACGCTTGCAGCACTGGGACGATAGCCTGGGGCTCTGAGTTTATTTGAAGTGCGACGATCGCCTTGCCTTCGAACCTTCCGCCTGCCGATGCCAGAGGATGCTTCGTCCGATATTCAAGTAGAACTGCTCCAGCCCTTAGCGGCCCTGCCCAGATCGTTGTATCCGGAGGCACATTTTCCGCTGCATCGTCTTCGGACTGAAAGGTGGCGCTGAAGCTGTGAGAGATCTCAGTTGGCGCAATTAGAACGACTGATGGAATCTGATGTTTGTCGTTGTTGCTTAGCCACTGCAGAAGCACAAGGGCATCTCTCTCCGGTGTGCCAAGGGCGGCGGAACCGTCTCGTTGAAATGGCTGCAGCTTCTGGACAAGACAAGCTGCGGCCTGGGGAAGCTGATCAATGTTCTTTCGACCATTCTTTTCGAACAAGACCTTCTCTGTGTAGATGGGAAACGCGATTCCTTTTGGCCTCTCAGGCGGATCACGGTTGAGGTGGGCAAGTGCGAACGCCAGATTGTCAAGAGCGCTGCGCAAGTTGTGAATGCACTCACCGGCCAGCAAACCCCAATTCTCAAGCGGGGCCGGCTGCAAAAACTCTTGTTGGGTAACGCGAAATCCCAATCGGCCTTCTCTTAGCTCGCACGTAGCTACAAGGGGGTTTGCAACGGCCCAAGAAGTGACAGCCTCGTCGAGAACGCGTACCTGCTCAGAAGCGCGAGCAAGCTTAAGTTCGACTGACCTTGGAAATGGGGGCATCTGTCAGTGCAATGAGTTCTAACTATGTTTAGGCCGATCCGTACAAGAAACGGATCTGTCAGTTTCTGTCCGTGTAACACACTGCTGACGACCGCAAACAATATGCCACACCTTCTCTCGTTTGAATGCGATGCGGCTATGGGTCCATTTCGCACAGGGTCTTATGCAGATCCGCATAACATGCTTCCAGTCATCACCAGCACAAATCACCACCGCCTCACACTACATCCCACAGCTTCGTATACACCGGTCCCGTCGGACGCAGCTGGCTTTTTATTAGTACAACCGGCCCGACTGTCATCGTTCCTAGCGAGACGCGACGCTCATACACGCCACTTTGAGCCAACAGCGGCCCGACCAATCGTTCTCCAGTCTTAATCCTCGCCACAGTCAGATGCGGACTGAAGGGTTTCTCATCCGAGGCAAACCCGAAGGAGTGGCAGCAGGCTTCTATCGCTTGATGGAACTCCACTAACCGCTTGGCTGTTTCGCTCTGAAGCCAGGACTCGGATGGTCCCACCCACAGCACCCGAGGTTTCAGGACATTCGGAAACGCCTGGAGCCGATCGAGAGGAATCTGAATGGTCGGATGAGACTGCCTAATCTTCGCCATCGCTTCGCGTAACGGATCGATGCGCTGCTTTTCCATGTCGCCGAGAAACCGCATCGTGAGGTGAAACGAATCCCGTTGACCCCAGGCGATGCGGATTTCCTTGGAGAGATGAGCCGCAAGCCGCTCCTTGATGTCATGCTGAACCTGGAGAATCGCCGTTCTGATCTCATCACTGATCTCAATAGCCAAAAATGCCCGCATCATATTTGTCCCCTCTCAAGAAGCCACCGGCGCAACAAGTCCAACGCTGCCTGTGAAGACCGCTGTTTGATGACTGACCTGTCGCCATGGAACCGGAATTCTTTTGTGAGCGACTCGCCCGCTCCTCCATCCAGCCCCACATAGACCAAGCCGACCGGCTTCGTGTCCGTTGCCCCACCAGGTCCGGCGATCCCCGTGACCGACAAGGCCACCGAGACCCCGGCACGTTCACGCATCCCCGTCGCCATGGCTTGCGCCACTTCACGACTGACGGCTCCATGTTGTGTGATGAGACTCGCTGGCACCCCAAGCATCTCTGTCTTGGCTTGATTGCTATAACAGATCGCCCCGCGATCGACATAGGCCGAGGATCCCGGTACCAGGGTGAGCCGATGGCCGATCAGCCCGCCGGTGCAGGACTCGGCAACCGCAATCGTGCGGTGCTGTTCAACCAATAATCGCCCGACGACCTCTTCCATCGTGTCCTGTCCTTCAGCATAGATCCACTCCGCCAAGCGCCGACGCACCTCTTCGATTTTCGAGGTGAGTACCTGAGCCTTAATCGAACGCCGGGCGCTCGTCGTCAACGACACGAGCACCCCATTTGGCGAAGCCAGCAGCCCCAGTGCGATCGGTTCCCGCTTGGAAAGCACTCCCTGCAATTTAGTATCCACTTCCGCCTCCGGCAATCCCCAGGTCTGAAAGATCACCCGGCTGATGGGATGAGGCCGTACGTGCTTCGATTGTTTCAGTCGGTCCACGATCAAGGGAATGACCGTCTCCTGCATCATGGCTCGCATTTCACTTGGTACACCCGGCAGCGTCACGATGTACGTCCCCTTCCAGGGAAGGGCAAATCCCGGTGCAGACCCGACCGGATTGGGCAAGACAATGGCCTTGGCGGGAATCAGCGCCTGTCGCAACTGCCCTCGATTCGGCACTCTCCCCCACTGCGCCAAGCGAGCCGTCATGCCCTCAAGCGCTTCTTTGCGGCGAGCCAGACGGGAACCCGTCACCGCTGCGACGGCTTCTCGAGTGCAATCATCAACCGTAGGGCCAAGCCCTCCCGTCATGATCACAATACCGGCCCGTTGCCGGGCGATCGTGAGCGCGCGCCCGATATCGCCCTCATCATCACCGACAATAGATTTAAACCGGACTTCCACACCGATTGCGGCAAGAGCTTCCGCGATAAATAGTGAATTACTATCAGCCCGCCCCCCGACCAGCAACTCCGAACCAATGGCAATGGTTTCAGCCATACACGTACGAGCAGATGAAGCAGACGTTGGCATAGGCCGTTACGAGTCCCTATTCAAGGTGCGCAAAATCAACCAAGACACGGACCTCTCCTCCACCGGCAGGAAAGATCGTGATCGTCGTCCTGGCGTTCGGGTCAAAATCATTGTAGCGGAATGTCGCAACAATTTTGGCGAGAAATTTCTGCGACTCGGGCCAGGTTGTCCGACGATCGGCTTGGCCATCGACTCGTACTGTGAACGGCTTGATCGTTCTTCCCTCCTGATCGAGAACCATGTAACTGTTCACGGCAAAGTCCGGACGCTCTCCGACGATCGTCGCGCTGACAAGCATGGTGGAGGCCTCGATCACGTGGGCGACATCGGCCGCGCTTGGTTCAATTCCTCGTAACGCCATATGAGCGGCCAACACCGACAGGCCCCCAAGCTTCGTCAGGAGAACGCCTTCGGCTAGTACTGAATCGATGCCGCCGAATCGCCGGTACAAGGTTTCAGGCGAGTGGTGTTGTGCCGCCGCTTGTTTTCCGCGATCCAATGCAACTTGAATGTGGTCGGCGTCGGACTCACCTCAATCGCAACCGCAAGGCCGACGAAACTCAGCAGGCCTGTGACAGTCTGTCCAAGCACCGCAGAAGTCCAAACCCCCATCTGCCAGCGGGTCACAGAACGATTTGACCTTGTCAATCGATACCTCTTCGCCTGGTCCTCCGGTTGACAACACGGAAGGGGAAATGCTAAACGAAAGAAAACTACAAAGAGTACTGCCTCTCAATTTACTAAAGGAGCTTTGTAATGTCGACTCCGGAGACCCCCCCTTCTACGCCGGCGCCTCGGCGTCAGTTCGTCAATTTTGCGTTCTACAAAGTGGACCCGGCATGGCGACGGCTCCCAGAAGATGTGCGCACCCAGGGCAAACAGGAGTTCTTGCGTGCGGTCGAAGATTTTAACGGCAAGGTGTTGGTCGTCCCCTATTCCACCGTCGGGATCCGAGGGGATTGTGACTTTATGCTGTGGCGCATCAGCTACGATCTCGACCTGTTTCAGGATATGACCGCCAAGATGCTGGCTTCCGGTCTTGGGCAATATCTCTCGACTCCCTATTCGTATTTGGCCATCACCAAGCGATCCATCTATGTCGACAATCATTCACATGCGGGACAGGAAGGGAAGCGGCTCACGGTCGTACCAGGGAAGAGCAAGTACATCTTTGTGTATCCCTTTCTCAAAACACGTGAGTGGTTCCTCCTGACCAAGGCGGCTCGCCAGGGTATGATGGACGAGCATATCGAAGTGGGTCATCGGTTTCCCTCAGTGAAGCTGAATACCACCTATTCGTTTGGGTTGGATGATCAGGAGTGGGTCGTCGCGTTTGAAAGCGACAAGCCGGAAGATTTCCTTGACCTGGTGATGGCCCTACGGGAGACGGAAGGATCACGATATACCTTGCGGGATACCCCGATCTTCACCTGCGTCCGCAGAAGTCTTAAGGAAACGCTCGATACGCTCGGCGGCTAAGTGCCAGGGATATCAGTATGGACGAGGGCCTTCGGTCATCCGACCGAAGGCCCTTTATTTTTTAGCGACGATCTCATCGCACCAAGGAAAGTACCCCTCACGCGATAGACTCCCAGGCTTGAGTTGACGTCAGTCCATGCTTTTGACAGTTCGACGAACCCTATGGTACCAGTACAGACAGAACGATCAAGCAAGTGAGTCGCCATGGCTGATACGACTTCCCTCTATGCCCTGCGTTTTCCTGATGGCTCGGTCAGTCTGTATATCGATGAGCAGTATGCCCAGGACAAAGGGATCGATCCATCCCGGCTCGTCCGGGTGGAAATTCCGCGCGAGATGTTCATCAGCGGAACGATCCAGGATGTTCGTGAATATGTCGCGGGTCAGCTGGAGCAAGCTTCCCAGCAGAAAGCCGGTACGGCATAATCGGCATCGCTGCCGGATCAACGAACCACAACAGGACACCGCACCAACAAGTCATCAGCTTTTTGTGTATCAGCTAACCGGAACACCATGACACCAACACTCGCATCTTCCCCCCTCACCGTTGAGATCATTGAGGAGGCGATCGCCAACCTGCCGATTCAGGGACGGATTATCCTCCGCTTACTGCTGTTACAGTATCTCGATGTCACGCAGGACGAAATCTTGTTCATGGTGGCAGATCGACCGGACCCTCGCTGTGTCTCTGGCAAGAAACCCGTCACGACCATGACCCAGGAATCCATCATGGCCATGGTCGACCGCCGGAACGAATACCGTCGACGAGCCAGGCTCCGACGAGAGCGAACCTGGTTGCAATGTGTCGCCCTTGAGCATCTCATCAAGACGGCCTCCGCATTCGCCGCCCGTGCCGCTGTGCTCCTCACCGATCGAGGCGTCTCATCGGAAACGATCGCGGCGCTCAGCGCACAGGCTCGTTCCGCAGTCCCGTCCACGACGTTACGGATCTTGGAACAACAGTGGGAGAAGGACGAAATCGTCGCTGAGGAGTACCTGAAGCATCGTTTGGTCGTCGAGATGCAGATGCAGCTTCGCTTTGTTGAACGATTCAGAAAGCGCCTGGCCTTGGCAGAGCGCGAGCGCCGGACCTCCGACTCGACCACCCTGCAAGACCACGAGATCGGCCACATTTGGGGTATTCCAGCCGGGACCCTTGCTGCACGCAAGGTCAAATTCCTCTCCCTGTATCTGCTGGCGACCCAAGCCAGGTGTTCAGACACCCCGGTAAGCGGATCGCCCGTTCCGTCACCCGAGATATGGCAAGCCACCCTGCGTACCCTCTCCCAGACTCCGATTGAGCGATCGATTGCCACGTACGACGGGCTGGAAGGCACAGAATCCGTATTGATCGAAAAACTTGAGATCTATGCGATGATGGGAATATCAGAAGCGACGGAGACCAAGTTCTGGAATTCGCTCGTGTATGGCGCCAGTTCCAGCGCGATCCATACCGAAACGACCCGAACCTTATTCGGTCTCCAACGGCTGGTCTCAATTCAAAAGGATCTGGATACCAGCAACGCCGCGTTGGATGAGGAGTTACTGAAACGATCGATGCCCACGCCGAAGGCCGGAGACCTTCCCTCTCCGTCAACAGAGTCCGGTCAGGGGGAAATCACCGACTTCCAACGGCATATTCTCCATAACTTTGTCGGAGAGGACGTCAGCGGCCGGTCATCCGACAAATGGTGAACTTTCGATCTTGCCAATCACCGGCGGTTCGGTATAATTACCCCCAGCCATGACAACTCAGACCATCAGGCGACAACCGTTTGTGACCTCTTTGACAGCGTTTCTTTTCTTTTTCATGTTATGGATGTTGACACCCGGCACAACGCCGGCCCTCGCAAGTGGTCTCATTGAGATTGCAGAACTATTGGCGCACCCAGAGCAATACGATCATCAGGACGTCGTCGTCACCGGCAAGGTCATGAATGTCCAGCTGGCAACCAATCGCCAGGGACAGCCCGCCTACGGATTCCTCCTCCAAGATCAAGCCGGCACCCTCAAGGTCGTGAGCCTTGGCCAGCTTGAGGTTCATGAAGGCGATCAAGTGATCGTGGAAGGTGTCTTCAATCGTCTCCGTCAAGTTGGCCGCACCATTGTCTACAACGAGATCAAGGCCATCTCGGTCAAACCGATGACCCGCCTCAATCCAGACCTGGTCGGTTGATCGACTTAGTGGCTTGTCACACCGTTCGCGTTTTGTTTCGACTGCACCTTCAATGTGGTGGCTTTCCCATTATTATTCCCCAACAACAATGGTTGCCATGATGCGACAGAATCTCCTCGCATTGATGCTCCTGGGCATCGTGCAGATATGGCTGACAAGTTGCAGCACACCTGCCCAAGTTGGCGAATACTCCAATCAACAGCGTATGGTGGGGAAAACCAAGTCAGCAATCCTTGCCTGTGCCGGGACACCTCAAAAGGAAACCTCGGACGGTGAACGAACCTTTCTGCGATACTACCGAGAAGCCCCGATTCTGGAAGAATCTCGGCCGGTTGGGAAAGGGAGCTTTGCAACCATTCGCCATGGCTGTTGGGCCACCGTCATCCTGACTGATGATCGTGTCGTGGATGTTCACTACCGTTTTGTCCCTCCGACATTTGATGCATCCAACGACTGTGAAGACATTTTTGATTCCTGTCAGTAGCGGCGGCCTCCGGCTGATACGTCACCGTCACGGCGCTCCATGATTTCCCTCACTGTCCGCACCGCGACGATCCTCACGGCAGGCCTTGCACTCAGCCTCCACTTGATGTGTACTCCACAGGCATTGGCCCTTGAAAAGTACGGACGTCCGCTCCCCTCCATGGGTGATCCCAATGGTCGAGCAGCCGAAGAATCGCTCTTTGCCGGCTATCTTCTCACCAGCGCCTTCGCTTCGAATCGTACGTTCACCGCCAGGCCGGACAATACCGGTTTGGTGGGAATGCGCCATATGCTCCACCTGGAAACCGATCTCTACAAGCAATACCTGACGTTCTATACAGACCAGAATTTTTTCTCCGACCGGACGAACGGTTGGATCGAATTGAGCGAATGGGACGGGACCTATGCCCTCACCGGCGTGCTCGGCCACGTCAATTGGCGTCTCCAATACGAACGCGATGTCCCGATTGATCGGAAAGGCCTCACACAAGAATATGCCGATGGTCTGGTCACCGCCAAATTTCAGGCGGTTCAGGATGTATCAGGCTGGAGACGGATGTTCCCCAATCAAAATCTGACGGTCTACGCCGGAGCCGGCTGGCTCTTTCATAACAGGAATTATTTCGCCAGACCCGACAATACCGGCCGAGCGCTCTTCCGGTATGTCGCCCATGCCGACCTCGATCTCTATAAAAACAAGATCGTGCTCTATGGCGACGTGAATATGCTGACGGATCGAGATGGGGGAAACCAGGCCAGCCCGACCGAATTGGATTGGATCATCGGACTCGCCCTACGCTGGCGCAACATGGAATTCGCGGTCTATCACGAACAAGATCAACCGCTGGATCGAGCGGGACTTGTGCAAAAATATCTCGCGCTCCAGCTCCGCTTTTCATTCGACATCTCAAAGCAAGATCTTGGGATTGGACTCCCAAAACCAACGCCAGGGAGTCAGTGAGGGAGCTTGAGGACGGCCGTGAGGAGACGGTCCATGATCCGGTCCGGAAGAATTTGCCCGATGACCGCACGAATCTTTGCATCCGTGCCGACCAAGTAGCGGGTCTTGGGTACAGGAGCCGTCAGGGCGTCCTCAACTGTCTTCGCGACAACGTCCGCCGGAATAGCTCGTTTCGCCGCCTCGCCCACTACCTTGCGCACCGCTTCCACCGTCGGCTCATACAGCCTTTGAAGCTCCGATTCCATCACGGCCTCTCGCTCGGCGGCATCAGCAGCGGACTTAGCCCAGATCGGTGTTGTGATCGCCCCGGGTTCGATAATCGACACCTGGATACCCCACTGCTGCACCTCCAGTCGCAAGGCATCCGTCATCGCCTCCAGTGCAAACTTTGAGGCTGAATAGGCCCCCATCATCGGAATTGTGGAACGTCCTGCGATCGAGCCCATGTTCACAATGCGACCACGGGCTTGACGGATCAGTGGAAGAAACGCTTGCGTGACGGCGAGCTGTCCAATCACATTCACGTCGAGTTGCCGCCGAAAATCAGGAAGCGGGATGGTTTCGAGTGGCGCCGGCACTGCAATCCCGGCATTATTCACAAGCCCATACAAACCGTTTGCCCCACATCGCTCTGCAACAATCGCGAGAGCGCGCTGAATGGATGGCTGATCGGTCACATCGACCAAAATCGGAATGAGTCGATCGGAGCTGATCTTTTGAAGTGCCTGACCATCTTCTGGCTTCCGCACCCCGGCAAAGACAGCAAACCCCAATCGATCAAGATGGAGCGCACAGGCCGCCCCGATACCAGTCGACGCCCCAGTGATAACCACAGCACGGGCATTTCCAATCGACATACGACCTCTCGTCTCCTCTTAACACGGGACCATATCAGGTTTGAGATCACAGCATCCAGACGGAATGAAACATTCTGTCATCCCAGCGGTGGACACCAACAACCGACTTCGGCTATCATCAGGGGCTCTGTTCGTCTCTGACGTGGCGGTGTAGCTCAGTTGGTAGAGCAGCGGACTCATAAGCCGCGGGTC